>JBCKNM010000001.1:0-116876 GCA_038902775.1 Polaromonas sp.
TACTATAGTAAAAAACGACTAATGTCGGGTTTGATTGGGGACATTGGTTAATCGAGAAAAGGGGTCAGGCTCGAATTCCCCAGCTTGACGTGCGCAAACGCATCCTGCGCGCCTTCGTCGCACGCGGGCATCTGGATGCGCATGACGCCAAAGACATGGTCGGCTACGCCCACGGTGGCGGTTTCTCGGTCGATGCCGGGGTGCGTATCGAGGCACCTGACCGCTCAGGGCTGGAGCGACTGTTGCGCTACTGCGCCCGCCCACCATTCGCTTGTGGAGCGTCTGAAAATGCGCTAACCGAACAGTATTGAGACCTGACCCCGAATTTGCAGCGTGGCGGTGCAGCGCCCCGCCCCCACGGCAGATGCCGCAGGGCGACACCCTGGCCCGTGGCCCGTGGCCTGACCCATCACACCATAACAGTGCGCGCCCTGTGCCCGCATACGGGCTGTTTTGCCTGAAGCGGTGCGCGCACAGGGCTGTCGGGTCGGGCCGTGGCAAGGCAGCAGCACAAAGAGTGGCACGGCCCTTGCTGTACAGGACAGGCTATAGTCTGTTTTCTTTCCCCCCCATTTACCAGGAGTTCTTCATGAAACTGAATCGACGTGGTTTTGTCACCAAAGGGGTGGCTGCCGGCGCCCTCACTGCCGGCCTAGGCGCGCCCATGGTGGCGCGTGCGCAGCAGTCATTCAACTGGAAGATGACCAGCGCCTATACCAAGGGCTCGCCCTTTTATATGGATGGCCCGGGCAGCGCCACCGACCTGGCCCGCCGCATTGATGTCATGTCCAATGGGCGCGTCAAGATTCAGGTGTATGGCGCGGGCGAGCTGATCCCTGCGTTTGAGGGCTTTGACGCCGTGCGTGCTGGCACGGTGGAGATGAACCACGCCAACAGCTACTTCTGGACCGGCAAGACTTTTGCCGCCCAGTACTTCACGGCCGTGCCTTTCGGCCTGAACTTCCAGGGCATCAACGGCTGGTTCTACGACGGCGGCGGCATTGACCTGTGGAACGAGGTGTATGCCCCGTTCGGCATGGTGGCCATGCCCTGCGGCAACACCGGCGTGCAGATGACCGGCTGGTTCAAGAAAGAAATCAACAGCGTGGCCGACCTCAAGGGCCTGAAGATGCGCATTCCCGGCCTGGCCGGCCGGGTGTACGCCAACTTGGGGGTGGATGTGAAGCTGCTGCCCGGCGGCGAGATTTTCCCCGCGCTGGAGCGTGGCGTGATTGATGCCGCCGAATTTGTCGGCCCCTTCCAGGACCGTCGCCTGGGCCTGCACAAGGCGGCCAAGTACTACTACACCTCGGGCTGGCATGAGCCGGCAACCGTGTCCGAATTACTGATCAACAAGGCGGCCTGGGACAAGCTGCCGGCCGACCTCAAGGCCATCGTGCAAAACGCGGCGGCGGCTTGCAATGTGATCAGCGAGGCCTGGTGCCAGAAGGCCAATTCGGAGGCCATGGAAGACCTGATCAAGAACCATAAAGTGATTGCCAAGCCGTTGCCCGATGCCGTCCTCATGGCGCTGCGCACTGAAACGGTAAAAGTGCTGGCCGAGGCCGTGGCCAAAGACCCGATGACCAAGAAGGTGCATGACTCCTACATGGCTTTCAAGGTCAAGTACGACCGCTGGGTGGAAGTCAGCGAAGAGCACTACCACGTCAAAGTACGCGGCTGAAGCGGGAGCCGCCCTCATGCTCAAGGCGATGTCAATCGCCATGCAGGGAATTGAGGCGCTGATCGACGTGATTGGCCGGGCCACCCTGTGGGTGGCGCTGGCCATGATCTCGCTGGTCGCGGTCAATGTGCTGCTGCGCTATTCATTCAGCTTAGGTTCGGTGTGGTCGCAGGAGCTGGAGTGGCATCTGCTGGCCGCCCTGATTCTGCTGGGCATGAGCTACGCACTGCAGCGTGGCGACAACGTTCGGGTGGATCTGTTCTACGCCAACTACAGCCCCAGGACCAAGTTCATCGTGGATGTTATCTCCGCCGTGCTCACCATTCTGGTGGCCCTGCTGTTTTTCAAGCTGTCCCTGGCCTATGTCGGGCAGTCCTATGCCACGGGCGAAATATCCAATGACCCCGGCGGGATTCCTTACCGCTGGATTGTCAAGTCCCTGATTCCCATCGGTTACGCCCTGCTGACCTTGCAGGCCTGCGCCGAGCTGATGCGCCGGATCCACACCTGGAAAACCCGCCAGGAGGTAGCGCATGTTTGAGCCGCAAACGTACGCGCTGCTGATGCTGGCGGGCTTCTTCGCGATGCTCATGATCGGCGTGCCGGTGGCCATCACGCTGGCTACGGTGGGCTTTGGCTTTGGTTACCTGGGTTTTGGAGAGACACTGTTCAACCTGCTGCCGGCACGCGTCTATGGCATTGTGGCGGGTTACCAGTGGATGGCCATTCCGCTGTTTGTCTTCATGGGCGTGATGCTGGAAAAATCCCGCCTCGCGGACGACCTGCTGGACGTGATGGGCCACATCGCCGGCGGCGTGCGCGGCGGCATGGGTGTGGGCATTGTGCTGTTTGGCGTACTGATGGGTGCCACCACCGGCATCGTCGGCGCCACCGTCATCACGCTGGGCCTGCTGACCCTGCCCACGCTGATTCGTCGGGGCTATGACAAGGGCATTGCCTGCGGCGTCATCTGCGCCTCGGGCACGTTGGGGCAGATCATTCCGCCCAGCCTGATTCTCATTTTGCTGTCGGACATCATGCAGCTGTCGGTGGGTACGCTGTTTGCTGCCGCTGTGGGCCCGGGCATGCTGCTGGCGGCGGTGTACATCATCTATTTGCTCATTCGTGGCTGGATGAATCCGGAGTTGATGCCGCCCATTCCGATGGCAGAGCGTGATCTGGTTTCGCGCCGCCAGCTCTGGATCAGGTTCTGGAAAGTGGTGGTGCCGCCCATCATGCTGGTGGTGTCGGTGCTGGGCTCCATCGTGGGCGGTGTGGCCGCGCCCACCGAGGCGGCCTCCATGGGCGCCATTGGTGCGGTGTTGATCACGATAATTTCTGGACGCTTCAGCATGAAAGTGCTCAAAGAGGTGGCATTGAGTACCAGCAAGATCACCGCCATCATGATGTTCATCCTGATGATGGCGCAGGTGTTTGCCCTGTCCTTCAGGGGCCTGCATGGCGAAGACCTGATTGTGCGCATGTTCGAGTGGCTGCCCGGCGGCGTCAACAGCGACATCTGGTTCATGATGTTTCTGATCTTCATTCTCGGCTTCTTCATCGAGTGGATCGAGATCAGCTACATTGCCGTGCCGCTTTTCCTGCCGGTGCTTCTGGCCCAGGGCGTGGACCCGGTGTGGCTGGCCATGCTGATCACGGTGAACCTGCAGTCTTCTTTCCTCACGCCGCCGTTTGGCTGGGCGCTGTTCTACCTCAAAGGGGTGGCCCCGCCGGAGGTCACCATCCGCGACATCTACAAGGGAGTGGTGCCGTTTGTCGCCATGCAGGGGGTGGCCCTGGCCCTGGTGTTCTTCTACCCCCAGATTGCGCTCTGGCTGCCCAAGGCCATCGGCTGGTAGCTTTCCCGGGGGCGCTGCACAAGGGCGGCTGTCTTGCGCGACGGCAGCCCTTCTTTCCTCAGCCCACCAGCGCGGCCAGGATCAGCCCCATCAGCCGTGTCATGACGTTGATGCCGGTCTTGCCCAGCACGCGCGTGGAAACCGGGGTCAAGTCTCAATACTGTTCGGATAGCGCATTTCTTGGGCCTGTTGAACCTGAAAAGGGGGTTGCGAAGACTGCGCCGGGGTAAGGCCGTGCCCGCAGCCCAGCTTTGCATGTCGTTTGTGCCGGTGGGCGGAAAAACCTTGGGAATTCAGATCGCCACATCAGGGAAAGCACTACTCTTGAGGACGCTTTTCGGTGCCATACTTGGCCTCATGCGGTTGAATTTTCTATCCCTTTCCAAGGAGAAGTCCATGAAGATGATCATGAAAGTGAAAATAGCAGGAGCGTTGCTGGCAGGATTGGTGACGCTGGGCGCGAATGCAGCCAACGTGAAAGTGACACCGTTGGGCGGCATCGACGGCGAGTTTTGCTCGCGAGACCGCGCGCTGGTGTTTGAGGATCCGAATGGCACGCGCGTCCTCTACGACCCGGGCCTAACGGTCGCCGGCGCGGGTGATCCGCGGCTGGGCAAGATCGACATCATCCTGGTTAGCCATATGCATGGCGACCACGTGGGCACCGCGCACAACAAGGCGCCTAATTCGGGCAGTTGCGATAAACCCGACACGTCCGTCTCAGCCGTTCCCAACACCAACGCCGTGAATATCGCGCTGGCCAAGAAATCGAAGATCGTGACTGGCAGCGAGATGCCGCCGTTCTTTGCGGCCAAGCTCAAGGCCAATGGCGGCGATCCCGCCAACTCGATCCTGGTCCGCTTCGGCGGCAGCCGGAAGATCGACGGGGTGACCATCGCAACCGTGCCTGCCTCGCACAGCAACGGTCTCGATCCCGATTTAATCGGCGGCGATCTGGGCAAGCACATGAAGGAAGCGGGCATCGCCGGTTACGTTGGTGAGGCCACCGGGTACGTGTTGACTTTCAGCAACGGCCTAGTGGTTTATCTCTCCGGCGATACCGGCATTACGGCCGAGCAGAAAACTGTCGTGCGCGGCCACTATAAGGCGAAGCTCGCGGTCATGAATATCGGCGATGGCTTCACCACGGGTCCGGCCGAGGCGGCCTACGTGATCAACGAGTTGGTGAAGCCCGCGTCGGTGATCCCGTCGCACGCCAACGAAGTCGGCACGGTCGGAGGCAAGGTGCGTCCGGGCAGCAAGACCGAAGCCTTCTTGAAGGCCGTGAAAGTGCCCGCTCATATTCCTTTGAGCGGCAAGACCATGGAGTTTGATGGCGGCGGCACATGCAAGGCAGGCTGCTGAGCGGCTTTTACTGCAACAAAAACCCCGCGTTGCGACGCGGGGTTTTTTTACGGCCAGCGTCAAATAAAAGAAATAAAAGGGGTCAGGCTCGAATTATTCCGCTATTGGGCGACCGCCAAGTGTCTTCTAAAATGGGCCTCACTTTCAGGATTTTTCAGGATGCTCCATATGACAACTCGACTGCGTGTTCTTCTTGCCGCCCTGTTCCTCGCGTTGACGCCATTTGTTACATGGGCGCAAACACCCGCAGCAGGCGCCGCGGCACCCAAGTACCGGGTGATCTTTCAGGTCAGCAATGCCGAGCCGCGCGGCTGGAATCAGACCTTGAACAACACGCTGGCCCTCACCAAGAACGCCGGCAAGGCCAACGTCGAGATCCGCATCGTCGCCAACGGCGCTGGCATCGGCATGCTGAAGGGGAATTCACCCTCGGCCAAATTGGTCGCCGCAGCGCTCGCGCAAGGCGTCAAGGTGCTGGCATGTGGCGAGACCATGAAGGCCTTGGTGCTCGAGAAGGAAGACATGCTGTCCGACATCGGCTATGTGCCCGGCGGCATCATTGAAATTCTCGACCGGCAAAACGAAGGCTGGCGCTATATCAAGGCCGATTGAGGGAAGGTTCCCTTCCAACAGTTTGTAGCTCGCGATAGTGATCGCGGGCTCCCTCGATCTGTCGAGGAACGTCGCTCTTCAAAGGAATACTTATGTCTCATAAAATAAGTTTATTGACATGTGCTTTACTATCCATCTCTGCAACTTTCGCAGCCACCTCTGCATACGCAGACGGCAACAAAGTCACCATCATCCATACCGGCGATTTTCACGGCCATCTGATTCCCCGTGCCAATGTGCGCAGTGACAACGTGGGTCGCAAGGAAGGCGGGTTGGCTCGCGTAGCGACTGTCATCCAGCAGATACGCGCCAAAGATAAAAATGCATTGTTGATACACACTGGCGACACCATACAAGGCGGTGCAGAGGTGCTGTTTACCCGTGGGCAAGCGATTGTGGACGTGCTCAATATGCCAGAATTTGGCATTGACGCATTTGCGCCCGGCAACTGGGAATTTGTGTATGGCATCCAGCGCTTTGTCGAACTTTTTGCCGGCGCAACGCCAGCAGCGCCTTGGGGGGCAATTGATGCCAATTTGTTTATCACACCACCAGTTACCTCACCACCAACACCACCAGCTGCTTGTTCAACTGGTGCCCGCCCCCTTCCGGCTTACAAAATCAAAATGATTGGCAAGGTCAAAGTTGGCATACTCGGCCTGACCACTGATCGCGGTCCTCAAGTTGTGGGCTCATCTGTCACCAGGGGTTTCTGCTTCCTCAGGAATGGCACTGAGCTGGATACCGAAGTTGCATTGCAAGTTGCTCACCTGCGAAATGTCGAACATGTGAATCTGCTGGTAATGGCTTCTGAAATGGGGCTGGCCAACAACATCCGCATCGCCGAGAACATAGATGGTATCGATGTGGTGCTCTCTTCAGATATGCACGAGAAAACAGGCAATGCTGTCGTCGTCACCAACAAGACCAGTGGCCGTAAAACCATTCTGCTGGAAGAGGGCCAGGATGGCACCATGATGGGCAAACTCACGCTCATAGTAAAAAATAATGCCGTGGCCGAGTGGGAGTTGCAATCGATCCGCGTGGACGACAGCATTCCTGAAAACAAAAAGGTTGCTGCCAAAATTGCCCAGATCCGTGCAGGCTTTACCGGCAAGAATTACGCCGACAAGGTTAACCCTTTCAACGGAGCCAAGCTTAAGCGTCCTATCGATGCAATCGTTGGCAGCACCGCCGTTGCATTGCATCGCTCGAATTTCTCGAACGAGAATATGCCAGCATTACTTGAAGGTTCATCGCACGGCTTCATGACAGATGCCTTCAAGGCCATGACGGGTGCCGATATTGGCGCGATTCGCGGTTTCCGCTACGGCACGCATGTGCCAGCCGGCCCTATCCGCTATGAAGATCTGTTCCACTTCATGCCGATAGGTGCGCAAATTGCCCGTGCAAACCTGCCCGGCCAGGCCATCAAAAACCAGATCGAGAATGCCGCAGATGGCGCGCTCAACCCGGACGTAGCAAAGTGGACTGGCGGCTGGTTATTCAACTTCAGTGGCGTCACCATGGATCTCGACCCCTACCAGTTGCTCACCACTGCAGCACCTTATCCGCTCGCTGTTGGACGCGCGTTTAACATCAAGGTAAACGGAACAGATCTGGCACTCAGAAATGCAGATAATACCGCCAACAAGACCTACAGCTACGCTTCTTACTGGTATGCCGCTGATCCTTGCCTTCTCAACACCATCCTCGTACCCGGCTGCACGGTCGACAGTACAACTGGCGCACCATCCAATGTCACCATCCTCAAGGATAGCGATGGCGCATCGCTGGATGGTACAGAGGTACTGGTGAAATACCTGCAAAGACCGCATGGCCCGGCCAATCCGGTACTAAACCGCATTACGCTCAAAGACAAAACGAGCGGACTAGCAGTCTCGCTTCCTGCCGCAAAATTCGGCAACCCGGAAATGCAACCGCTGCGCGGCGGACAGCACTAAACAGCCGCACGTCTTCTCAAGCGACTTCCAAATCCCGCGTCACCACCACGCCCTTGAGTGAGCGCTGCGGCGCGTCCGTGATCTGGATGTCCACCATCTGGCCAATCAGCCGGTCGGGGCCTTCAAACACCACCGCACGGTTGCATTCGGTACGGCCGAATAGTGCGTTGGCGGTCTTGCGTGCTGCGCCTTCCACCAGCACCCGCTGCACCGTGCCCAGGCGGCTGGCGCTGATGGCTTTGACGCTGTCGTCAATTGCCGCTTGCAGGCGTTGCAAGCGTTTGAGTTTGACCTCGTGCGGCGTGTCATCTGGCAGGTTGGCGGCGGGCGTGCCGGGGCGCGGGCTGTAGATAAAGCTGAAGGAGGTGTCGTAACCCACGTCGTTAATCAGCTTCATCATCTTTTCAAAATCGTCCTCGGTCTCGCCGGGGAAGCCGACGATAAAGTCGCTGCTCAGGGCCAGATCAGGGCGAATCGCGCGCAGCTTGCGGATGGTGCTCTTGTATTCCATCGCCGTGTAGCGGCGCTTCATGGCCATCAGGATGCGGTCCGAGCCGTGCTGCACCGGCAGATGCAGGTGGTTCACCAGCTTGGGCAATGTGGCGTAGGCATCGATCAGGCGCTGGGTGAATTCGTTCGGGTGGCTGGTCACGTAGCGGATGCGCTCAATGCCAGGAATGTCGGACACGTATTCGAGCAGCGTGGCAAAGTCGGCAATTTCCACGGCACTCGTGAGGTTTGATATCTTGCCGCCCATAGTCCCGCGGTAGGCGTTGACGTTCTGGCCCAGCAGCGTGACTTCTTTCACGCCCTGGTCAGCCAGGCCGGCAATTTCGACCAGCACGTCTTCAAACGGCCGCGAGAATTCTTCGCCGCGCGTGTAGGGCACCACGCAGTAGCTGCAGTATTTGGAGCAGCCTTCCATGATGCTGACAAAGGCAATGACACCATCGACGCGGGCGGGCGGCAGGTGGTCAAACTTTTCGATTTCGGGAAAGCTGATGTCAACCTGCGGCTTGCCCAGGCGTACGCGGTTTTCCAGCAACTGCGGCAGGCGGTGCAGGGTTTGCGGGCCGAACACCACGTCAACATAGGGCGCACGTTCGATGATGGCCGCGCCTTCCTGGCTGGCGACGCAGCCGCCGACGCCGATCAGCACACCTTTTTCTTTCAAGTGCTTGACGCGGCCGAGGTCGCTGAAGACCTTTTCCTGCGCCTTTTCGCGCACCGAGCAGGTGTTGAACAGGATCAGGTCGGCTTCGTCGATGTCCTGCGTGGGCTCGTAACCCTGGGCGGCATGCAGCACGTCCAACATCTTGTCCGAGTCGTACTCGTTCATCTGGCAGCCGAAGGTTTTGATAAATACTTTTTTGCTCATGGTGTGCTATGAAAATAGTAGCTGCTCACGCCCGTATTGATTTGGTTACAGCCATTTTTTATACCTAAAAACGGCTAAAAATAGCTAAAAAACAGTGCTATCGACTGTATTTTGGCAGTTGGTTGTAAGGCGTTTTGCCGTCGTCTTGCGGCGCGGGCGCGGGCTCAAACAGTGAGCGGATATTGCTCAAAATGCCCTTGTCGTTTGCGGCTGCTGCGAGTTGGCTGGGCAGCTTTTGCTTGATTTCTTCGGCGTTCAAAATCCACACTTGCTGCACTTGCCCGATGTTGTCGCGCGTGTAGTTGACCACCAGCTTGGTGCCCGTTACCGCGCCCGGCAGCACCAGGAGATTGTTGATGTCTCGAATGGTTGAACCCGATGACAGGCGGTCAGCCTTGCCGTCCATCAAAGCGTCAGGCGTACCGGTTACCTGCAACTGGCCGCGAAAAGCAGTTTTAGGAAAATTACGGATGTTGGGCTTGGCTTCTTCTGCCTGCGCCGATGCGGGCAGAGCGTGAAGGTTGGCGTAGGCCCCAAAAATAATCAGAGCAGCCAGCAAGGGGGAGCTTGTGTTGCAGCGGTTCATGGTGTTGTCCAGAGGCTGAAAAATCGCAAGAAATCTGGTGGTGATAGGTGGACTTGAACCACCGACATCAGCATTATGAATGCTGCGCTCTAACCAACTGAGCTATACCACCGCGACAAGAATTATAACCAGTCGAATGAGGTTACCGCCATCAGCGGTTTTTAAACACAGCCTTGCGCTTGTTCAAGAAGGCATCCATGCCTTCTTTCTGGTCTTCGGTCGCAAACATGGCGTGGAACAGGCGGCGCTCGAACATCACGCCGTCAGAGAGACCCGACTCAAACGAGCGGTTGACAGACTCTTTGGCTGCCATGACGGCAAGCTGGCCGAGGCCGCAGATGCTCAGGGCTGCGCCCAGCGCTTCGTCCATCAGTTTGTCCAGCGGCACCACGCGGCTGACCAGGCCGGAGCGCTCGGCCTCCACCGCGTCCATCATGCGGCCCGTCAGCGCCAAGTCCATGGCTTTGGCCTTGCCGACGGCGCGCGGCAGGCGCTGCGTGCCGCCCGCCCCGGGGATGATGCCGAGCTTGATCTCGGGCTGGCCAAACTTGGCGTTGTCGGCGGCAATGATGAAGTCGCACATCATCGCCAGCTCGCAGCCGCCGCCGAGTGCAAAGCCGCTGACGGCTGCGATCACCGGTTTGCGGATGCCGCGAATCTGCTCCCAGTTGCGGGTGATGAAGTCCTTGCCGTAGGCATCGGCAAAACCGTAGCTGGCCATCGCGCCAATGTCGGCACCGGCTGCGAAGGCTTTTTCGCTGCCGGTGAGGATCATGCAGCCGATGCTGTCGTCCGCATCGAAGGCCTTGAGCGCGCTGGCCATCTCGTCCATGAGCTGCTCGTTCAGCGCATTGAGCTGCTTGGGGCGGTTGAGGGTGATGATGCCGACCTTGCGGCTGTCGGGGCCCTGGGTGGAGGTGATGATGGTTTCAAAAGTCATAGGTGTCCTTGATTAACTTTTATTCCAATTGGAATTAGGGGGTTTTAGGGGCTAGCCACAGGTCTATTTTGGCGGCATCTTGCGCCATCAGCCGCCAGGTGGTCAGTGGTGGTGGCAAGGTCAACTCAAGGCGTAGTAAGCGCTTGTCGCGAGAGACCAGCGCGATCACCTTTTTAGCATGGCCTGCGTAGAGCAGTACATCGTCAAGCCGACTCATGCGCCAACCGCTTGATTGAGCAGCCTTGCTTGCGGGCTTTAAAGGCTTTACGGGTTCTATGCCCAGCCATTCATCGCCCGCTGCAAATCCAGCCTTCTCAAGAGCGCCGCCGCGCAGCACAGTCTTGATGTGCAGGCCGTTTGTTTCACTGACGCGCACACCGAGCCGGTGCGCCAGCTGCGCCGGGTCTTCGAGTACTGATACGCCGTGTTGCTTGAGCAAGCTTGCCAGAGGCAGCTCGCCCTTGCCATGCACCCAGCTGGCAAGTTCGGGGGCGAACGAGCGACCAGCTACTTCCTGTAGCGCCTCTAGAAAATCAGCCTCACGCATAGTCCCGCCCTTGCAGTTTGCCCACAGTACACGCATCACGTCGTCCAGCGTGGCCGCATGGTTTGCACGCAGGGTCAAATCGAAACACAGCGCCACCAGCGAGCCCTTGGTGTAGTAGCTCACTGTGGCATTGGCTGTATTTTCGTCTTTTCGGTAGTACTTCACCCAAGCATCAAAGCTGGCCTCGGCCACCGACTGCACCAGCCGCCCCGGTGTTTGCGTCACCTGGTTGATGGTCTTGTTTAAAAGTTTTAAATAGCCCGCGTTGTCGAGCAGCCCGGCGCGGCGCAGCAGCAGGTCGTCGTAGTAGCTGGTGAAGCCTTCAAAAAACCAGAGCAGTTCGGTATAGTTTTCACGCTCGTACTGGTAATTTTCAAACTCCGCAGGCCGCAGGCGCTTGACGTTCCAGGTGTGGAAATACTCGTGGCTGATCAGGCCGCGCAGGGTGGTGTAGCCATCGGATGGCTTGAATGTTTTTGTATCACCTGCCGCCTGCAGGCGCGGCAGGTCTTGCCGATTGCAGATCAGCGCGGTGGAGTTGCGGTGCTCCAGCCCGCCAGAGCCGTCGTCCACGGCATTGAGCATGAACAGATAATTTTTGAAGGGCGGTTTTTTAACGCTTGCATGCCAAAAACGAATCTGCGCCTGACAAATTTTTTGCACATCGTCCAGCAGCCGCTGGCCATCAAAGCCCGGCGGGCTACCCGCGACCACAAAACGGTGCGGCACGCCACAGGCGGTAAAGCTGCCACTCCAGAAAAGCCCCATCTCGACCGGGCAATCGACCAGTTCGTCATAGCTGCTTGCAGCGTAGCTGCCAAAACCCTGGCGGTTGATTTTTTGTACCTGCAAGCTGCAAGCAAGCTGCCACCCGCTGACTGTTTTGGATGGCGGCAGCTCCAGCACATGCCGCGTTTTTTCCTGCCCCTCAACCCGCAGGCAAACGCTGGTGCCATTGAAAAAACCGCGTGTTGCGTCCAGCCAGGCGGCGCGTACCGAGTTGTCAAACGCATAAATGTCGTAATGCAGTACCAAAGGCTTTGCCGGCGTGCATTCAATTTGCCAGGTGCATTTGTCAAGCTGCTCGATAGCTGCCAGCTTACGCGCACCTTGGCGGGCCTGCAGTCCACTCAGGTTTTTTGAAAACTCCCGCACCAGGTAGCTGCCCGGTATCCACACCGGCAGCGACACGCGTTGCTGCGCTGCCGGGTGCGCAATCGTCAGTGTGACGCTGAAGGTGTGGGAATGCAGGTTACCGATTTCGACGCGGTAATGCACGGACTGCACAGCTAGCGCCGGAGGCGCCGGGGCCATCAAAGACCTACTTCGCATCAGCCAAAAACTTCTCGACCTGCTGCGCGTTGACCGCACCTGGCACGCGTGAGCCGTTTGCAAAAAACAGCGTAGGCGTACCGGTGATCTTGTGCTTCTTGCTGAAGTCCAGGTTGCGCTCCAGTGCGGCCGTGTCGCAGCTGGCCTTGGCGGCTGCTTGGTCGCGAATCATCCAGTCTAGCCAGGCCTTTCCCTTGTCTTTGGCGCACCAGATGTTCTTTGCCTTTTCGGCGGAGTCCGGGCCCAGGATGGGAATAAGAAAGTTGTGAATCGTTACGTCGTTCACTTTTTGCAAGTCACGTTCAAAACGCTTACAAAAACCGCAGTTGGGGTCTGAAAACACCGCCAGCTTGCGTTTGCCGTTGCCGCGCACCACGGTAAACGCATCTTTCACGGGCAGCGCGTCAAAGTCAATCGCGCTGAGTTTTTCAACCCGTTCTTCGGTCAGGTTGCGCTTGGCCCGGGTGTCGATCAGGTTGCCCTGGATTAAAAAATTGCCCTCGGCATCGGTGTAAAAAATTTCGTTGTCGTTGACGCGAATCTCAAAAAGCCCGTTCATTGGCGTCTTACTGACTTCATCAATTTTAGAAAAACCGGGCAGGCGTTCCTGTAGGTTTTTGCGGATGGTGGCTTCCTGGGCGAAGCTGGGAGCTGCTAGCAGCGTCGTCAAGCTGGTCGCCACTAGCGCCATTTGCGCCGTTTTCGCCAATGCCCAGAGTGTTTTTGTAAATCTCATATTTGAATTTCTGTTACCTGAAAAACTGAAAAAACTAAAGACCTGCCGCTTGCCGCATAAGCCATGTTTTTAACCGGCCACTTCTCGCAAAACTTCTCAATCCCCACTCACGCAAACCTTGCCAGCGGGCATCGGTTTGCGCAAACAAGCCGTGCAACTGGTCGGTGACCAAACCCATGGCCGCCACGTCTGCTTTGCGCGCGCGCTCATAGCGGCGCAACAATTTTTCATCACCCAGGCCGCGCCAGTATTCGCGCTTTGCAATCACACCAGCCAGCGCTAGAGCGTCTGCCAGGCCAAGGTTCAAGCCCTGGCCTGCCAGCGGGTGTACGGTGTGCGCCGCATCGCCTGCCAGTGCCCAGCCAGGGCCGACCCAGCGATCAGCGTTTGACAGTGCCAGCGGCCAACTGGCGCGCTCGCTGGTCAAACGCAAGTGCCCCGGCTTGTCGCCACAAGCGGACTGCAAGGCGGCGCAAAATTCGTCATTTGATAATTTTTGCAGCGCGTCAGCCCGCTCATTGGAGACTGACCACACCAGCGCGACAGAGTTCCCATCAGGGCCACTGATTGGCAAAAGAGCTAAGATTTCCCCGTTTTTAAACCACTGCCTGGCCACGCCATGGTGTGCTTGACTCGATTCAAGCCGCGCTGCGATGGCTTTTTGTGCATAGGGCTTAACTCTCCAGGTCGCACCGAATTCGTTGCGGCTGATGCTTTTTTGACCTTCGCACACCACCTGCAATGCGGCTTTGACAGGGGCCTGCACGACCTCGATCTGCGGCTGAAAGCTGATGGCATTTGCCAGTTGCTGTTCCAGCGCGGGAACATCGACTATCCACGCCAATGCTTGCTGCGCAGCGTTTTGTGCGGTGAAATCGAGTTGGGGTTCACTGCCTTCAGCGTTCCAGATTTGCATGGCCAGCACCGGCGTTGTTGCGCTGCCTTCGGGCCAGCCGCGCAGGCCTTCGAGAAGTTGTTTTGAAGCGCCGTTCAAGGCGTAGGCACGAACATCGAGGTTATGGTTATTGAAACCAACCAGCGCTACCTTCAGTCGCTCACGCGCCAGCAGCAAAGCCAGTGTGCGGCCCACCACGCCGCTACCGCGAATACAGACATCAAAAGCTGAAGACATTCGGTATTTTAAGAGGCGGCGCAAAATAGCGCTTTTTATCCAACATTAAGGGCGCTTTTAGAAATTCAGATTTTCGGGATGAAGTGCAAGGCGCGCGGAGCGCAGCAACCGCAATGTACTTCAGGTACATGAGGATTGCGAGCACCGCGCAACGCGGCAATTCGCCCGAAAAATGAATTTATAGAAGTGCCCCTCAAGGAGACCTAAGTGAGTGCAGACCTTATCCAGCCAGACGTTTCCTGCGCCATCTCGCGCCTGTTTGTCTACCCCATCAAATCATGCGCCGGAGTCGAAGTGCAGGAGGCGATATTGACCGAGACAGGTCTTGAGTTTGACCGTGCCTGGATGCTGGTCGATGAGCAGGGCGAGTTTTTGACCCAGCGTGAGCTGCCGCGCATGGCGCTGATTAAGCCGCAGCTTAAAACCTACGAGATGGTGCTGCGTGCGCCCGGCATGTTGGCCCTGCATGTCAAGCTCGATGAGGTAGAGGCGGCGGTGCGTGTGCGGGTCTGGGGCCATGAGGCGGCGGCTTTTGACATGGGTGGCATTGCGGCGCAGTGGTTTACCGACTTTTTGGGCTGCAAGGTGCGGCTGGTGCGCTTTGACCCAGACCATCAACGCCTGAGCAACACCGTGTGGACGGGAAAAATCGAGGCCCGTAACCAGTTCAGCGACGGCTTTCCCCTGCTGCTTATCAGCGAAGCTTCTTTAAGCAAGCTCAACAGCAAGCTGATTGCGGCGGGGGCAAGTGCTGTGGCTATGGAGCGCTTTAGGCCCAACATCGTGCTGGGTCATTGCGCATCGCTTTCGCCGCATGACGAAGACCGCCTTGAGGCCCTGCAAATTTCAACCGATCAGGGCGAGGTACAGCTCAAACCCGTCAAGCCCTGCCTGCGTTGCCCGATCCCGAATATTGACCCTTTGAGCGCCACCAGCAGCCCTGAAGTGCTGGACATGCTGCAAACCTACCGACAGGACGCGCGGGTCAACGGGGCGCTGACTTTTGGCATGAATGTGATTGCCAAAAACGGCTGGGATGGTGTTGACCGCCTGTTAAAAGTTGGCCAGCCGGTAGTGGGCAACTACCTTTTCGAATAAAGGTGCCCTACACTTTGCAAGCTGTTTTTGAAAGTTTGTCATGAGTCTGAAGTGCGGTATTGTAGGTTTGCCCAACGTCGGTAAATCGACCCTTTTTAATGCCTTGACCAAGGCGGGCATTGCGGCGGAGAACTACCCGTTCTGCACCATCGAGCCCAACATCGGCATCGTGGAACTGCCCGATGCAAGGTTGGCGCAACTGGCCGAGATCGTCAAGCCCGAGCGCATCGTGCCTGCCATCGTCGAGTTTGTCGATATTGCCGGCCTAGTGGCCGGCGCCAGCACCGGCGAGGGCCTGGGCAACAAGTTTTTGGCGCATATCCGCGAGACCGATGCCATCGTCAATGTGGTGCGCTGCTTTGAAGACGACAACGTGATTCACGTCGCCGGCAAGGTAGATCCGATCTCTGACGTCGAAGTTATTCAGACCGAGCTGTGTTTGGCTGACATGACGGCGGTTGAAAAAGCCTTGCACCGCTTTACCAAGACCGCCCGCTCCGGCGATAAAGAGTCCATCAAGCTGGTCGCCATTCTTGAAAAGTGCCAGGCCGCGCTGAACCAAGTCAAGCCGGTGCGCACGATTGACTTTGGCAAGGAAGAGCTGCCGCTGTTGCAGCAATTCTTTTTAATCACCGCCAAGCCCGTCATGTTTGTAGCCAACGTGGCCGAGGATGGTTTTGAGAACAACCCTTTTCTGGATCGCCTCAAGGCCTTTGCCGCGACGCAAAATGCGCCGGTGGTCGCCATCAGCGCCAAGATGGAAGCCGAAATGTCAGAGATGAGCGATGAAGACCGGCAAATGTTTCTGGAAGAACTCGGCCAGACCGAGCCCGGCCTGAACCGCCTGATTCGCGCTGCCTACAAACTGCTGGGGCTGCAAACCTACTTCACCGCTGGCGTGAAGGAAGTGCGTGCCTGGACCATCCATGTGGGCGACACCGGGCCGCAGGCGGCGGGCGTAATTCACACCGATTTCGAGAAGGGCTACATCCGCGCCCAGACCATTGCCTTCAATGACTTCATCACCTACAAGGGCGAGCAGGGTGCCAAGGACGCGGGCAAGATGCGCGCCGAGGGCAAAGACTACGTCGTCAAGGATGGCGATGTGATGAACTTCTTGTTTAGCAGCTAATGGAGTCGGAATTTTCAAATGTACCTTTTCCGTCATTGCGAGCGAAGCGCGGCAATCCATGCAACCGGAAGTCATGGATTGCCGCGCTTCGCTCGCAATGACGAGTGGGTGGTACTTTCGCAATTGCCAACTCCCTAATCGAAAGTGATGAGACCGTGGCCGTTCTGCGCCATTCCCCAAAATCCCCGGCAATCCTTGTGATGACGGGGATTTTTATTGGGTGTAAATGGATGTAGGATTGGGTGATGATTCAGTTCAGCACGCTTCAAATCACGCCGGAAATCCTGGGGCCAGCGCCTGCGCGGAGCCGATGCGGTCTATGTCGCGCTGGCATCGCAGCGGGATGGAATGCTCATCACCCTCGACCGTGAAATGCTGGAACGCGCCCCCACCTCCGTGACCGCATGCACGCCGTCCGACTGGCTCAAGCACGCCTGAACGGAAGTGGGCAAAAGCAATGAGCAAACCAAGCAAACATAAACTTCAAAACATCCATCCGGGCGAAGTATTGCGCGAAGAATTCTTGATTCCCCTCGGCATTTCGCAATACCGTCTGGCAAAAGAAATCGGCGTCACCGAGGCGCGCATCTCGGCGATCTGTTGCGGCAAACGGGCGACCACCGCAGATACGGCATTGCGTTTGGCGGCGTTCTTCGGCACAACGAGCGGCTTCTGGCTGGGCTTGCAGGCCGATTACGATACCGAAGAAGCCGCAAAGGAATTGTCGGGCGTGCTGGCGCAGATACATCGCTTTGAGCCGCTGGCGGCTTGATCAGAGATGAAGGGTGGCGAAATCGTGATCCCCGTTTACTCGGATCGGGGAATATTACGCCATCATCGGCTATGACGTGCAATATGTCGCGCTGGCGCAAAGCTTGAATGCCCCGTTGATGACGGAAGACCGCAAGCTGCGTAAGGTGATGCCGGGAATTGCGTTTTCCATGCAGGAATTTTTGGCGCAGTAACATCATGAGCGGCATCCTTGCCAGTGCTTGTTTTGTAAGTGTAGAATGTGACCACACTTTAAGAAAGTAGGTACACCATGCAGGCAAGCATCCGGGAATTGAAAGCGCACTTGAGTGAATACATTCGCCATGTAACGGCTGGCGAAACCGTGACCATCAGCATTCACAACCGTCCCGTTGCGCAAATCGTGCCGATCAAGCGGCAGGCCACGCTGGACGATCTGGCGGCGCAACCCGGCATTTCGTGGAACGGCGGCAAGCCAACCGGCTTGGCGCGCGGCGAATCGCTGCCGGTAGACGTGAGTCTTGCAGACTGGGTTGTCGAGGATAGGCGTTGATTCTTTATCTTGACACCTCGGCATGGGTCAAACTCTACGTGCGCGAGCCTGGCTCAAAGGAACTGCGCGCCCACGCTACCAAGGCAGAAGCCATGGCGGCATCGGTAGTCGCCTACCCGGAAGCGCGCGCCGCATTCGCCCGGCTCAAGGCGCAGGGAATCTCCACCGAAGCGAAACACCAGCAACGATTGGGGCAACTCAATCTTGACTGGGGAAACCTGCTACACATAGAACTGATTCCGGCAGTAGTACGCGCCGCAGGTGATCTCGCCGAAGTGTACGGATTGCGTGGCTTCGATTCCATTCACCTGGCGAGCGCGCTGTGGCTGAAAGAAAAAACCAGCATGCCGCTGCATTTCGCTGTCTTCGATCAGCGCTTGCGGGCTGCTGCGGAACGGGCTGGGTTGATGGTTGTGCCGTGATTATTGAAGCTGTCCCTATTGGATTGCGCGAAGCAGTGCCGGGTATGGCGTTTTCGATGCAGGAATTTCTGGCGCAGTAATATCATGAGCGGCGGCGACAATTTTGGAAGTGGTGCGATCATTCGGGTTGAGGCTACATGCGGATACAGCTTGAGAGCCGAGACCGTAGTCTTGTAGAACGGGTTACGCGATAAGGCCGCTAACCTACGGGACTGAAAGAACTCACCGGCATCGGCGTGCTGCGCGAAACTGGAAATGAATGTCCTATGAATCTGGCACCAAGCCTTCACCGGAGCCCTCTAAAGATCATGAAAGCCACCGAAGCCAAACTTCTCGATTTCCTCAAGAAATCACCCCAGTTCGTCATCCCGATTTACCAGCGCACTTATTCGTGGACCGAGAAGGAGTGTCGCCAGCTTTGGGACGACATAGTTCGCTGTGGCAGCAACGACAAGATCGCCGTCCACTTCGTCGGCTCCATTGTTTACATCGAGAGCGGCCTTTCCCAAGTCACGCATCAGGCGCCTTTGCTTGTCATTGACGGTCAGCAACGCCTGAGTACGGTGACACTGATGCTGGCGGCTCTGGCCGAAGCCGTGGCTGATGGCGAGCCGTTTGATGGCTTCTCACAGCGCAAGATCAGGAATTACTTCCTGCTGAATCCCGAAGAATCGGGCGACCGCCACTTCAAACTCTTGCTCTCGCAGACGGACAAAGCCACGCTCACCGCCATCGTCGGCGGCATCGAGCAGCCCAAGGAACATTCGCTGCGCGTCACCGAAAACCACGCACTTTTCAAACGCTGGATCAATGAGGCCAAAGGTGATCTCGCCACGCTCTGCAAGGGGCTGGCAAAACTGGTAGTGGTGGACATCGCGCTCAACCGCGATCAAGACAACCCGCAACTTATATTCGAGAGCATGAACTCGACGGGTAAAGAATTGAGCCAAGCTGATCTCATCCGCAATTTCATCCTGATGGGGCTTGAGCCAAAGCTTCAGACACGTCTCTACGAGCAGTTCTGGCGACCGATGGAGGTGGACTTTGGGCAGGAAGCTTACGGCAGCCACTTTGACGGTTTTATGCGTTATTACCTGACGGTCAAAACCGGGGAGCTTCCCAATATCAACGCGGTCTACGATGCCTTCAAAGATCACGCGCGCACATCCAGGGATAGCGCCGTGGACGACAACGTCCATGTCGAGGCTTTGGTCCGTGACATCCGCGATTACGCACGCCACTTTTGTGCGATGGCGTTGGGCACCGAGACTGACCCCGACCTGAAACGCGCCTTTCACGACCTGCGCGAGCTAAAGGTGGATGTGGCGTATCCGTTCTTGCTGGAGCTGTATCACGACTACACCATGAGACTTCTGCCAAAAGACGATTTCGCGCGCAGTGTGCGTCTGGTAGAAGCCTATGTGTTCCGCCGCGCCATCTGCGCCATCCCGACTAACTCGATGAACAAGACCTTCGCGACCTTCACCAAGGCGCTGAAGAAAGACCGCTATCTGGAAAGCATTGAAGCGCAGCTTCTATTACTGCCCTCGTACCGCCGATTTCCGAATGACGACGAGTTCCACCGCGACCTTCAAACCCGCGATCTCTACAATTTTCGCAGCCGCAGCTACTGGCTGCGACGTTTTGAGAATCACGGACGCAAGGAGCATGTGCCGGTGGATGAATACACCATCGAGCACATCCTGCCGCAGAATGAGCAGCTCAGCGCCGCGTGGCGATCCGCCCTTGGCACGGAATGGCAGCGCATCCAGCAGACATGGTTGCACACTTTGGGCAATCTCACGCTGACAGGCTATAACTCCGAATACAGCGACCGCCCGTTTACCGAAAAGCGAGACATGGAGGGGGGCTTCAAGCAAAGCCCGCTGAAACTCAATGACGGGCTTGGCCAGCTCGAACAGTGGAACGAAGAGGCTATTAAGACGCGGGCGGGGAAACTCGCCGGGCTTGCGGTACGGGTGTGGACGGGGCCGCAGCTTGATGCTGCCGTGCTCGCCACCTACCAGCCTCGACAAGTTTCGTACGAGACCTACTCGATTCAAGACCATCCCAACCTGCTGGTGCCGAGTCTCCGCCCGGTGTTTGAGGCTTTTCGTAAGGCTGTGCTCGCGCTTGATCCGTGTGTGATTGAGGAGTTCCTAAAACCCTACGTGGCCTACAAAGCCGAGACGAACTTTGTGGATGTCGTGCCTCAGGCCAAGCGGCTACGACTCGTGCTCAACATGCGCTTTGCCGAAATAAACGACCCCAAGGGACTTTGCAGGGATGCTACAGGCATTGGTCACCAGGGCAATGGGGATGTTGAGGTCAGCCTGGCCACGCTGGATGAATTGCCCTACGTCATCGGGCTGGTGAGACAGTCGCTCGAACTGCAACTTGGCAACGGTAGCGAAGCATGAACGAAGCCGAAACTCAACGCCTCGGGGAAAGCCAAAGGGGCCAGGCTCAAATTGTTTTCAGATGAGTGCGGGGGCGACTGGGCCTGGCCCCTTTGACGCATCAGATTGAAGCGCCACTTTGAGGGCAAAGGAACGTTAGCCAGCACAAACTGGAAGGAGGCAGAAGTATGAGCAATGGGAAAAAACTACAGCTACGCAACAGCACTGCCGAGTTTCTGATCTTCACTGGCCAGGCGGGCGAGCAAAGTATTGAAACCCGCTACGAGGATGAAACCGTCCTGCCCGCAGGCACCAGAAGGGGACGGAAATGAGCAAGAACAAACCGCCGCAGGTTTCCAAGAAACAAAATGAGGTCTCCATCGTCCGTTCATCGGCGGCGGAATACCTGAGCTTTGTCGCCGCTGGCGGCAGCTCGGAAACCAGCGTGGAAATGCGCTATGAGAACGAGAATATCTGGCTGACGCAGAAGATGATGGCAACCCTCTACGATGTCTCGGTGCCCGCCATCAGCCAGCATTTGAAACGCATTTTCGCCGATAACGAGTTGGAGCGCGGGGCAACTGTTAAGCAATACTTAATTGCTCAAACCGAGGGCAGCCGGGAAGTTCAGCGCGAAGTGGAACACTACAACCTGCAAGCGATTATCGCCGTGGGCTTCAAGATTGAAAACGAGCGCGCCGTCCAGTTCCGCAAGTGGGCTAATCAAATCGTGAAGGATTCCCATGACCATGTCGGACTGGGAAGAGCGCTTGAGCGGGTTTTTGAAACTATGGGATCGCGAAATTCTTCAGGATGCAGGCAAGGTCTCAGCGGAACTTGCCAAGGTTCACGCCGAAAGCGAATTCGAGAAATACCGCATCGTGCAGGATCGCTTGTTTGAGAGTGATTTTGACAGGCTGGTCAATCAGCTTGCTCCGAAGAAGAAGCCGGATAACGACGAGGTGTAACGAATGGCCACCAAGAAAACCACCCCATCGTGGACTGACGTTAAAACCACGCTGGAAGACTTCGACCACGCCGGTCTGGTCGGTCTTGTGCAAGACCTCTACGCCGCCAGCAAGGACAACCAAACCTTCCTGCACACGCGTTTTGGCCTCGGCGGCGATGCGCTTAAGCCGTATAAAACCATTATCGAGCGCTGGCTGTGGCCCGACCTGTCGAACAACCTGGATACCTCGATTACCAAGGCGAAGAAGGCGATTGCCGATTACAAAAAGGCCAGTGGTCAGCCGGAAGGTCTGACTGAGTTGATGGTGTTTTACTGCGAGCAGGGTGCCGGCTTCTGTAACGACATTGCCTTGCAGGACGAAGGCTATTTTGACGCGCTCGTGTTGATGTTTGAGCACACCTTAAAACAGTTGCAGAATCTGCCTCCTGAGCAGCGCAATGCTTTCGGTGTCCGTCTTGTTGCCGCTTGCCGGCTTTGCCGCGAGCTTGGCTACGGTGTTTACGACGAGGTTCGAGATATGCTCGCTGAGCATGGATACACAAGCTAAGCATCATTCTGCAATGGAACTGCAAGCAGAAAATGCGCGTCTGATCGCCTTACTGGAAGCGCACGGCATGGAATGGCGTTTGCCTGTGGTGCCAGTGTCTGTCGCTGTCACGGAGGCAGAACCATCAAAAATCAGCACCGCCGAAAAGGTTGCGCTGTTCCGCCGCTTGTTTCGTGGTCGCACCGATGTCTATCCGATCCGTTGGGAAAGCGAAAAAACCGGCAATTCCGGCTACTCACCTGCTTGCGGCAACGAGTGGCAGGCAGGTATTTGTCGCAAAATGGAAAAGCCGCCTGTCAAATGCGCGAATTGTCTGCTGATACCCCTGACGGACAAGGTCATTTATGAACACCTTACCGGCAAGCGCACCATCGGCATCTATCCGCTGCTGACCGACGACACCTGCCATTTCCTCGCCGCCGATTTCGACGAGGCCGAATGGCGTGAGGATGCCAAGGCTTTTTACCAATCCTGCCAAGAATTGGGTGTGCCAGTCGCCCTTGAAATATCGCGTTCCGGTAAGGGTGCGCACACTTGGGTTTTCTTTACCGGCAGCGTGTCTGCCCGTGATGCGCGTCGGCTTGGCACAGCCATCATCAGCCACACCTGCGCCCGTACACGCCAACTCAAGCTCACGTCCTACGACAGGCTGTTTCCAAATCAGGACTCCATGCCCAAAGGTGGCTTTGGCAATTTGATCGCTTTGCCTCTGCAAAAAAAGCCACGTGAAAACGGTTGCAGTGTTTTTGTCGACAGCAACTTGCAGCTCTATCCAGATCAGTGGGCGTTTCTGGCATCCATCCAACCGATGCCTGCACACGATATCGAACCGACGATTCTGAGAGCGACGGGCAATGCGCACCCCCTCGATGTCACCTTCATCGACGAGGAGGACCAAAAAGAACCTTGGAAGCGTTCCACTACGTCTAAAAAACTGGTCGGGCCGATGCCAAAGTCCCTCACCGTAATACTTGGAAATCTGGTCTATTTTGAAAAGGCACAACTGCCGCAATCGCTGGCCAACCGGTTGATTCGCTTGGCAGCGTTTCAGAACCCGGAGTTCTATAAAAAACAGGCGATGCGCTTTTCGGTATGGGACGAGCCACGCGTCATCGGTTGCGCTGAAAATTTTCCCCTTCACATCGCGCTTCCGCGTGGATGTCTGGATGCAGCCCAGACATTGCTCGCTGAAAACGGGATCAGCTGCGAACTGATTGATGATCGATTCATCGGCAATCCGATTGACGTTGCCTTCGGTGGCACCTTGCGTCCAGACCAAGAAGCCGCGGTGACGGCCATGCTGCATCACGAGGTGGGTGTCCTGTGTGCGCCGACTGCCTTTGGCAAAACGGTAACTGCCGCCGCCATGATCGCCAGACGCGGTATCAACACGCTGGTGTTGGTGCATCGCATTGAACTGCTCAAGCAATGGCAAGAGCGCCTGCAATCTTTTCTTGGCGTTGGCAAGGGCGTAGTGGGCACCATCGGTGGCGGCAAAGCCAAGCCGACCGGAATCATTGACATCGCCGTGATGCAGTCCCTGTCACGCCAAGGCGAAATCAACCCGCTTGTCGAAAACTACGGTCATGTCATCGTTGATGAGTGCCACCACATCGGTGCTGCATCGTTCGATGCCATTTTGAAACGGGTCAAAGCGAAATATGTGCTGGGTCTGACTGCCACGCCCATTCGCCGCGATGGTCAGCAGCCCATCATTTTCATGCAATGTGGGCCGACGCGCCACACAGCCGCCAAGCCTGAGAGTGCGCCAAATGACTTGGCGGTTGTACCTCACACGCTCCATAAGCGAATTGATTTGCCGACGGATACGGGCATTCAGGATGTGTTTCGACACCTCGCTGTTGATCCTGATCGAACAGTAGCGATTGCAAGCGAAATAGAAAATGTCTACAAACAAGGGCGCAAGGTGCTCGTTCTGACCGAACGCATTGAGCATCTGGAGGCCATCAAAGCGGCGCTGGGGAATAAAGTGGCCGCCTTGACTGTGCTGCACGGTCGGTTGACAAAAAAGCTGCGCGCCAGCTTGATCGCAGCCTTGGAGGCGCTGCCACCAGATGCCCCGCGTGTGCTACTGGCCACTGGCAAATTGGTCGGCGAAGGCTTCGACCACCCGCCGCTGGATACCTTGGTGCTGGCGATGCCCGTATCGTGGAAGGGAACATTGCAACAGTATGCAGGTCGGCTGCACCGTGAGCACGCCACCAAAACGGACGTGCGGATTATCGACTTCGTTGATACCGGGCATCCGGCACTGCTGCGCATGTGGGACAAACGCCAACGTGGTTACCGGGCCATGGGCTACCGGGTTCCGGCCACCGCCGTCAGCGATAATCTGGACTTCGACGCGGCGCTGCCAGACGCGGCATGAGTTTTTGGGGTCAGAGCCCAAATTCGCCGAGCCTACGGCTCGCCCGGAGGGCGCGGTGCGATGCACCGGAGCGAAATTGGTGTCTGACCCCAATAACTCTGAAATGAAGACCAAAGCACAGCCATCCAGCCCTTTGCTGGCGGGCGCAGGCAGCTATTGTCTTGGCAGCGATTCTTCAAAACCACCAGAGGTCCTTGCGTCCATGACAGAACCCATACGCCTTGCCAAACGCCTTGCCGAAATGCTGCTGTGTTCGCGCCGCGAGGCCGAGCAGTACATCGCTGGCGGCTGGGTCACGGTCGATGGCGTGGTGATTGAAGAGCCGCAGTTTCGGGTATCTGGCGAGCGTATTGAACTGTCAAAAGATGCCAGCCTGCTGGCGTTGGCATCGGTGACCTTGCTGCTGCACAAACCCGCAGACATGGATGCCTTGTCTGCTGCGGAGTTGTTGACCCCGGCGAATCACTCGGGCGAAGACCGCTCGGGTATCCGGCCCTTGAGAAAGCATTTCACCGCCATCGAATTTTTAACACCACTTAGCGCGCCCGCCAGCGGCTTGCTGGTCTTCTCGCAAGACTGGCATGTTGCGCGCAAGCTGCGTGAAGATGCCAGCGTGATGGAACATGAAGTGATTGTTGAGGTTGCAGGCAGCATCAAACCCGGCGGGCTGGAGCGGCTCAATCGCATCGATCACGGCTTCACATTTAACGGCATGTTGTTGCCGCCTGCAAAAGTGAGCTGGCAAAGCGAGACCCGATTGCGCTTTGCGCTGAAAGGCGAAAGGCCGGGGCAGATTGCCTATTTTTGTGAGAGCGTCGGGCTACGCATTGAGGCGATGAAGCGGATTCGCATAGGCCGCGTTCCCATGAGCAGTTTGCAGCCGGGGCAATGGCGATATCTGTTGCCGAATGAACGCTTCTAACTATTTTCCAAGTACGCCGGTAAAAACACCTGGGAAGACCCAGACCAGCGCGGCCGTCATCAAAACATAGCGTGCAAATTTTCCTATCGCCATGTAGGCCACGCACGGCCAGAACGGAAACTTGAGCCAGCCCGCCACCGCACACAGCGGATCACCCACCGCCGGCAGCCAGGCCAGCAAGCAGGCTTTAGGGCCGAGCTTTTCGAGCCAGCGGATGGCCCGGCCGTGGTGCGAGGAGTGGGAGTATTTGTCGACCACCTGGTGTGCGGCGTAACCCATCCACCAGTCGAGTGCGCCGCCCAGCGTGTTGCCTACGGTGGCAACCAACACGGCTGGCCAGAACATGGCGGGGTTTATTTTGACCAGCCCAAAGACCACCGGCTCGGAGCCCATCGGCAGCAAGGTCGCTGAAATGAACGACACGATAAACACCGTGCTCAACCCGTATTCGGGAAGAGCCAGCAGTTCGATCAGGTGTTGTGTCCAAGCTTGCATTGAGGGGGAAGTATAGGCAGCTACAATCGCGTCCTGTTTTGTGGCCTATTTTTATGCCTTCTTTTTAAGCATCCTCTTCCCATTCTTTCCATTCTTGCTGCCTTCCCATGAACATCGGCCCTTACGCTTTGGCCAACCAGCTGTTTGTCGCACCCATGGCTGGTGTGACGGACAGGCCTTTTCGCATGCTCTGCAAAAAGCTTGGTGCGGGTTATGCGGTCAGCGAGATGGTGACCTCGCGCCGCGACCTGTGGGACACACTTAAAACATCGCGTCGCGCCAACCATGATGGCGAAGCCGAGCCGATTGCCGTGCAGATTGCCGGCACCGACGCGCAGATGATGGCCGATGCGGCTGCCTACAACATTGACCGTGGTGCGCAGATCATCGACATCAACATGGGTTGCCCGGCCAAAAAAGTCTGCAATAAATGGGCTGGATCGGCGCTGATGCAGGACGAAAAACTGGCGCTTGAAATTATCGAAGCCGTGGTCGCGGCCTGCGCACCACGCAATGTGCCCGTGACGCTCAAGATGCGCACCGGCTGGGCTGCAACGCATAAAAACGCCTTGACGATTGCCCGCGCAGCAGAAAGCGCTGGTGTCCAGATGGTCACCGTGCATGGCCGCACCCGCGAGCAGGGCTACAAGGGTCTGGCTGAATACGACACGGTGGCCGAAGTGAAAGCCGCGCTGCGTATTCCGGTCGTAGCCAACGGTGATATCGACAGCGCTGAAAAAGCCCGTGACGTGCTGGCCTATACCAGCGCTGATGCCGTGATGATTGGTCGCGCGGCGCAAGGCAGGCCGTGGATTTTTCGTGAAGTGGTGCATTTTCTGGCGACGCAAACACATCTGGCAGCGCCATTGGTGTTTGAAGTCAAACGCCTGCTGGTTGACCATTTGCTGGACCACTACGCGCTGTACGGCGAGTTTACTGGCGTGCGCAGCGCGCGCAAACACATTGGCTGGTATGTGAAGAGTTTGCCCGGTGGTGAAGCCTTTAGAGCCCGGATGAATTTGCTGGAAGAGCCAGAGGCGCAGCTTGATGCGGTCAATGCTTTTTTTGATACGCTGGGTGGGCAGATGGATCGGATTCCAGCGGGTGTGGGTGATGAGGGTGGGGCTGGTGAAGGCTTCGATGAAAACAAAAAACAAGAGGAAGCGCTTGCATGAGCAAGAAACAAATAGAAGAGTGTGTGCGTACCAGCCTGGAAAGTTATTTCAAGGATTTACGCGGAACTGAACCCGACGGCAGCATGTACGACATGATGGTGCGGGTGGTTGAAAAACCGCTGCTTGAAGTCGTGATGCAGCACGCCGACCAAAACCAGTCGCGCGCCGCCGAATGGCTGGGCCTGAACCGCAACACGCTGCGCAAGAAACTAGTTGAGCACAAGCTCATCTAGAAGCGCCCTAGTTCTTCGCAACGCGCCTGTTGCCAACACGGCCCCTTTAAAAGATAAAAAAATGAACGCACTGATTTCCGTGTCCGACAAAACTGGCATCCTCGAATTTGCCCAAGCTCTGCACGCACTGGGCATCAAGCTGCTGTCTACTGGTGGAACGGCCAAACTGCTGCTTGATAACGGACTGCCAGTGACCGAGGTGGCTGAGCACACCGGTTTTCCTGAAATGCTCGATGGTCGCGTTAAAACCCTGCACCCGAAAATCCACGCTGGTCTGCTGGCCCGGCGCGATATGCCCGAGCACATGGCCGCTATCAAGGCACACCAGATTGAGACGATTGACCTGCTTGTCGTTAACCTCTACCCGTTTGAAGCAACCGTAGCCAAGCCCGATTGCCTACTGGAAGATGCAATTGAAAACATCGACATCGGCGGCCCAGCCATGGTGCGTTCAGCAGCCAAAAACTGGAAAGATGTGGGCGTGTTGACCGACGTATCGCAGTACGCCCATGTGCTGGCCGAACTGAAGGCCGATGGCAAGCTGACCAGCAAAACCAAATTCGCCTTGTCGGTCGCCGCCTTCAACCGCATCAGCCAGTACGACGGCGCGATCAGCGATTACCTCTCAAGCATCCAGGCCGACGGCAGCCACAGCCTGTTCCCGGATCAGGCCAACGGCCGTTTTGTCAAGCTGCAAGATTTACGCTATGGCGAAAATTCACATCAGCAGGCTGCGCTGTACCGCGACCTGCACCCCGCGCCAGGCTCATTGGTGATGGCCAAGCAGTTGCAGGGCAAAGAGCTGTCGTACAACAACATTGCCGATGCCGATGCGGCGTGGGAATGCGTGAAGAGTTTTACAGAGTCCGCCTGCGTCATCGTCAAGCACGCCAACCCCTGCGGCGTGGCGATCGGCAGCGATGCGCTTGAGGCCTACAGCAAGGCTTTTAAAACCGATCCAAGCTCTGCTTTCGGCGGCATCATCGCCCTCAATTGCACGCTGGATGAAGCAGCAGCGCAACAAATTTCAAAGCAGTTTGTTGAAGTGCTGATGGCCCCAGCCTTCACGCCGCAAGCGCTGGAAGTTTTCAAGTCCAAAGTCAATGTACGCATACTGCAAATTGATTTGCCGCCGGGAGGTGCTACTCCCTGGCTGCAAGGGCGCAACGCGATGGATGTCAAGCGCGTTGGCTCGGGCCTGTTAATGCAGACCGCTGACAACCAGAAAGTAGCTTTGGCTGACCTGAAAGTCGTGAGCAAATTGCAACCTACGCCAGCGCAGTTGCAAGACCTGCTGTTTGCCTGGAAGGTGGCCAAGTACGTCAAGTCCAACGCCATTGTGTTCTGCTCCGGCGGCATGACGCTGGGCGTAGGTGCAGGGCAAATGAGCCGCATTGACTCAGCGCGCATCGCATCCATCAAAGCCGCCAATGCGGGCTTGAGCCTAGACGGCTCGGCGGTAGCCAGCGACGCATTCTTCCCGTTCCGCGATGGACTGGACGTGGTGGTCGATGCCGGTGCAAGCTCTGTGATTCAGCCGGGCGGCAGTATGCGTGACGAAGAAGTGATTGCAGCGGCGGATGAGCGCGGCGTGGTGATGGTGTTGTCGGGCGTTCGGCACTTCAGGCACTGAAGGGCACTTTTATAAATTCATTTTTCGGGCGAATTGCGGCGTTGCGCGGTGCTCGAAATCCTCACGTACCTGAAGTACGTTCCGGTTCCTGCGCTCCGGGCGCCTTGCACTTCATCCCGAAAATCTGAATTTCTAGAAGTACCCTGAAACCCAATGAATGCAGGCGTGAACAGCTGCGGAATTTCTAGCGTCTGCTTCGTGCAAAGGCGAGAGTTTTTCTTCAAGCCGCAGCCAGCATCAGATGCCCAACCTCCGCTTTCGCGGGCCGCACACTGATCTCAATGTCGTAACCTAAGCGCGTCAAACAGTCCATCAGTTTGCGCTCTGACAGGTTGGTGAAATCGCCGCGCATCATGTCGGACACTTTCGGTTGGGTGATGCCCATCCGCTTGGCGGCATCTTGTTGCGTGAGGCCACGATTGCGCATGGCTTTTCTGATCTCAATCACTAAGCCAGTTTTGATCTTGAGCTTGTCTGCATCAGGCAGGCCAAGGTCGGCAAACACGTTGCCAGAACTACGTTGCACTTCGATGCCATTCATGAGACGATTTTTCATTTCCGCAGCTCCTTTGCAAACGCCTCGGCCACTTTGAGCCTAGCGTGAATGATGTCCATGTCTTCCTTGGGCGTGGCGATGCCGCGCTTGCTTTTCTTCTGAAAGCAGTGAAGGACAAACACCGCCTCAGCAAATTTGACGGTGTACACGGCGCGGTAAGTGCCGCCCACATCGTCTTCCACCACTTCAAGCACCCCGGCACCGCCAAAGCCCTTCAGTACTTTGGCCACGTCGTGCTTGTCGCCAGCCTGCGCCAAAGACAGCGCAAAGCCGAAGAGTCGCCGAACATTCACAGGCAAAGCCATCAAGTCTTTGTGGCTGCTGCCAATCCATTCAAGCGGTTTTTCGTTGGTGGGCATGTTTGAATTATGCATGAACTGATATAAATCATCAAGCCCGCAATAACAGCACAAAGCGGTTGCTGGAGATTTTTGGAGCGATTTTGATGTGTTTTAAGTGCTGTAGCTCAATAAATACAGGCGTTAGCAGCTATTGAATTTATAGCAGCTGGTTTAATTGGGGTCTGACCCTAATTTCCCTGAGGCAGCTTTTCGGTGGGATACTTGGCCTCATGCGGTTGAATTTCCTATCCATAAGAACAAAAACAGCGTAACTAATTCTTATAGAAATCTATCTTATGTCGAACCTATTACCTTCGAACCTTTTAAGCGAATTCACTACCTCATACGATTCAGCAGAAAAGGATCAAGTGTGGAGTAGTCAAAGTCTTAAATTCCGTTCGTTTTGGAATGACAGAATATTGTCCGAATCTTCGGATGCCATTTCAGAGATGGAATGCGATGAGATAATTCGAATTCTTGATCGAAATGGCAAGGGGAATACCAAGGGATGTGAATCTGTAGCTAGAGCGATGGTTGCTCAAGGGGCATGGCGAAGAATGTTGAGCATACGACCTCGGTATATTCAGGACTATTGAGGATGGCTGATCTAGTTGCATTGCAGCCAAATTTGAACATTAAGCTGCACATTGTCGCGCCTGAAACGAAACGCGATAAGGTTATTCAGGAAATCATGCGGCCAGTATTCTCCTTGCTGGAAGGCAGGGCATTGTCAGAGATCTGCACATACCTTTCATATGGCAGCATCAAAGAGATTAGCGAGTTAAAGCACCTTGCTCACTTATCCGATAAGATCATTGATGATTATGAAGAGAACGCGGACGAGTCAAAGTAATTGGAGTCAGATTCCAATTGTCACATCCGATTTTTATGCACCGCCTGATCAAACTCCTTTCCGCCTGCCTGCTGCTTCTCATGGCAGCCTGTTCTACTGCGCCGCCAGCCCTTGAAGACGCACATGCCGATGGCAAGGCGGGGTCCAATGCCTGGACCCGGACCTCCCACCTTGGCCCGACTGATGCAGCGTCAGCCTGGCAGTACTATCCGCTTCCGGGCAAGCAAGCCACCCGGTATGTCTATGCCCGCCTGGACGGACGCGATGTTATGGCCGTCACCGCAGAGTCGTCGGCCAGCCTGTTGCGCCAAACGGTTCGCGTTGCGCCGGATGAACTGGACCGCGTCCAGTTTTCCTGGAAAGTCCCCGAATTGATTGCCCATGCCGATCTGGCCCTGCGCGATAGCGACGATTCGCCGGTGCGCGTTCTGCTGGTCTTTGAGGGTGACCGTTCCCGGTTTTCGGCCAAGAATGCAATGCTCTCGGAGCTGTCGCACGCCCTCACGGGTGAGCCGCTGCCTTATGCCACGCTGATGTACGTCTGGTGCAACACCCGCGCACCGGGTGTCGTCATCGTCAGTCCCCGCACCGACCGCATTCGCAAGCTGGTGGTGGAATCCGGCATCAAAAACCTGAATCAGTGGCTGGACTACGAGCGCGACATTCGTGCGGATTATGAAAAAGCCTTCGGCGAGGCCCCGGGTGCACTGCTGGGTATGGGCATCATGACCGACACCGACAATACCCGCTCCAACGTGCAGGCCTGGTACGGCCAGCTTCGGCTGTTATCGGTCAACAGGCGTTCCCACGTTAACGAAACAGGAGCCCGCTATGCGAACGTACCAGGAAATTGACGAGCGCACCCTTTTGTTGCACCGATACGGAACTCTAAATGCGTTTTTGGTCAACCTGGTCACCGTCAAACCGTGGCGTTCCACGGGTTCAGCAGTTGTAATCCCAGGTTCATAAAGTCTTTTTCATTGCGTGTTGCTAGACTGGCTTTGTGTACAAGGCAAATCGAGGCAATTTGTCCGTCAGCCAAGCCCATCGGGCGGCCTGCACGCTCACTGGTGGCAGCCAAGTCGGCAAAAACACTGGCGGCTTGCAGGTCAAAGCCCAGCACGCGGTTGGCAAAGTCTTCTTCCAGCATGCGCTGCGCCGCCTGCGCAAACGCTTGCTTGCGGGCTCCATCAGGCAGGCGGGCAATGCCAAACAGCAGCTCGGCCACGGACACACTGGTCAGCCACAGTGTGTCAGGCACTTGCGCGTCCAACCAAGCCAACACCTGCGGGCCGGGGGCAGGGCGCATCAGTTCTGACACCACGTTGGTGTCCAGCACTATCATGTGCGCGGGTCAGCTGCTTCAAAAGATGCAGCGCGGGCTGGCTCAGCGCGCGCAGGCAGCGCGAGTTCCGGCCCTCCCAGCGCCGCAAACCGCGCATGTACGCGGCTACCTAAACCCGACTGGCTAGCAGGCTGCGCCAACACGTTGCGCAAAATAACCCGCACCTCTTCTTCCATGGAACGCCCATGCGCCGCCGCAACTACGCGCAGGCGGTCTTTTAATACAGTTTCCACGCTACGTATGGTTAAAGTACTCATAATTATCTAATCCTTTTAGATGGCATTGCTATCAATGCATGCATTTTATCTTAAACTTGTAGTCCTGCGTAAAGTCAGGGTCAGATTCCAGTGAAGTTCTTTGTAGCCATTTTCCAAGGTTAAAAATGGCTGAAACCCAATAAATACGGGCGTGACCAGCTACTCTTTTTAAAGCAATCTTATTGCTTTAAAAAGAACCTGGCCGCTGCATCAACCGTGGCTTCAATGTCTTCGGCACTGTGCGCAGAGCTGACAAACCCGGCCTCATACAAGGCCGGTGCGTAGTAGACCCCGGCATCGAGCATGGCGTGAAAGAACTTGTTGAATGCTGGGCTGTCAGTCGTCATCACGGTGGCATAGTTCTGCGGCAACTGGCCGAGCAGGAAAAAGCCAAACATGCCGCCTTCGCTGTCGCCGCAAAATGGCACGCCTGCTTTGTTCGCAGCATTGGTCAGACCCGAGACCAGGCTGCGGGTGCGTTCGCCCAGTGCTTCGTAAAAGCCGGGTTTTTGCAGTTCGCGCAGCGTGGCTAATCCGCAAGCTGTAGCAATCGGGTTGCCTGACAGCGTGCCGGCCTGGTAGACCGGGCCTAGCGGGGCGAGTTGCTCCATCACGGCTTTGGAGCCGCCGAATGCGGCTATCGGCATACCGCCGCCAATGACTTTGCCCAGCGCCGTCATGTCGGGTTTGAAGCCGGGAATTAATTGGGCGTAAACGCTTTGCGCGCCGCTCAGTGCGACCCTGAAGCCGGTCATCACCTCGTCGAATATCAGCAGTGCGCCGTGCTGGGTACACAGCTCGCGGCAGCGCTTCATAAAAGGCACGCTGGCGCGCACGAAATTCATGTTGCCGGCAATTGGCTCGATCATCAGGCAGGCGGTGTTGCTGCCGTGCAGGGCAAACGCTTCTTCGAGCTGCGTGATGTTGTTGTATTCGAGCACCAAGGTGTGCTGTACCACTTCAGGCGGCACGCCAGCGCTGGTGGGGCTGCCGAAGGTGGCTAGGCCAGAGCCAGCCTTGACCAGCAGTGCATCAGAGTGGCCGTGGTAGCAGCCTTCAAACTTGATGATCTTGCTGCGGCCCGTGGCACCGCGTGCCAGGCGCAGGGCGCTCATCGTCGCTTCGGTGCCAGAGCTGACGAGGCGCAGCATTTCAATCGACGGCACGAGTTTGATGATTTCTTCAGCCATCTCGACTTCACGCTCTGTGGGCGCGCCAAATGAGAAGCCGTCAAGCATGGCTTTCTGCACGGCTTCAAGCACGGCTGGATGGCCGTGGCCCAGAATCATCGGCCCCCAGGAGCCGATGTAGTCGATGTAGCGCTTGCCATCTGCATCCCAAAAATACGCTCCTTTAGCGCGCTGCACAAAACGCGGTGTACCGCCCACGGCCTTGAAGGCACGGACGGGCGAGTTAACACCACCAGGGATTACTTTTTTGGCACGTTCAAACAGTGCGGTGTTGCGGGGTGCAGCGTTGTGGGAGTCAGTGCTTGATTGTTCCATTGGGCGGCAAATCAAAAAAAGTCTTGGTCGGATTCACAGTCAGGTCGGCATCATCGAGCGTGGGCGCATCTTGCTCATCGTCGTCGGCATCCACATCGGCTTGCGCCCAGAACAGGCGGTCCGGCACGATATGACCCATACCGGGTTGAAAGCCGCCATCCAGGCTGTGATCCAGGTAGGTCAGGGCTTCGGACGTGGCGGCCTGTAGGTCGAGACCGTTGGCCAGCAAGGCTGCAAGGGCCGCTGACAGCGTGTCACCAGCACCGGCAAACGTCGCTTCAAAGCGCTCGAACTTTTCGCTGTAGAGCACGGCTTGCGGCGTTGCCAGTACGTTGTCAATGAACTGGTCCGGCAGAGGGATGCCAGTGACCAGGGTGTAAGGCACACCCATCTCGGCGGCAGCCTTGGCAATGTCTTTGGCTGAAGGGTTGCGCTCGCCGGGCCATTCCGGCAGCAACCAGCGCCACAGGGTGCTGTGGTTGCCTACCAGAATCGTGGTTTGCGGCAGCATGAGTTCGCGAAAGGCATCCAGGTAGCTGTCAATCTCGCTTTCACCCCACCACGACAGATTAGGCATGTAAGCGATAAGGGGTACATCGGCGTAGTCGGAGGCGATTTCTGCGATGGCGCTGATGTTTTCAGGGCTGCCCAGAAAACCAACCTTGATGGCCCCGGTGGGCATGTCTTCAAGCGCTGTGCGCGCCTGCTCGGTCACGGCTTCTTCGTCGAATGCGAAGTGGTCGTAGATCTCGGTGGTGTCCCGCACGTAAGCCCCCGTAACCACGGCCATCGGGTGGCCGCCAGCAGAAGCAATGGCGGCGATATCAGCCGTCAGCCCACCGGCACCGCTGGGGTCGCTGGCATTGAAGGCCATGACGCAGGCCGGCACGTCTTCAATGCCTTTGGTCTGCAATTTGCGGCTGTCTGGAGTGGGGGTGGTGGGGTTTGCCATAGGCTGCGATTTTGCCCTGTACGCGAATAAGCAACGCTGCCTCTATACAATAGTTGCATTCTATTCGAAGGTCACTTAAGCTGTGACTCAAACTATGACCTGGATGTGCTTGATTTGTGGGTGGATTTATGATGAAGAAACGGGCGATCCGGATCACGGCATTGCTGCCGGAACGCCCTGGGCTCAAGTGCCCATGAACTGGACTTGCCCTGAATGCGGGGCACGCAAGGAAGACTTCGAGATGGTCCAGATATAAACTATCCCGGCCTTGATGTGGCAACTTTGGGGGTTATTGGGGTCAGACGCCAATTTCATTGCGATGCAGAGCATCGCACCCGGAGGGCGTGCCAAAGGCACGATGAATTTGGACTCTGACCCCAATAGCCCTTGGGTTATAGCGTCAGTAGCCATGTTGCAAAAGAGGAGCGAAGACAGTGAGCATTACCAGTTCCGGACTCAAGGTCTTGGTCATCGACGACAGCAACACCATCAGGCGCAGCGCCGAGATTTTTCTCAAGCAGGGCGGGCACGAGGTGCTGCTGGCTGATGACGGCTTTGATGCGCTGGCAAAAGTCAATGACTACCAGCCCGATGTTATTTTTTGCGACATTCTGATGCCGCGGCTCGATGGCTATCAGACCTGCGCCATCATCAAGCGCAACGCCAGATTTTCAAACATCCCGATTGTCATGCTCTCATCCAAGGACGGCGTGTTTGACAAGGCCAGAGGCCGCCTGGTTGGCTCGCAGGATTACCTGACCAAACCTTTCACAAAAGACCAGCTGCTGCAAGCCGTGCAGGAACTGGGTAACGCAAAATTAGGGGTAGCGTGATGGGAATCAAAAAAATTCTGCTGATTGATGATTCAAAGACCGAGTTGATGTATCTGACCAACCTTCTGGGCAAGAGGGGTTTCTCGGTAAAGACCGCCGAGAACGCAGCAGATGCCTTTCGTCGTTTGGCCGAAGAAAAACCGGAGCTTATTTTGATGGACGTGGTGATGCCCGGCCAAAATGGCTTTCAGTTGACCCGCGTCATTACGCGAGACCCGCTTTACTCGGACATCCCCATCATCATGTGTACCAGCAAAAACCAAGAAACAGACCGCATCTGGGGTATGCGTCAGGGTGCGCGTGACTACATCACCAAGCCTGTCAATGCGCGTGAGTTGATGGCAAAAATCAAAGCGCTGGGCTGATACCCATAAACCATGGCGAATAGAGAAGCCCTCAGAGCATTACAAACCCGCCTTGCCGAAAGGCTACAGCTTGCACGGACACAGAGCGTAGCACCCTCCTGGCTGGCGGTAGAGGCGGGAGGCAGCAGATATCTGTTTCCCATGGGGCAGGCCGGAGAAATCTTCCCCTGGGTGGCAACCCAGGCAGTGCCTTACACCCAAAGCTGGTTTATGGGTGTCGCTAACCTGCGCGGGGGCCTTTTTGGGGTGGTTGATTTGGCAAGTTATGTCAGCGGTCAAACCGCAGCGGTCAAAACCGACTTTGCACGCAAAGAGTCGCGTCTGGTGACCTTGAATGCGGCACTCGACATCAATTGCGCCTTGCTGATTGACCGTCTAGCGGGCTTGCGAAAGCAGGAAGCTTTCAGTGACTTCTCTGCAAAACCCCCGGATGCGCCTGATTTTTTTGGCAACCAGTATGTTGACGACAACGGTGCCGCCTGGCAGGAAATCAACTTGCAAACCCTCGCCCAGCAAGCTCATTTTTTGACTATTGGCACCTAGTGTAGTGTTGCACGCTTGATGGAACAAATAAAAACGATGGATTTTGGGTCAGGGCAAGGCGCAAACCACAGCGATACCCGTAGGTATCGCGCGGATTTGCAACGCCGCCATGGCGCAAAAGACGCGTTTTTATGTTCCAGATAGCGTGCAACACTGCACTAACATTTAGCCGCTAGCGCGTCACGTTTTCTTCAGAAGGCTCACCATGTCCGTTATCGAAAAAAATCAGAACCCGTTCAAAACAAAGTCTGCACCGCCCGAGGACAGCATGGACATGGCCTCTGTTGGTATGTCGGTTGATCCGCTCGCAACGGCTAGCCTGCAACATAGCGCGACCAGTGCAGCCTATGTTGCTGCGCCTGAAAGCAGTGACGACGGATTTGCCCTTAGTCGCATGGACGACGGATTTGCCCTTAGTAGTCGCCTGGTTTCTGCCGATGATGCCGTGATGCCTGAGAATCCGGATTTGTTGTCGCTGCCGATCCTGGGTCGGCGCCCCATGGGCGAGCATCAGCGGATATTGGTGATCTTGCTGGCGTTCGCGGTCGTGGTGCTAGGTTCGGTGACCGTTGTTGCGCTGAACCAGGCTGACAGGATCGCGCAGCAGGTGGCGGCCATCGGAGAGTCCATGATGCAGTCGCAGCGGCTTGCCAAATCGGTTTTGCAGGCCCTGGGGGGCAGTGCCCAGGCCTTCCTCGAGGTGCGCGAAAGCGCCGACGTGATGGCCAAAGTCGTGCGTGGCCTGAAGTCGGGCGAGGAGTCCTTGCGTCTGGAGCCGGTCGCCCCCGAACTTCAGACGGACGTCGATACCGTGACACCGCTGATGAAGCGTTCCGAGAAAAACGCAGCGACCGTGATGGGGCAGCAGGCGATTTTGACCCAGGTGGGCAACGCGCTGCGCACGATTAACCGCCAGTCGTCGGATCTGCTTGAAATCGCCGAGACGGTGTCCTCGCTCAAGCTCCAGCAGAATGCGACACCAGCCGAGATTTCTGCTTCGGGTCAGCTGATGATGTTGACGCAGCGCATCGGTAAATCAGCCAATGAGCTCCTGACGCTGGAGGGGGTCAGCCCCGAGGCCGTGTTCCTGCTGGGCAAGGACTTGAATTCGTTCAAGGAAATCGCCCAGGGCCTACAGGATGGCAGTCCCAAATTGCGTCTGGCGGCCTCCAAAGATTCGCAGACCCGTGAGCGTCTTGAAGCGCTGATGGCCCTGTATGAGCAGACCCGTGTGCAGGCCAGTGCGATTCTGGGCAACTTGCAGGGCCTGGTGTCGGCGCGTGAGGCCCAGGCATCGATTATTTCCGACAGCGAGGCCTTGCGCCGCGGCCTGAATGGTCTTCTGGTCAAGCTGTCATCGCAGGCCGGTCTGGGCGTCGGGGCCCTGGCCACGCTGGCGGCGGCCGCGGCTTTTGCGCTGCTTTGCGCGGCAGGTCTGGCCCGTTTGCAGCTGCTGGACAGCCGGCAACGCCAGGGCGTGGCTGAAAACCAGCGCCTCGAAGCCAAAGGCCAGGAGCAGAATGCCAAGCGCGTCAACGATGCCAACCAGGCGGCCATTTTGCGTTTGATGAACGAGTTGCAGATAGTCGCTGAAGGCGACCTGACCCAGCAAGCGATGGTGACCGAAGACATTACTGGCGCTATTGCCGACTCGGTGAACTACACGGTTGAAGAGCTGCGACTACTGGTCGGTAACGTGCAGAACACGGCGACCCGCGTTGCGCAAACGACGGCGCAGGTGGAAAGTACCTCCACCGAGCTGCTGGCGGCATCCACCGAGCAGCTGCGCGAGATTCGTGAAACCGGCCAGTCGGTGCTGGTCATGGCATCGCGAATCAACGAGATGTCCACACAGGCGCAGGAATCATCCCAGGTGGCACGCCAATCGCTGACCGCCGCCGAATCGGGCTTGCAGGCGGTGCAAAATTCCATCAGCGGCATGAACTCCATTCGCGACCAGATTCAGGAAACCTCCAAACGTATTAAACGGCTGGGCGAATCGTCACAGGAGATTGGCGAGATTACCGAGCTGATTTCCGACATTACCGAACAGACCAACGTGCTGGCGCTCAATGCCGCCATTCAGGCCGCGTCAGCCGGTGAAGCCGGACGCGGCTTCTCGGTGGTTGCCGAGGAGGTGCAGCGACTGGCCGAACGTTCAGCAGATGCAACGCGCCAGATTTCGGCACTGGTGAAGGCGATTCAAACCGATGCCCAGAATGCGGTAGCCGCTATGGAACGCTCCACCCAGGGTGTGGTCGAAGGAGCCAAGCTGTCAGATAACGCGGGTACTGCGCTGTCCGAGATTGACCGCGTGACGCGCCGCCTTGCAGAGCTGATCGAGCAAATTTCAAGCTCTGCCTCCCGCGAAGCTGCATCCGCCAACGTGGTGGCTGGCAATATCCAGAACATTTTTGCGGTGACCGAGCAGACCGGAGAAGGTGTGCGCTCGACGGCGCAGCAGGTGCGTGATCTGTCGCGCATGGCCGAAGAGCTGCGAGCGTCGGTGTCCCGATTCAAGATTGCCTGAGCGGACTGGCCTTCATGGTTTTGTCCCATTTCGCTGTGTACCTGACTGTGAATCTCAAAGTCTGAACCATCTCGTTTTTTTATGCAATCCAACGCCCAGAACCCGAAAGCCGCTGACCTCGACATTGCTGTCAACGATCTCGGCCCCCTGGCCTGGGTTCTGGAAGAGCTTCACAAATCACTCGATGGTTCGGTTAAGGCGCTTAAACGCTTTGTCCGGGATGCCGAGGCCGCCATTGGCTCGGATCTGGGCGCCATTGATGCGAGCCAGTTGCGCATTGCGCGGCAGCAACTGCATCAGGCCGTTGGTGCGCTGGTGATGGTGGGGCTGACTGCGCCTGCGCTGGTGCTCAGGGCCATGGAAGCCGCCGTGCAAAGGTTTGTGCAGCAGCCCGAGCAATGCACGCAGGATGCTGCCGCCAGGATTGAGAGTGCCAGTTTCGCCCTGACGGAATACCTCGAAGGGGTGCTGGCGGACAAGCCTATTTCTCCGGTGTCGCTGTTTCCCCAATATCGGCAGGTACAGGAACTGGTGCGTGCTGACCGCATACATCCGGCCGACCTCTGGCCTTGTGACTGGCGCTGGCTGGAACCCGAATTGGGCACGACATCCGAGCCGCAAAATTACGATGACGGTGCGCGTGCCGTGCTTGACCAGTGTGTGCTCCAGATCATGAGGGGCAAGGCACCGCAAGCTGCCGCAACCCTCAAGGACTTGAGCTTGCGCCTTTCAGCCGGGCAGGCAGATCGCCAGCCCAGGATTTTCTGGAAAATTGCAGCAGCTTACTTTGAGGCGCTGATCCATGATCTGCTCCCGGCAGATATCTACGTCAAGCGCGCAGCATCTCGCGTCCTGCTGCAATATGTATCCCTCAGCAAGGGTGATGTCACCATTTCAGAGCGGCTTGCACAGGATCTGCTGTTCTTCTGTTTGCAAGCGGTCTCAAACCGCGCAGCAGACACGCCGGTGCTGTCGGCTGTGCGCTCCACTTACGGCCTGGCCCGTTTCAAGCCAGTGGACTATGAGGCGGTACAGTTTGGCCGCTTTGATCCGGCGCTGCTGGCGCAGGCGCGCAAGCGAATTGTTCTGGTCAAGGAAACATGGTCGTCCCTGTCTGCTGGTGACGCGAATAAATACAAGCTTGTCGTTAATCAATTCGGCCTGCTGACGGACTCCCTCGTCAAGCTCCATCCGCCCAGTGAACCTCTGGCGCAGGCGCTGACCCGGGCCATAGACGCAACAGCCCGCTCGGCACAAGCCCCGTCCATTGGGCTGTCCATGGAGGTGGCGACCTCGGTGCTGTATCTGGAAGCGGCATTTGACGACCTAGATCCCAACGATCCCCAACTGGCAGTGCGTACCCGGCATCTGGCCGAGCGCCTTGAAAATGTCAGGCAGGGCGGCGAGCCGCAGCCTCTTGAAGCCTGGATGGAAGAGCTTTACCGCCGGGTCAGTGACAAACAGACCATGGGCAGTGTGGTGGGTGAGTTGCGCATCTCCCTTGGCGAGCTTGAAAAATCTCTCGATATATTTTTCCGTAATCCGCAGGACAAGACGGTGCTGACGAACGTGCCGTGGCAACTGGCCCAGATGCGCGGTGTCTTGTCGGTGCTGGGCCTGGACCAGGCATCCCAGGCGGTGCTGCGTATGCGTGACAGCGTCGAGCAAATGCTGAAGACCGAAGTTGACGTGCAACTTGCCCGTTCTGCTGGTACCTTCGATCAACTCGGTAACAACCTTGGCGCGTTGAGCTTTTTGATCGACATGCTCAACTACCAGCCTGCGCTGGCGAAAAAACTCTTTGTCTACGATGAAGAAAAAGGCGAGCTCAGACCGCTGATGGGCCGCACGCAAAAGGTCAGCGATAGCGCCAGCGTGACGACTGGCGCTGACCGCTTGTCCGAACAAGTGATTTCCGTCATCAAGGATGCCGATTCCGGAGCCCTTGGCGACAAGCTGACGGACAAGCTTGACATGCTGTCTGTACACGCAGCGCTGGCTGGGCAGCCAGCGCTTGCCAAAACGGCTCGCGATGCATCCGTTGCAGTGACCGGGCATGACAGTGTTGCTGCCGCCAGCGCATTGAGTAGCCTGGCTTCTTCTGCTCGCTCCTCGCCTGTTGCGCCAGCAGCGCAGGCGGACGCGGTTGATTTCGAGAAAGACGATTTGCAAGGCATCTTTCTTGAGGAAGCGCGTGAAGTTGCAGGCAACGGCCAGCAGGCCATCCTGTCGCTGGCAAACGACTCTCATGATATCAGCCAGTTAACCATCTTGCGCCGGGTTTTTCACACGCTCAAAGGCAGCTCCCGCATGGTCGGCCTGAATGAGTTCGGCGAAGCCGCATGGGCGGTCGAGCAGCTTTTCAATAGCTGGCTGGCCGACCAGAAACCCGCCAGTGAAGATCTGAGGTCTTTTTCGGCTGAAGCGCTCACCGCTTTTTCAGGATGGATTGAAGACATCGCTGCCAACCGTGATGGCACATGGACGGCATCGACTTTCCGGGCCAGCGCAGATGCCATGCGGGAAGATGGTCGTTGGCTGCCGCTGAAATCACCAGTGCCCGCTGCTCCAGCTTTGCCAGCAGCCGACGTGCCTGTTACTGTATCGTTTGAACTGCCCGCTGACGAGGCTCCAGTGACTGTAGCGCCCCTGGCAGAGTCGGCTGTTGCGACTGAAACCGATTTTGACTTCGACGATTTTTTTACTGCGGACAAGCCGCAAGAGGTCGCTCTTTCCGATGCCGCATCGACTCCTGCGCAGGCAGAGCCGACCGCAGAAGAAATCAATGGCATCGACTTTGAAAGTCTGGAGGCGCTGTCTGGCCAGTTTGATGATGCACTTGCCAAGGCTACGCCCCTGGCCGCACAAAATACTGAAATTGTCGAGCTGTCGTTCGATCTGGATAATCTAGACTTTGCAGACGCATCATCTGAGTCGCCCTTGGCGGGCGCTGACGACATGCTTGATTTGTCGCAGGCAGACTTTGACAAACAGTTTCCGCAAGCAGCCGATCAGCTGAACGCGGTTACAGAACTCGCGGATATCCCGGCTGTTGCAGAACCCGCCATGACCGCAAAAGTTCAAGTACCTGAAGTGGCCGATGCCGAGATGGCTGGGGCATCGGATGCAGCCCTCGACGACCAGATCAAGGTGATTGGTGCCTTGCGCATCGGTATCCCGCTTTACAACGTCTACCTCAACGAGGCGGACGAATGGTCTCGGCGGCTGGTCACCGAGGTGGCCGAGTGGGCCATTGAGCTGCATCAGCCCGTCGGTGACTCCGCAGTAGCGCTGGCGCATTCGCTGGCCGGCAGTTCGGCCACCGTTGGCTTTGAAGCGTTGTCGAAAATAGCGCGTGCGCTTGAACACGCATTGCAGCATTCGCAAACACACTACAGCCAGAGTGCTGCGCTGGAGTATTCAAAAGTTTTTGTGGATGCATCCGAGGACATCCGCCGCCTGCTGCACCAGTTTGCCGCCGGCTTTTTGAAAGAACCTGACGCTGGCGTGCTGGAACGGATTCATGGGCTTGATTTTTCTGCGCCTGTGTCGGTCTCGCCTGAGGACGCGGAAGTGGATGCGGCTGACTTCGACTTTTCTTCCGCTGCGGTGGCCGTGCCAGAACCTGCCAGACTGGTACCTCCAGTGGCTGCGGTTGTCGCCGCTCTGCCCGTGCAAAGCGAGCCAACTGTTCAGTCGTTTGACGCATCTTCAACTGAAGTTTTTGCGGGCGGTGATGGAAGGCGTCGTCGAGCGCGTGCGGCCCAAGATGATGACGAGTTTGATGCGGTCGATGCCATTGACCCCGAGCTGTTCCCGATTTTTAAGGAAGAGGCCACCGAGCTAATGCTGCAACTTGGCGGTGCCCTGCGCCAGTGGTCGGCCCGGCCCGACAGCGCCAGCGCACGTATGGAGGTATTGCGCGCCTTGCACACGCTCAAGGGCAGTGCGCGTCTGGTCGGTGCCATGCGCGTGGGTGAAATGGCCCACCGCATTGAATCAGAGATTGAAGACCTCGGTTCAGAGGCTGCGGCAACGCAGGATTTTGAGCCACTACTGAGCCGTTTTGATGCCATGGAGTACGCCATGGATGCGTTGCGCCGGGCTGATGCCACGCAAACTGCAATGCCTTCCAGCGCGCCTTCAGCGCCTGCACCAGTGCTTAGTCCGGAAACCGCCAAAGCGGTAGAAGCGATAGAAGCTCCAGAGCCCGTTGCCGCCGCAGGCATGCTAGGCATCCCAGTTGCTTCCAGAAAAGCTCTGGTTCCGGCACCGCAGGCCATGACCATGCAGTCTATCCGGCAAGCCGATTCTGCATCCATCAGGGTGCGCTCGCAACTGCTGGACCGTATGGTGAACCAGGCCGGAGAGGTCATGATTACCCGCTCGCGCCTGGAAGTTGAGCTGGGTCAGTTGCGCGGCTCACTTGGCGACATGACCGATAACTTGAACCGCCTGCGCCAGCAAATGCGCGACATCGAGGTGCAGGCCGAAAGCCAGATGCAGTCACGGCTTGAACAGGCCAAAGAAGCGCAAACTGGTTTCGACCCGCTGGAGTTCGACCGCTTCACCCGCGTGCAGGAACTGACCCGCATGATGGCCGAGTCAGTCAATGATGTTGCGTCCGTGCAGCGTACCCTGCAACGCACCGTTGAGGCGACTGAAGACGATTTGATCGCCCAGGCCCGTCAGACCCGCGAGTTGCAGCGCGACCTGCTGCGTACCCGCATGGTGGAGTTTGAGGGCATCTCAGGCCGTCTGTACCGCGTGGTGCGCCAGGCATCCAAGGAAAGCGGCAAACAGGTGCGGCTTGACCTGCTGGGCGGCACCATCGAGATGGACCGCGGCATGCTGGACCGCATGACACCCGCGTTCGAGCACCTGCTTCGCAACTGCGTCGCACACGGCATTGAAAGTCCGCAGGTGCGCTCGCAGGTTGGTAAAGATCCGGTAGGGCTCATCACCGTCAATCTCCGCCAGGACGGCAATGACGTGTCAGTCGAGTTCAGCGACGATGGCGCGGGTCTTGACATCCAGCGCATACGTGAAAAAGCTATTTCGCTGGGTCTTCTGACCGCCGATCAGGCATTGAGCGACCAGGAGGCCGCCAACTTTATTTTCATGACCGGGTTTTCTACTGCCTCGCAGGTGACCGAGTTGTCGGGTCGCGGCATTGGCATGGACGTGGTGCTTGCCGAGGTCAACGGTGTTGGCGGCCGGATTGAAACATCCAGTACTCAAGGCAAAGGCACGCATTTCAAACTCGTGCTGCCCTTGACCACGGCGGTGACGCAGGTGGTGATGTTGCGCGCCGGCAATTTGTCAGTGGGCGTGCCTGCCAACGTGGTGGAAACCGTCAGGCGCGCCAGTGCCAAGGAATTGCAGCAAGCCTACAACACAGGCTCGTTTGAGGTTGGCGGCCAGGCCGTGCCGTTCTTCTGGTCGGGCGCATTGCTGCAGTCATCTCATCAAAGCAGTGAAGCGCAGACCAAAACAACGTCAGTGGTTATTTTCCGTAGCGCTGCCCAGCGCATTGCCCTGCACGTCGATGAAGTGCTGGGTAATCAGGAGGTGGTGGTTAAAAACCTCGGGCCGCAACTCTCGCGCCTGCCGGGTCTGGCTGGCATGTCGGTGCTGGGCTCGGGCGCTGTTGTACTGATTTACAACCCTGTGGCACTGGCCTCGATATATGGCCAGCAAGCCCGGGCGCTGAGTGCCGAAAAAGCCGAGCCGCACATGCTGGAGTCCGCCCATGCGGATGCACCAACGAGACCAGTCTTGATGACTTCGGCTTCGCAGGTGCCACTCATTCTGGTGGTCGATGACTCCATTACCGTGCGCCGCGTGACCCAGCGCCTGTTGCAGCGCGAAGGCTATCGCGTGGCGATGGCTGCCAACGGTCTGCAGGCGCTTGAGCGTTTGCAGGAAGAACGCCCCGCCGTCGTGCTGTCAGATATCGAAATGCCGCGCATGGACGGGTTTGACCTGGTGCGCAACATTCGCGGCGATGCGCGCTGGAGCGATTTGCCGATTGTGCTGATTACCTCGCGCATTGCCGAGAAGCACCGTGAACATGCCAAAGAGCTTGGCGTTGACCACTATCTTGGCAAACCATACTCGGAACAAGAGTTGTTGAGCTTGGTGCGGCATTATTGCAGTCTTGAGGCCGCTTCTCGAGTATCTAAAGTTGCTGAAACGACCTAAAAACGGGCGTATGGGTTTCATGCTATCGAATGCTATCCGGACGCAGGCGAGTGCGCGTAAAATCACACCATGACCCTCGATTCAGACCCGATCAACCTGACGCACCATTTCCTGATCGCCATGCCGGGCCTCACTGATGAGACCTTTGCAAAAAGTGTGATCTACATGTGTGAACACTCGGGTCGCGGTGCTTTGGGGCTGGTCATCAACAAGCCGAGCGATATCAACCTCAAAAATCTTTTCGACAAGATCGAATTGCCACTCACCCGTGAAGACCTCACCACCTCGCCCGTCTTCCATGGCGGCCCAGTCCAGCCCGAGCGCGGCTTTGTGCTGCACGAGTGCATGATGCCCGGTAACGAGTCGATCTACGCCTCGACCATGACGATTCCTGGCGGGCTGGAGATGACGACTTCCAAAGACGTGCTGGAGGCGCTGTCAAACGGTGCCGGGCCGAAGAAAATTTTTGTATCGCTGGGTTATTCCTCATGGGGCGAGGGCCAGCTCGAATCTGAAATTTCCGACAACAGCTGGCTCACGGTTGCGGCTGATCCGGCGGTTATTTTTGATACACCAGTTGAGCAACGCTACAGCGCAGCTTTAATGCTGCTCGGTTTAGAAAGCTGGATGTTGTCGCCCGTGGCTGGTCACGCATGAGCCTGGGTGCGGCGCCCCCAACAGCCCCCGGGCTCCAAACCTTTCTTGCATTCGATTTTGGCCTCAAGCGTACCGGCGTAGCCACCGGCAACCGGCTGACCCGCACCGCAACACCGCAACCAACAATTGCTGCTGTCGGTGACGCTCGCTTCACGGTCATACAGGGTCGGATTCAGGAGTGGCAGCCCGATGCATTGGTGGTTGGTGTACCGTTTCATCCGGATGGTGCAGCCCATGAAAACACCGTGCGTGCGCAGAAATTTGCCCGTCAATTGCGAGGCCGCTTTGGCCTGCAGGTGTTTGAGGTCGATGAGCGCTACAGCACGACAGAGGCCATCTCCAGCGATGCGCCTGAGCTGGATGCCGCTTCAGCCTGCATAATTCTGGAGCAGTTTTTAAGGAGTCTTTCATGAGTGGTTCTGTTGGCGGATTAAGCCTTGACGCAGAAGCGCTGTACCGCGACCTGCTTCGCAACATGCAGCAACTGGCTGCAACCCACGCAGCAACCTTTGGCGCGCCACCCCTGCTGGTGGGCATTGCATCAGGCGGTGCATGGCTGGCAGAGCGTCTGCAGGTTGACCTTCAGTTTTTGGGCAAACCGGGCACGCTGTCGTCCGCCATGCACCGGGATGATTTTGCCAAACGCGGCCTGACACCCGGTGCTCAAACCCTGCTGCCTTTTGACGTGAATGGTGCGCATCTGGTCGTAGTTGATGACGTGCTCTACACCGGACGCACGCTGCGCGCGGTGCTCAATGAACTGTTTGATTACGGCCGTCCGGCCAGCGTCAAACTGGTCGTACTGGTGGATCGTGGTGGCCGTGAGTTGCCGGTGCAGCCCGATCTGGCGATTGCACGCATTACCCTGCCCGCGTCGAAAAGCCTGGAGCTTGCGCGCGCGGAAAATGGCCAGTTCAGTTTTCAGGTGCAGGATCGATAAGGATGCAAGTGATGCATCCGCGAATAGAGGGCACTTCTAGAAATTCAGATCTTCGGGATGAAGTGCAAGGCGCATGTCGCATCGCCCTTTGGGCTCATGCGAGGATTGCGAGCACCGCGCAACGCAGCAATTCGCCCGGAAAATGAATTTATAGATGTGCCCTAGAAATGCAAGGAGCTTGAAACGTGTTCTACCGAAGAAACCCGCAACTCAATAAAAACGGCGAGCTGATTCACCTGCTGTCCATCGAGGGGCTGCCAAAAGCCACTTTGACGCACATTCTGGACTCGGCGGCAAACTTCGTCAGCGTGAGCGACCGCGAGGTTAAAAAAGTCCCGCTGCTGCGCGGCAAAAGCGTTTTTAATTTGTTTTTTGAAAACTCCACCCGTACCCGCACCACGTTCGAGATTGCCGCTACACGGCTGTCGGCAGATGTCATCAACCTGGACATTGCCCGATCATCGGCCTCCAAGGGCGAGTCACTGCTAGACACTATTTCAAACCTGAGCGCCATGGCTGCCGATATTTTTGTGGTCCGGCACGGCGCGTCCGGCGCGCCTTATTTGATAGCCCAGCATGTCGCGTCGCATGTACACGTCATCAACGCCGGTGACGGCCGCCACGCCCACCCGACGCAGGGGCTGCTGGACATGTACACGATACGGCACTACAAAAAAGACTTCAGCAACCTCACGGTAGCCATCGTCGGCGACGTTCTGCATTCGCGTGTGGCACGTTCTGACATTCATGCCCTGACCACCTTGGGCTGCGCCGAGGTGCGCGTGGTTGGCCCCAAAACCATAGTACCCGCCGACATGGCGCAAATGGGTGTGCGGGTCTGCAACACGCTGGAAGAAGGTATCAAAGGGGCAGATGTCATCATCATGCTGCGTCTGCAAAATGAACGCATGTCAGGCGCGCTGCTGCCCAGCAGCCAAGAGTTCTTCAAGAGTTTTGGCTTGACGAATGAAAAACTCACGCTTGCCAAACCCGATGCCATCGTGATGCACCCCGGCCCCATCAACCGCGGTGTCGAGATTGACTCTGCTGTTGTTGATGGTGCGCAGAGCGTGATCTTGCCGCAAGTCACATTCGGAATTGCGGTGCGCATGGCGGTGATGACCATCGTTGCGGGAAATGATTCATGAAAATTCTCATCAAAAATGGCCGGGTCATGGACCCTGCTTCCGGCTTTGATCAAAAGGCCGATGTCGCTATCGCCGGTGGCTGCATTGTTTCTATCGGCGACGTACCGGCTGATTTCACGCCTGCCAAAACCATTGATGCCACTGGCTGCATCGTTGCGCCTGGCCTGATTGATTTGTCGGCCCGCCTGCGCGAGCCGGGTTATGAGCATGAAGGCATGTTGGAGAGCGAGCTGGCAGCAGCAGTTGCCGGTGGTGTGACCAGTCTGGTGTGCCCGCCCGATACCGACCCGGTGCTGGATGAACCTGGCCTGGTTGAAATGCTCAAGTTCCGCGCTGAAAAACTGCACCAGTCGCGCGTCTTCCCGCTGGGTGCATTGACCCGCTCGCTCAAAGGTGAGGCGCTGACCGAAATGGTCGAGCTGACCGAGGCCGGCTGCGTTGGCTTTAGTCAGGCTGAGATGCCGCTGGCCAATACCCAGGTGCTGATGAGCGCCATGCAATACGCGGCTAGCTTTGGCTACAGCGTGTGGCTGCGGCCACAAGAAATGTATTTGGGTACCGGCGTTGCCGCCAGCGGTGCATTGGCCACTCGGCTTGGTTTAAGTGGTGTGCCGGTGGCCGCAGAAACCATTGCGCTGCATGTGATTTTCGAGATCATGCGGGCCACCGGGGCGCGCGTGCATATTTGCCGCATCAGCAGCGCGGCGGGTGTGGCGCTGGTGGCCGAGGCAAAAGCGCAGGGCTTGCCAGTGACGTGCGATGTCAGCATCAACAGCCTGCACCTGACGGATGCAGACATCGGTTACTTTGACAGCCGTATGCGGCTTGACCCGCCATTGCGCCAGCAGCGCGACCGCGACGCGATCACGCAAGGTCTGCTTGACGGCACGATTGACGCGCTGGTCTCGGACCACACACCGGTCGATGAAGATGCCAAAACGCTGCCGTTTGCCGAGGCAGAGCCCGGTGCCACAGGGCTTGAGCTGCTGTTGTCCTTGGCTTGCAAGTGGCATCTTGACAGCAAGGGCGGGGCGGTCAATTTGATGCGAGCGCTCGCCGTGCTGACCTGCGAGCCAGCCCGCGTGTTAGGTCCAGCGCTAGCCTCGTTTGAAGCCAGCGCTGGCAAGCTGGTGGTGGGTGGTGTGGCTGACGTTTGCGTGTTCGACCCTGTAGCCGAATGGACAGTCGAGCCCAACGCCCTGCGCAGCCAGGGCAAGCACACACCGTTTTCTGGTTATCAGCTACCAGCCAAAGTGCGTTGCACGCTGGTGGGTGGGCGCGTGGCTTTTGAGTTTACTTAAAACCAACCCGATCCAGCATCTGCTGCACCTTGGTCTGGTTGGCGCCAATCACGCTGACCGGTATAGTTTCACTTTTGAAGTTGCCGTTGCTCATCGCTTTCAGGGCTGGATTCGCAATCTGTACACCTGCCACTGTGGGCCATTCATTGTTGCCGTTGGCAAAATAGTCTTGTGCCTGCGGGCTGGCCAGGTACTCCAGAAACTTAATGGCGTTGGCCCGGTTCTTTGCATTTTTGGCCATGCCGCCGCCTGCAATATTCACATGCGTTCCCCATGAGCTTTGATTCGGAAACACCACGCCGACGCGGTCTGAGATAGCCTTGTTCTCGGGGCTGGACGAGCGCAGGATGCGTGCCATGTAGTAGGTGTTTGTCACCCCAATGCCGCACTCACCAGACGCGACAGCTTTGATCTGATCGCTGTCACCGCCCTTGGGTGCGCGTGCCAGGTTGTCGACCATGCCCTTGAGCCATTCTTCAGCCTTGACCGGGCCGAGGTGTTCGCTTACCGCACCGAACAGGCTCAGGTTGTACGGGTGCGAGCCGGAGCGTATGCAGAGCTTGCCCTTGTTTTGCGGGGCGGCTAGCTTTTCGTAGCTGTCCACGTCTTCGCGCTTGACCTTGAGCTTGTCATAAACAATCACGCGGGCTCGGGTTGAGTAGCCAAACCATGGCGTGCCCTCAGGCGTGGCCTTGGCGCGGTACTGGGCAGGAATCGCGGCTTCCAGCGCTGGCGATTTGACGGGCCGGAACAGGCCGTCCACCTCACCCTTGTACAGGCGGGCGGCATCGACCAGCAAAATCACATCGGCGGGCGATGCTGCGCCTTCAGCCTTGAGCCGTGCCAATATGCCAGCGTCGTCTGCGTCCACGCGGTTGATCTTGATGCCGGTGGCCTTGGTGAAATTGTTGTACAGGGCCTCGTCAGTGGCGTAGTGGCGGGCAGAGTACAAATTGAGCACTTGGTCTTGTGCCAATACAGGGCCGGCAATCAACAAGGCCAATGAGGTGAGGAGGGCGGACTTAACGACGTTTTGCAGGTTTTTCAGCATGATTCCGGTCAGGATGAAGTGGTGATATAGCTATTTTGGACTATGAATAGGAATTATTCGTATTCACTGAAAAATCTGAGGGATATGCTTTATGCCGCCAGTGTTTTCAGGCCCGCGCAAACGTCACCACATGCTCCACCTCGGCACGTATGCCTATCCATTCACCAATGGGGTGGTCGTGGTGGCAAGGCACGTGGGCCAATACCGTTTGCCCGCCTGCAAGGCGAAGCGTGTACAAAAACTCGGAACCCCTGAAGTCTTTGCGGATGATCTCGGCTTTGACCGGTGCGTCGTGGTCATGCACGATGTCGTCGGCGCGTAGCAGCACGTCGCATTTGCCATCCGGGAAGGCAGCGGGCAACGGGCATCCAAGCACGTCTGTCAGGTTGCCAAGCGGGGTTTGCACCACGACATCCGCGCCAATCTGCGCAATCGTGGCGGGCGCAAAAACGCCATGCCCGATAAAGTCGGCCACAAAGCGCGTGGCAGGACGGTGATAGATGCTGTAAGCGTCTTCCCACTGGTGTAGCTCGCCCGCTTGCATGACACCCATCACGTCGCCCATGGCAAAGGCTTCAAGTTGGTCGTGCGTCACAAAAAGGGCAGTGGCCTGAGCGGCTTTCAGGATGTTGCGCAATTCGTGCGCCAGACGTTCGCGCAAATCGACGTCGAGGTTTGAAAACGGCTCATCCAGCAGCAGCAGGCGAGGGCGTGGCGCAAGCGCCCGAGCCAGTGCCACGCGCTGCTGCTGGCCACCAGACAGCTCATGCGCAAAGCGATGGTGGCTAGCTTGCAGGCCCACCAGGGCCAGGACTTCTGCCACCCGCGCCTTGCGCTCTGCGCTGGGCAGGTGGTGGATGCCAAAGGCCACGTTGCGGGCCACATCCATGTGCGGGAAAAGCGCATAGTCCTGAAACACCATGCCAATTCGCCGTGCTTCAGGTGCGCGGTGTTCGGTGCTGCTGCTGACCAGTTCACCATCCAGCGTGATGCTGCCCGCGCTGGCGCGTTCAAGGCCTGCCACCGCCCGTAGCAGCGTGGTTTTGCCGCAGCCTGATGGGCCAATCAGCACACCCAGTTCGCCCGCGCGCAGGCCAAACGACACACCGGCTACAGCAGGGCGGCTACGACCCGGGTATTGAACTTGCAAGGCGGAGATTTCCAAAAACATCCCTCAATTATAGATGCGTACAATTCTCATTTGCGCTCACCCGCATCTTCAGCATTCTTTCTCCACTCCTTCACCCCCTTTCCTTCACTATTTCTATTGATGGGCACTTCTAGAAATTCAGATTTTCAGGATAAAGTGCAAGGCGCATGTCGCATCGCCCTTTGGGCTCATGCGAGGGTCGCAGAGCAACCGGAAGAGGGTTATTGGGGTCAGACGCCAATTTCATTGCGGTGCGTTGCACCGCCCCCGAAGGGCGTGCCGGAGGCACGATGAATTTGGACTCTGACCCCAAAAACCCGCGAGCACCGCGCAACGCAGCAATTTGCCTGAAAAATGAATTTATAGAGATGCCCTTATGCGTTTGATTGCGCGTTTATCCCTGTTGCTCCTGGTTGGTTTACTGGCCTTGCCGGTACTGGCTGTGCTGGCATCCATGCTGCAATGGAACGCGCAAAGTAGTCAGATTCTGAGCGAGATGTCGCAAACCGTATTGCCTGACTACGCCTGGACATCACTGCGCCTGTGCCTGATGGTCGGTATCGGCGTGGCGGTGGTGGGCAGCAGTACCGCAGTGGCCGTCAGTCTGTTTGACTTTCCCGGTCGCCGCTTTTTTGAATGGGCGCTGCTGCTGCCGCTGGCTGTGCCGGCTTACGTGGTGGCCTACGCCTATACCGACTTTTTGCAGTACGGTGGCCCACTGCAAGTAGCTGTGCGGGCGGCAACAGGCTTGCAGGGCCGCGTGTTCCCGGACGTGCGCTCTTTAAGCGGTGCTGTGTGGGTCTTTGTGTTTGCACTCTACCCCTATGTGTATGTGCTGGTCCGCAGCGCTTTGGCCGAGCGCGCAGTACACCTGATGGAAGCTGCACGCTTGCTGGGCGCTCCCTTGAGTCGCCGCATACGCGCCATCGCCTTGCCACTGGCCCGCCCGGCCGTCGCGGCAGGCGTGGCTCTGGCGCTGATGGAAACGCTGGCCGACTTTGGCGTGGGCAGCTACTTCGGCATTCAGACATTCACCACCGGCATCTACAAGGCCTGGCTGTCCATGGATAACCGCATTGCTGCGGCCCAGTTGGCCACCATGCTGCTGCTGGTCGTGTTTCTGCTACTCAAGCTGGAGCATAGAGCCCAGCGCCGTATGCGCTTTACGGGCAAGGGCGGCGTAGCGGCAACGCACCAGGACGCGCAAGCCAGCGTGCTGACGGGCCGCGCTGCCGTGGCTGCCTGGCTGATTTGCGCTGTGCCGGTGCTGGCCGGTTTTGTATTGCCGGTGGTGTTTATGTTGCGGCCCTTATTGATTGATCTGGCAGCTGATGGGTCGGTGCTGCCCTGGCGGTCTTTTGTGCAATGGTCGTTCAACAGCATCGCGCTGGGTGTGGGCACGGCGCTTCTGGCCTGTGCGATTGCGCTGCTGCTGGCTTTTGCATTGCGCACCCGGCCCGACTGGCTGACGCGCGCCGTGGTGCAGGTCGCCAGTCTGGGTTATGCCGTGCCCGGTGCGGTGATTGTGGTGGGCCTGCTGCTGCCAATTGGCTGGTTGCAGTCGGTAGCGCCGCAAACCAGCGCGGGGTACTGGATCACGGCAACCGTCATCGGTATTGTCTGGGCCTACCTGGTGCGCTTTTGCGCCGTGGCCCTGCAGTCAGTGCAAAGCGGTTATGCGCGGATACCCGGCAGCATGGACGACTCGGCCCGGATGCTCGGCGTACATGGCCCCGCACTGTTGGCCAGAGTTCACTGGCCATTGCTTAAACGCAGCACTGCCGCCGCCGGGCTGCTGGTATTCGTGGATGTGATGAAAGAGTTGCCCGCAACGCTGGTGCTGCGCCCCTTCAACACCGACACGCTGGCCGTGGTGGCCTATCAGCTGGCGCGCGACGAACGGCTGGGCGAAGCCGCCCTGCCATCGCTGGCGCTGGTACTGGTCGGGTTGATTCCCGTCGTGCTGCTGAGTCGCACCCTGGGCAAACCAGCCTGAGTGCTGGCGGGGATGTCAGCTTGGTCCGGCCGCTATTTCATAGGCTATAATTTAAGGCTTCGCGGCTGTAGCTCAGTTGGATAGAGTACTTGGCTACGAACCAAGGGGTCGTGGGTTCAATTCCTGCCAGCCGCACCAAAAAAAGAAAACCCTGCAATGAAAGTTGCAGGGTTTTTTCTTTGCGGGTCTGTTTTGAGGCACAAATTCCCAAGCCTGAATGCTATTCTGGTCGGCCATGAGCAAAGCCTTTACCAAAGAAACCCAATCTGACGCGGTTGACGACGCTGACGGCCTGGTTCTGCCGCCGCTTCCGGCTGGCGGCAAGAACTACATCACGCCTGTTGGTTACGAGCGTTTGCGCGCAGAACTGCTGGGCCTGATTGATGCTGAGCGGCCGCGTATTGTCGAGATCGTTCACTGGGCGGCCAGCAATGGCGACAGGAGCGAAAACGGTGACTACATCTACGGCAAAAAGCGCCTGCGCGAGATTGATAGGCGCATCAGGTTTTTGACCCAGCGACTTGAGATTGCCGAAATCACTGACCCCTCGGTTCACCACGGCTCAGATCAAGTATTTTTTGGTGCCACAGTGACCTATGTGGATGACGCTGGCGTAGAGCGCACGGTGACCATCCTGGGCATTGACGAGGTCGACACCTTGCAGGGGCAGACCAGTTGGGTCTCGCCAGTTGCCAGGGCGCTGACCAAGGCCAGGGTGGGTGATGAAGTGAGTCTGGTAACGCCGCACAGCGTGCAGTTACTGGAGGTATTGCGGGTTGAATACCCGGCCCCGGTCAAGTCAATCCAGCAGGACTAACCTGCTTTTTCAGGAACCCGGTTTGACCCGCTGCACACGCAGAACGGACGGCGTGCGCTTGACGCTGCGCAGCACCGACGCAAGGTGTACGCGGTCGCGTACCGCGATTCCAAAGCGCAGTTCTGTTGCATCTTGCGCGCGCTCCTGCCCCATGTTGACATGCGTGATGTCGGCTTCCGCGCTGGTCAGCGCTGCGGCGACGCGCGCCAAGACCCCTTTGCCGTTTGATACCGTGACCTGCAAGGCGGTTTCAAAAACGCGCGACGGCTCGTCTGACCAGTCCACCGCGATGAACCGTTCGCTGTCCCGGTGCTGCAAGCGCTTGGCGACCGTGCAATCATCGGTATGCACCACCAGCCCCTCGCCGTGCCCCAAGTAGCCGAGTATGCTGTCGCCCGGAATCGGCTTGCAGCAGGTGGCAAATTGAACCGATGCACCTTCACTGCCGTCCAGCACCAGCGCGCCCTGCGACACCGACTCATGGGCGGTGTAGCGCTCGCGGCTCATTAGCAGCGCATCGGGTTTTATGCCTTTCTCGGCGAGCAGGCGCACCATGCGTTTGGCCACCATGCTGGCAATTCGTTTGCCCAGGCCAATATCGGTGAGCAGGTCAGCCCTGGACCGATTGCCACTGAAGCGCAGGATTTTTCCCCATATGACGCGATCAGCTCCAGAGTCTTGCGGCAGATGCTCAATGCCTTCTGCCCGCAGCGACTGGAGCAGCATTTTTTCACCCAGCTCCTGCGACTCTGCCAGCGCCATGGTCTTCAGGTAGTGGCGGATTTTCGATCGCGCCTTGCCGGTTCGCACAAAGCCAAGCCAGTCTGGATTGGGGTTTGAAACCGCTTCAGTGATGATCTCGATCACGTCGCCGTTGTGCAGTTCAGACCGCAGGGGAACCTGCTCGCCATTGACCTTGGCCGCCACTGCGCGGTGGCCGATGGCGCTGTGAATGGCGTAGGCAAAATCAACAATCGTCGCGCCGCGCGGCATCGCTATGATCTGGCTTTTCGGCGTGAACACATAGACTGCCTCGGGGAAGAGATCAATCTTGACGTGATCCCAGAACTCGGCTGCGTCACGCGTCTCGTGCTGGATGTCGAGCAGCGACTGCAGCCACTGTGTACCCAGGCGCTGCGAGGCATCGCTTTCAGGGTCAGAGGCCTTGTACAGCCAGTGCGCCGCTACGCCGGATTCCGCCACCACATGCATGGCCTCGGTACGTATCTGGAATTCGATGTTGGTAGCAAAAGGCCCAACCAGCGTGGTGTGCAGCGACTGGTAGCCGTTGATCTTCGGGATGGCGATGTAGTCCGTGAACTTGCCGGGCAGCGGCTTGTACTCCTGGTGCAAAACACCCATGGCGGTGTAGCAGGTTGTCAGGCCGTCAACAATGACCCGGAAACCATAGATGTCTGTGACTTGGGCAAAAGACAGGTGTTTTTCATCCATCTTGCGGTAGATGGAATACAGCGTTTTTTCCCGCCCTGATATTTCGACCTTGATTTTTGCGGACGCAAAGGCGGTTTCAACCTCGGTCTGTACCCGTTTGATGACATCGCGCCTGCTGCCTCGCGCCTTGAGCAATGCCTTGGTGAGCACGCTATAACGCCAGGGGTGCAGGTGCTGGAAAGACAGATCCTGCAGCTCGCGGTAAGTCGTGTTCAGACCCAGGCGGTGTGCAATCGGGGCATAGATATCGAGGGTTTCGTGCGAAATTCTGGCCCATTTGTTGCGCGGCACATCGCCCAGCGTTCGCATGTTGTGGGTGCGGTCGGCGAGCTTGATGAGGATGACGCGGACATCGCGCGCCATTGCCAGCAGCATTTTGCGGAATGACTCAGCCTGGGTTTCTTCCTGGGTGTTGAACTCCAGTTTTTCTAATTTTGTGAGGCCATCAACCAGCTCGGCAACCGGCGCACCAAAGCGCTCGATCAGCTCCGGTTTGGTCACGCCGCAATCTTCAATCGCATCATGCAGCAGCGCGGCCATCAGCGCTTGTGCGTCCAGCTTCCATTCGGCGCACTGCTGGGCTACAGCAATCGGGTGGGTGATGTAGGGCTCACCACTGTTGCGGATCTGGCCCAGATGGGCTTCATCTGCAAACCGGTAAGCGCGGCGGACATTGTCTATGTCTGCTGCCGGCATGTAGTCCAGCTTTGCTGTGAGTGCGGCAAAGCTGGCCGCTGCCGCATTGGCTGCGGCAGGGGTCGGTTTGCTGACCAGCTTGGGCGAAAGCAGTGCACTCATGCCTCAAATGTATCGCGCTGCGTATAAAACATAAACCAAACGGCCTTTGCAGGCCTTTGCGGCGACAAAAACCAGGTGCTGAAATGCAAAAAGCACCGCAAGGCGGTGCTTTTTGACGGGGCCTGGTCACAGGGCGTTCAGCCGGGGACTTTTTTCAGCATTTCCAGGCCGATTTTGCCTGCGGCAATTTCACGCAGGGCTGTTACGCCGGGCTTGTTTTTGCTTTCGATTTTCGGTGCATGGCCCTGGGTCAACATGCGCGCACGGTAAGTGGCGGCCAGTACCAGCTGAAAACGGTTAGGGATTTTTTCGAGGCAGTCTTCAACGGTAATACGGGCCATGGTGATCTTTCGGTAATCCAAAAAAATGGTGCCAAACAAGCGGGTGTTCAGGGAATATGCAGCGCTTCAAAGGTGTCAGCGCGGGCGCGACGTTGGGCTGCAAACTTGAGCCGCTGGGCATGAACAATGGTTTTCAGGTCGAAAACCGCTCGCTCGAACAACTCATTTATTATAACGAAGTCGAACTCCCTGGCCTGCGTCATCTCGGCGGCCGCGTTTTTCAGCCGCAGTTCAATCCCCTCGGCGCTGTCTTCGCCGCGTCGTTGCAGGCGCGAGCGCAGCTCTTCCCAGCTGGGGGGCAGGATAAAAATCAGTACCGCGTTGACAAAAATCCGCTTGATGTTGATGGCCCCCTGAAAGTCGATCTCTAGGATGACATCTGCGCCATGCGCCACCCGCTCTTTAATAGCCTGGCGTGATGTGCCGTAGCGGTGGCCATGCACATACGCCCATTCCAGAAACGAATCGCGCAGTACCATGCCGTCAAATTCTTCGGGCGACAGGAAGTAATACTCCCGGCCATGCTTTTCCTGCCCGCGCGGTGGTCGCGTGGTGTGTGACACCGCAGGCTGGACGCGCGAGTCCAGCTTCATCAGCGCCTTGACCAGGCTTGATTTACCGGCCCCGCTGGGGGCTGCAACCACAAACAAATTACCGGGATAGTCCATGTTTAAAAAGCTTGATGGGTAACTGATTTTAGGAACATGCCTGCGCTCTCATTCTATGTTTTGCACCTGCTCACGTATCTGCTCTATCAGCACCTTCATGTCGACAGAAATACGCGTGAGTTCAAGCGATGCTGATTTTGACCCCAGCGTGTTGGCTTCGCGGTGCAGTTCCTGAATCAGGAAATCAAGGCGTTTGCCAAGCTCGCCGCCGACTTCCAGCAGCCGGTCAATCTCGTCCAAGTGGGATGCCAGCCGCGTGATTTCTTCCGCCACGTCGATGCGGATGGCAAAGGCGGTGGCTTCGGCCAGTGCCCGGTCCTGTGCGGCCTCGGGCAGAACCTTGCCCGCCTGGCTACCCAAGCTATTGGGCAGCCCCATGGCTTCTTGCCAGCGCTCCAGAAACCGCGCCTTTTGCATCTCGACCAACTTGGGCACCAGGGGTTGCGCCAATGCCGACAAAGCCCGCAACTGGCTGGTACGCTCTGTCAGGGTTTGTTTGAGTCGCGCCCCTTCGCGCTCCCGGGCCTCCAGCAGGGCCTTGAGCGCTTTTTTCGCCAGCTTGAGCAGCTCGTCGCTATAGTCGTGCGGTTTTTTGTCCTCATTGGTGGCAATGCGCAGAACGTCCGCCACGCTCAGGCCTGCTGCCTGGGGGAGCCACGACTTGATGCTGTCTTCAATCGAGGCCAGCCGCTGCAGCGTGCCGGATGAAGGGGCGCGCAGATTGCTGGCCGATGTGCTTTCCAGTGAAACCCTCAGCTCCACCTTGCCGCGTTTCAGCTTGGCCGTCAAAAGATCGCGCAGTGCCGGTTCAGCCTGGCGCAATTCATCGGGCAAGCGAAAAGCGAGGTCCAAAAAACGGCTGTTGACCGAGCGTATTTCCACACCAATCCGCGAGCTGGCATGGCCTGCGGCTTCGCTCTCAGGAGCCGCACTTGCCGCGTTTGACTGGACGGCTGCATAGCCCGTCATGCTGTAAACTGACATGGATTGATACGCTTTTTTACAAGAACAGGACTGCACAAGCAGGCGAAAAAGCAGAAGTTAACAGCTGAAACAACCGATACGCGGTGTTAGCCTTCTGCCCATTTTTAAATTATGTCAAAGGTCAAGCCAGCACCCTTACCACCCGATACCGTCATAGGTGGCTACCGGATTGTCCGCAAGGTATCGGCTGGCGGCTTTGGTATAGTTTACTTGGCTGTTGACAACGGGGGCCAGCAGGTCGCCATCAAGGAGTATCTGCCGTCATCCTTGGCGGGCCGCCCGCCCGGGGAGTTGCTGCCGCAGGTGCTTCCCGAGAAGCTCTCGCTGTATCGCCTGGGACTTAAAAGTTTTTTTGAGGAAGGCCGCTCCCTGGCGCAGATTTCGCACGGCTCCGTGGTCAGCGTGCTGAACTTCTTCCGCGAGAACGAAACCGTCTACATGGTGATGAATTACCTGGAGGGCGGCACGCTGCAGGACTTCATCATCACGGCGCGCGACCTGAAAAAGGAGAAGGTCTTCCGCGAGTCAACCATCCGTTCGCTGTTCGATGAAATCCTGTACGGTCTGCGCATCGTGCATCAGCACAAGATGCTGCACCTCGACATCAAGCCCGCCAATATTGTCGTCACCGATGACAACCGTGCGGTGATGATTGACTTTGGTGCCGCACGCGAGGTCTTGAGCAAGGAAGGCAACTTCATCCAGCCCATGTACACGCCGGGCTTTGCCGCGCCCGAGATGTACCGCCGCGATTCGTCCATGGGCCCGTGGACCGACATCTACGCCATCGGTGCCTGCATCTACGCCACCATGCGGGGCTACCCGCCCAACGACGCGCCGCAGCGGCTTGAAAAAGACCGCCTGTCGCTGGCCCTGTCGCGCTTGCGGGGTGTGTATTCAGACAACCTGATCGAGGTGGTCGAGTGGTGCATGTCGCTGGATCCGCTGTCCAGGCCGCAGTCTGTTTTTGCACTGCAAAAAGAATTGAACCGCGAGGGCGAACACCGTTACACCAAACTCACTGTCGGCGAAAAAGTCCGCCTGCAGTTCGATAACATGGTGTCTGACACCAAAAAAAACCGCCCGTAAAGCCACCGGCTTTGCGACCAAATTCAAATGAAGTTCTCCGTCTTTCAGATCAGCCGCAAGGGTGGTCGTAAAAAAAACGAAGACCGCATGGGCTACTGCTACACGCGCGAATCGGGCCTGTTTGTGCTGGCCGACGGCTTGGGCGGCCACCCCGAAGGTGAAGTCGCGGCGCAACTGGCGCTGCAAACCATATCGGCCCTGTACCAGCGTGAAGCGCGGCCGCAGATTGAAGATACCGTTAAGTTTTTGTCTGCCGCACTCACGGCCGCGCACCACCAGATCATCCGTTATGCCAGCGAAAAAGGTATGCTGGATAGGCCGAGCACCACGCTGGTGGCCTGCATCCTGCAAGGCACGGGCGCGACCTGGGTGCATTGCGGCGACTCCCGCCTGTATGTGGTGCGCGACGGCGAGCTGCTGACACGCACGCGCGACCACTCCTATCTGGAGCGGCAAAAAGGCGACCTTAACTTTATCAAGACGAACCGCATCAACCGCAACCTTCTTTTTACCTGCCTGGGCTCGCCGACCAAGCCGGTGTTTGATATTGCCGGGCCAGTGGTTTTGCAGCAGGGCGATAAATTGATGCTCTGCTCGGACGGCTTGTGGGGCAGTTTGACCGATGCTGAAATTGTCAAACACTTGGCCAGCAAGGGCGTGTCCGATGCCGTACCCGACCTGGTCGAAAACGCGCTGCGCGTCGGTGGTGAGCGCAGCGACAACGTCACCGTGCTGGCGATGGAGTGGGAAACCCCCGATGCGTTTGAGTCCACTCGCGGCATCTCCACCGACAGCCTCAAGGGTGGGGTTTTTGCCTCCACCATTCAGGCTGGCGGGCTGGGCGTTGATGACCTTGACGGTCTTGATGAGGCATCGATTGAAAGATCCATCGCTGAAATCAACGAGGCCATACGCCGCTCGGCTGCCCGAAAAGCCTGATTCATCCCCTGCGTACACCCACAGCTCCTGTTTCTTCACTCGTGCGGCGTTGTTCGCCAGAAAGCTTGTTTCCCCATGACCTCATTCGCCAGAAGCGGCGCACGCGCCCCAGACGCATTGCGTGTCGTGCGCATCACCCGCCACTACACCGCCTACGCTGAAGGCTCGGTGCTGATTGAATTTGGCGGCACGAAAGTGCTGTGTACCGCCTCGGTTGAAGAGAAGGTACCCGGCCATAAAAAAGGCAGCGGCGAGGGCTGGGTTACGGCTGAATACGGTATGCTGCCGCGCGCCACGCACACGCGTAGCGACCGCGAAGCCGCACGCGGCAAGCAGAGCGGCCGCACGCAGGAAATCCAGCGCCTCATTGGCCGCTCGATGCGCACCGTGTTCGATCTGAAAAAGCTCGGTGAGCGCACCATCTACCTTGACTGCGACGTGATCCAGGCCGATGGTGGCACGCGCACCGCCAGCATCACCGGCGCATTTGTTGCCGCGCAGGATGCGGTCAACCGCCTGCTGGCCGATGGCAAATTGAAAGAGACCCCCATCCTTGACCACGTAGCCGCCATCTCCGTCGGTATCGTGCAGGGCACGCCGCTGCTCGATCTGGAATACACCGAAGACTCCGCCTGTGATACCGACATGAACGTGGTGATGACAGGCTCGGGCCATTACGTTGAAGTGCAGGGCACCGCAGAAGGCGCGGCTTTTTCGCGCAAAGAGATGGACACGCTGCTGGTACTAGCTGAAAAAGGAATCAAAGAATTGATTGCCCTGCAACAGCAGTCACTATCAAAATAGTAGCTTGTAACACCCGTTTTTATTGGCTTGCAGCCACTTTTACAGCATGAAAATCGTCCTCGCATCGAACAATCAGGGCAAATTGGCTGAATTGCAAGCCATGCTGGCCCCGCTGGGCGTTGAATTGCTGCGCCAGTCTGACCTGGGCATTTCTGAAGCTGACGAGCCGCATCGCACCTTTGTTGAAAACGCCCTTACCAAAGCCCGCCATGCGTCGCGCATCAGCGGCCTGCCTGCACTGGCCGACGATGCCGGTTTGTGTGTCGATGCCTTCGGTGGCTTGCCCGGTGTTGACACCGCTTTTTACGCCACGCAGTTTGGCTACTCAAAAGGTGACGCTAACAACGTCAAGGCCCTGCTGGAGCAGATGGCTGCTATCCCCAACCGCCGCGCCGCGCTGGTCAGCACACTGGTGGCGGTACGCTCTCTTGAGGACCCCGAGCCACTGATTGCAGTAGGCCGCGTGGTCGGTGAGATCACGCGCGAACCGCTGGGCAGCAACGGCTTTGGTTTTGACCCAGTGATGTTCATCCCTGAGTTCGGTAAAACTTTTGCGCAATTGCCTGTAGAAATCAAAAACGCCAATAGTCATCGTGGTAAAGCAACGCGGCAGATGATTGAACTCATGCGCGAACGCTGGTTATGAAAGACATCCAGCACTACATGCGCAGCGGCACGCTACAGCTCGTCGCCTTGCCGCCGCTGTCGCTGTACGTGCATTTGCCCTGGTGCATCAAAAAGTGCCCGTACTGCGATTTCAATTCGCACGAGGTCGAGAGCAGCATGCCCGAGCAGGCCTACGTGGATGCCCTCATCGCTGATCTTGAATCATCGCTGCCACTCATTTGGGGCCGCACCATTCACAGCATCTTCATAGGCGGCGGCACGCCCAGCCTGTTTTCACCGCAGACGATTGATAAGCTGCTCGGCGACATCCGCGCCCGCCTGCGGCTGGAGGCTGATTGCGAGATCACGCTGGAAGCCAACCCCGGCACGTTTGAAAAAGACCGCTTCAAGGCTTTTCGCAGTGCTGGTGTTACGCGGCTGTCGGTGGGAGTGCAGAGTTTTAACGATGCACACCTCAAAGCCCTTGGCCGCGTGCATGACCGGGCTCAAGCCATCGCAGCGGTAGAAGAAGCCGCGCAAAGCTTTGATACCTTCAACCTCGACATCATGTACGCGCTGCCGGGCCAGACGATGGCGAGCTTAGAGGCCGACATGCGCCAAGCCCTGGCGTTGCAGCCGCAGCACATCTCGATCTATCACCTCACGATTGAAGCCAATACCTACTTCGCCAAGTTTCCGCCCGCGCTGCCAGAAGACGACACGGCCTACGCCATGCTCGACAAAATCACCGAGCTGACCGAAGCCGCAGGCTTGCAGCGCTATGAAGTCTCGGCCTACGCCCGCAAGGGACATCAGTGCTTTCATAACCTCAACTACTGGAAGTTTGGTGATTACCTCGGCATTGGAGCCGGTGCCCACAGCAAGCTGAGTTTTGCACACCGCGTGGTGCGGCAGGTGCGTTATCGCGAGCCAAAACTCTACATGGAAAAAGCCATGGCGGGCGATGCGGTGACGACCGAGACCGAAGTCACACGGGCCGAGCTGCCGTTTGAATTCATGCTCAATGCCCTGCGCCTGAAAGAGGGCTTCAAGCTGCAGGACTTTCTTGACAAAACCGGGCTACCTTTAACGGCGATTCAAAAGGGACTTGAAGAAGCCGAGCACAAGGGGCTGATTGAACGCGACTTTGCGCGCGTCAAACCCACTGTGCGCGGCTTTGATTTTTTAAACGATTTGCAGTCGCTGTTTTTGTAGCGGCGGTTAGCGATTCTCAAAACTCTTCATGGAAACTTCAAGCATCATCCTGCTGGTTGTCAGCGTGTCCATCAGCTTTGGCATGGGCCGATTTATTGTGCATCTGCGCAACAAAAAGCGCCAGTCAGAAAAAGAGCAGACCGACAAACGGGCCGCACAAGCGCGCCGCAACCTGTCCCCCGAGTTGGAGTCGAAAAACAAGGTCAAACGCAAACACCAATTGCGTGATGTGCAGCGCGATGCCCAGCGTGACGAGCGGCACTCAGCCCCTGAATGAAGCGCAGCACCACCAGCGTGTGGATGTCCGGGGCCAGCGCACAGCCACGCTGCCCACGGCAAACAGCACCATGCCAAAGTAAAGCGGCACCTTGCGTCCGACCATGTCCGACACCGGGCCATAAATGATTTGCCCAATGCCCAGCGAGATAAAAAACGCCATCAGGCTGGCCTGCACAGCGCTCATCGACGCGCCCAAACTTTTGCCAATCGAAGGCAAGGCGGGCAAATACATATCGATCGCAAAAGGGCCAATAGCTGATAGCAAACCGAGCACCAGCGCGGCTTTGAAGAAACTTGATTTCATGGAAATTCGGGTGTGTAGTCGGCGGAGCGGATGCCAAATACGGATGGAGTGCCAAATTTGTGGTTTGAAGACGAGAAGCTTAAAACCTGTTTGGCGGAGGCGGTGAGATTCGAACTCACGGAGGACTCACATCCTCGGCAGTTTTCAAGACTGCTGCATTCAACCGCTCTGCCACGCTTCCAAGTCCATTATTTTAACCGCAGGCATCTTCGCTTCATCTGCAAAGAGCGAAAAACCTTTTCAGCCCGCCTGTAGCATGCCCTTGGTTTCGATGAAAGCCACCCGTACCGCCGCCGCTGGCATGGCCATGAATCGTATCCGACAGTTGCATCCGCAGTTTGAAACGTGAACTGCAATTTAAGCCCAAATTTCCCCAGGCGGCTATAATCCATAGTTGCCCTGGGTAAGCTCGGGCTTAGAGAATTTTCAAGGACGATTGCGGATGGCCAAAGAAGAACTGATTGAAATGCACGGTCTGGTAGACGAGGTTCTGCCCGATTCGCGCTTTCGCGTCACGCTGGACAACGGCCATAAACTGGTGGCCTATACGTCTGGCAAGATGCGCAAAAACCACATCCGCATTCTGGCTGGTGACCAAGTGTCGCTGGAACTGTCACCCTATGACCTCAGCAAGGGCCGCATCACCTTCCGCCACATTGCCGGGCGTGGGCCAGGCCCTGGTCAAGGTGGCGCGCCTAGTCAAGGCGCAGGCCAGCGCGGTGCTCGCTAACGGCTGAAGCATCAATCGCCTACCGCCAGGTGGGGCTCATCACCTTCGCCAAGCCGCCGCGCCGGGTCGGGCCGCCACAAGCAAGACCAGTCCCCTAGAGGGGCAGAGAACTACACGAAGTGTAGTGAACGTGGCGGCCATGTCTTACCTGAGACAATACAGGCCATGTTTGCACCCCTTCAAAACGACACTTTTTTGCGCGCTTGTATGCGCCAAGCCACCACCCACACACCCGTCTGGCTGATGCGCCAGGCGGGCCGCTATTTGCCTGAATACCGCGCTACCCGTGCCCGGGCCGGCAGCTTTATGGGGCTGGCCACCAATACCGACTACGCGACCGAAGTCACCCTGCAACCGCTTGAGCGCTATCCGCTCGATGCCGCCATCCTGTTCAGCGATATTTTGACGGTGCCCGATGCGATGGGCCTGGGCCTGTCGTTTGCACTGGGTGAGGGCCCGAAGTTCGCGCACACGGTGCGTGACGAAGCAGCCGTGGCCAAGCTCGAAGTGCCCGATATGGCCAAGCTGCGCTACGTGTTTGATGCCGTCACGTCGATTCGCAAGGCCCTCAATGGCCGCGTGCCATTGATCGGGTTTTCGGGCAGCCCCTGGACATTGGCCTGCTACATGGTTGAAGGTGCAGGCTCTGACGACTACCGCCTCGTCAAGACCATGCTGTACCAGCGTCCGGATCTGATGCACAGAATGCTCACTATCAATGCTGACTCCGTTGCCGCCTACCTGAATGCGCAGATCGAAGCCGGCGCGCAGGCCGTGATGATTTTTGACAGCTGGGGCGGCGTGCTGGCAGATAGCGCGTTTCATGAATTCAGTCTGGCTTATACAAAGCGCGTGCTGGCCCAGCTCAAGCGCGCGCACGATGGCGTTGTCATTCCCCGGCTGGTGTTTACCAAAGGCGGCGGCTTATGGCTTGAAACGATGGGCCAGCTTGACTGCGAGGTGCTGGGGCTGGACTGGACAGTCAATCTGGCCAAGGCCAGGGCGCTGGTTGGCGAGAACGCGGTAAGCGGCGTGAGCGGCCCACAGGCCAAAGCCCTGCAAGGCAATCTTGACCCCAACGTGCTGTTTGCCAATCCGGCGCAGATCGAGGCCGAAGCGGTCAAGGTGCTGGAGAGTTTTGGCCAGCCACATACCGATTTGAAAACCTCCGGGCCAACGCATATTTTCAATCTGGGTCACGGTATCAGCCAGCACACGCCGCCTGAAAGTGTTGAAGTGCTGGTCAGTGCAGTACACGCTCACTCTCGACGTATGCGCGGCGCTGTTGCCTGAAATAGCAGGCGATGCCTCTTTTGCCCGACTGCCAGAACACTTGATAAACCTGATAAAACTGATTTTTTTAACCATGAGTAGCATAAAATTCGGTTTGCGGGGCATGACTTATGCACAAAATCTGTGCTGCGGTGCGACAAGAAAGTGTGCCTCGCAGACCCTTCGCTATCAAAGCAATAGCGCTTCTAAGTTGTTGATTTATATAGCTTCTTTAAACTGCTTTTTTTACGGGCATTTTAAGGAAACCCTTGATCTACAAGGCCTGCGGGTGATCGCGGCAAAGCTATCCACAAAGTTATCCACAGAAAACTTGGAGATCTCTAAAGTGCCATTAAATCAAGCACTTAGAGCGTTTTTCGCAAGCGCTTTTGGAGAATTCCCAACAAATGCTTACCTTGCAAGTAGGCGCAGCCCATGAGCTGCTGGCTCAATGTGGTCGTCGCCACCCCGGCGCACAGTGCCATCGCCGGCCCGCTGACCTATCAATATGAGATAAGTGAGTCAGCACTTAGCCCCGACGGCAACGTCAGCAACATAAGCCCGGGCAGCCTGGTGCGGGTTCCTCTGGGCAGGCGCGAAGTGCTGGGTGTGGTCTGGGAGCTGTTGCCGGGCAGTGGGCAACTGCTGGAAATGCAGACCCGCAGCATTGTCGGCCTGCTTGAAGGTTTGCCAGCCTTGTCTGCAACCTGGCGGCGCTTGATTGCTTTTACGGCCAACTACTACCAGCGCTCGCTTGGCGAAGTCGCGCTGGCTGCGTTGCCACCTCAGTTGCGGGATATGACGGCGCTGCAACTGGCGCGGCGGCTCAAACGTCCGGTGCCGGATTCGAGTCATGCACAAAGCACGGAGAGTCAAGCTGCGCTTAGTGCGCAGCAAACGCAGGCGCTGGCTGAGTTTGCGCGTGACACCCGGCCCGTCTTGCTCTTTGGTGTCACCGGCAGCGGCAAAACCGAGGTTTACCTGCGCGCTGCCGCCCAGGTGCTGGCGCAAGACCCGGATGCGCAGGTGCTGGTCATGGTGCCCGAGATCAATCTCACGCCGCAATTGCAGGCGCGTTTTGAGGAGCGTTTCCGGCACCTGGGTGTTGAACGCGTGGTCGCCATGCACAGCGGCCTCACGCCCGCACAGCGGCTGAAAAGCTGGCTGGCGGCGCATACCGGCCACGCCAGGCTGGTGCTGGGTACGCGCATGGCGGTGCTGGCATCCATGCCCAGGCTGCGGCTGATCGTCGTCGATGAAGAGCACGATCCGAGCTACAAGCAGCAGGAGGGCGCGCGCTATTCGGCACGCGACCTAGCGGTGTACCGCGCCAAGATTGAAACTGAAGATGCTGGCACAGGTGGCGTTTGCCGGGTGCTGCTAGGTTCAGCCACGCCCTCGCTGGAGAGCTGGCAGGCGACTATTACTGGCAAGTATCAGCGTTTGACGATGACAGACAGGATTGGTGCAGAAGCCGACAGTGGCCTACCCACCGTCAGGGGCGTGGACATGAACCACCAGCCCAAGCACTGCGTGATCGCCCCGCCGCTGATTGCCGCTATTACCGGGCGTATCGCCAGAGGTGAGCAGTCGCTGATTTTTTTGAACCGCCGCGGCTACGCACCAGTGCTGGCCTGCCACGATTGCGGCTGGAAAAGCGAATGCCCACATTGCAGCGCCTACCGCGTGTTCCACAAAATCGACCGAACGCTGCGCTGCCACCACTGCGGTTTTACCGAGCGTGTGCCGCGGGCCTGCCCGAGCTGCGGCAACATCGACATTGCGCCTGTAGGGCGCGGTACCGAGCGGCTGGAAGAGCACCTTGCAGAACTGCTGGCCGAGGTAAAAAGACCCGATGGCAGCGCCGTGTGCATCACCAGAATTGATGCCGACACCACGCGTCTCAAAGGTGCGCTCCAGTCGCAACTGGCCAGCGTACACGCGGGTGAGGTAGACGTGCTGGTCGGCACGCAAATGATTGCCAAGGGCCATGACTTCAGGCACATCACGCTGGTCGCGGCCATCAACCCCGACGGCGCGCTTTTCTCCAGCGACTTTCGTGCGCCCGAGCGCCTGTTCAGTTTGCTGATGCAGGCGGCTGGTCGTGCTGGCCGCGATGCCAAGCACGCAGGTGCCAGCGAGATGTGGGTGCAGACCTTTCACCCGACACACCCGCTTTTTGCGGCGCTTAAAAGGCACGACTACCCCTTCTTCGCGGCGCAGCAACTGGCCGAGCGTCAAGCCTCCAGCCTATCGCCTTTCGGGTTTTCAGCGTTGGTACGCGCCGAGGCGCGTACCCAAGAAGTAGCGCAGGGCTTTTTAAATGCGGCGGCTCTAGATGCAGGTTTTCTTGCGACGCATCCGCATGTGGCGCTCTATCCGGCGGTTCCCATGACGCTTCAACGGGTGGCGAATATCGAGCGCGCGCAGATGCTGGTTGAAAGCTCTTCGCGCGCGGCGCTACAGCGATTTTTGCTGGCCTGGCAACCGGCCCTGTTTGACACGCGCAAGCAAGGCGAGTTCAAAAGCCTGATCCGCTGGGCTATTGATGTTGATCCGCTGGCCATTTGATCTTGATTTTTTTGTGGCTCAATAAAATCAGGCCCCCAAAACCTCCCACCGCTGCAAAGCCGCCATCAACTCCTCATCAATCTTGCTGTTGCGCGCCGTCAGCTCGGCTGCACGCTTGGCATTCGTGCTGTAGAGGGTGCCGTCAAACAGCTCCTGCTCAATCGCTTTTTGCTGTGACTCAAGTTGCTGGATGAGTGCGGGCAGGCCGTCTAGCTCACGCTGGTCTTTGTAGCTGAGTTTCTTTTTGACGGTCGATGCATCGCCAGCTTTGCTAGTGTTGGCTGTATTTTTAACGCTGGCTTTGACCGTGGCGGGCGTAGGTGTTTTGGCGCTGCCCGTGATTTGTGCTGCGCGTTTGGACTGGGTGATCCAGTCGGTCACGCCGCCTTCGTATTCGCGCCAGAAGCCGGGTTTGTCGGGCGTGCCTTCATAGGCAATCGTGCTGGTGACGACGTTGTCGAGAAAGCGCCTGTCGTGGCTGACGAGGAAGACCGTGCCTGCGTAGTTTTGCAGCAGGTCTTCGAGCAACTCGAGTGTGTCGAGGTCGAGGTCGTTGGTCGGTTCGTCCAGCACCAGCACGTTGGCGGGGCGGGCGAACAGGCGTGCCAGCAGCAGGCGGTTGCGCTCGCCGCCCGACAGCGTGCGCACCGGGGAGTTGGCGCGTTGGGGTGAGAACAAAAAGTCAGTCAGATAACTCTTGACGTGTTTTTTCTGGCCGTTGATTTCAACCCACTCGCTGCCGGGGCTGATGAAGTCTTCGAGTGTGGCATCGAGATCCAGGCTGTCACGCATCTGGTCGAAGTAGGCGACCTGCAGGTTGGTACCCTGGCGGATTTTGCTGGGCGGTGTGGTGATGTCGGGTTGCAGCTCGCCGAGGATGAGTTTGAGCAGCGTGGTCTTGCCTGAACCGTTCGGTCCGAGCAGGCCAACCTTGTCGCCGCGCAGCAGTGTGCCGGTGAATTTGCTGATGACGATTTTCTCAAAGCCAGGGTGGCCAAAGCTTTTTGACACATTGGTCAGCTCGGCGACGATCTTGCCGCTTTTCTCGCCACTCGATAGGTCGAGGTTGACACGGCCTACCGCATCACGCCGGGCCGCGCGGTTGTCACGCAGCACCTCAAGCCGGCCAATGCGGGCCACGCTGCGGGTACGGCGCGCTTCAACGCCTTTGCGGATCCACACCTCTTCCTGCGCCAGCAGCTTGTCGGCCTTGGCAAAGATCACGGCTTCTTGCGCCATCTGCTCTTCTTTTTGCACCAGGTATTGCGCAAAGTTGCCGGGGTAACTGAGCAGCTTGCCGCGGTCCAGCTCGACGATCATGGTGGCAACCTGGTCTAAAAACGCGCGGTCGTGGGTGATGGCGATGATGGAGCCGTTGAAGTTGACCAGCAGGTCTTCAAGCCAGGCAATCGAGTCGAGATCAAGATGGTTGGTCGGCTCATCCAGCAGCAACACATCGGGTTTGGCGACCAGCGCCTGCGCCAGTGCCACGCGCTTTTTGGTGCCGCCCGAGAGCGTGCCGACGATGGCATCCTTGTCCAGGTGCAGGCGGTGCAAGGTTTCTTCAACGCGCTGCTCCCAGTTCCAGCCGTCGAGCGCCTCGATTTCGGATTGCAGGGCATCGAGGTCGGTGTTCTCGTCTGCGGCGAGGTACATCTCGACAATATGCCTTGTGCGTGCCAAGCCTGCACTGGCGGCGATGAAGACGGTGGTGTGCGGGTCGAGGCTTGGCTCTTGCGGCACGTAGGCGATGCGCAGGTTTTGCTGCAATTGCAGCGTGCCGTCGTCAGGCTTTTCAATGCCCGCCAAAATTTTTAGCAGCGACGATTTGCCGGTGCCGTTGCGGCCAATCAGGCCTATGCGCTGGTTAGTCTCAAGGGAAAAATCTACGTGGTTCAGCAGGGCGACGTGCCCAAAAGCGAGTTGAGCGTCAAGAAGAGTAATAAGTGCCATATAGGCTAGGGATTATCCGGGTGTGGCGTTTCGCAGGCTGGTTGGCAGGCTTTAACCTAAAAACCGCAGCTGGACGTGCCTGAGTGGGCTGTTGCGGGCGCTGCCACTGATGCCGGGGTGACCTAGTAGAGAGGGATGTGGTGGGGTTAGCCTCACAAAAAAATTTCACATCTGTTTGGCGGGCAACAAAATCCATGCTATAGTCAATGGTTCAGCTGATGAATGACCCCCTTGGACGGGATCGCACCTCAGTCGAGAAGGGTCTTGGAGAGAAAAACAAATTTTTTGAATTTGTTTTGACCGGAATGAAAAAACCGGTCTATAATTGAAGGCTCGACTGATTACAGTCAACGACAAAAGCAAGGGCAGAAAATGCCACTTACGAGTAGTCAGGATCATTAAAAATTTACAGCCGATAAGTATGGGCGTTTGAAGGCGATTGCCAGACGAAACTAGTGTCATTAACGTGATGCTGGCTAGTCAAGTCTTTTGACTTTAAACGCTCATAGAGATAGAAAAGGTAAGCTCAATTTATTGAGCTCACATCAATTCCGTTTTTATGAGTTTTCTTCATGCAACTGACTTCGGTTGGATGTGTGGAGTTGAAATATTGCAGTGATTAAACTAAAGAGTTTGATCCTGGCTCAGATTGAACGCTGGCGGCATGCCTTACACATGCAAGTCGAACGGTAGAGTAGCAATACTCGAGAGTGGCGAACGGGTGAGTAATATATCGGAACGTGCCCAATCGTGGGGGATAACGTAGAGAAATTTACGCTAATACCGCATACGATCTAAGGATGAAAGCGGGGGACTCGCAAGAGCCTCGCGCGATTGGAGCGGCTGATATCAGATTAGCTTGTTGGTGAGGTAAAAGCTCACCAAGGCGACGATCTGTAGCTGGTTTGAGAGAACGACCAGCCACACTGGGACTGAGACACGGCCCAGACTCCTACGGGAGGCAGCAGTGGGGAATTTTGGACAATGGGCGAAAGCCTGATCCAGCAATGCCGCGTGCAGGAAGAAGGCCTTCGGGTTGTAAACTGCTTTTGTACGGAACGAAACGGTCCTTTCTAATAAAGAGGGCTAATGACGGTACCGTAAGAATAAGCACCGGCTAACTACGTGCCAGCAGCCGCGGTAATACGTAGGGTGCGAGCGTTAATCGGAATTACTGGGCGTAAAGCGTGCGCAGGCGGTTCTATAAGACAGATGTGAAATCCCCGGGCTCAACCTGGGAATGGCATTTGTGACTGTAGGGCTAGAGTACGGTAGAGGGGGATGGAATTCCGCGTGTAGCAGTGAAATGCGTAGATATGCGGAGGAACACCGATGGCGAAGGCAATCCCCTGGACCTGTACTGACGCTCATGCACGAAAGCGTGGGGAGCAAACAGGATTAGATACCCTGGTAGTCCACGCCCTAAACGATGTCAACTGGTTGTTGGGTGCATTAGTACTCAGTAACGAAGCTAACGCGTGAAGTTGACCGCCTGGGGAGTACGGCCGCAAGGTTGAAACTCAAAGGAATTGACGGGGACCCGCACAAGCGGTGGATGATGTGGTTTAATTCGATGCAACGCGAAAAACCTTACCTACCCTTGACATGTACGGAATTCGCCAGAGATGGCTTAGTGCTCGAAAGAGAACCGTAACACAGGTGCTGCATGGCTGTCGTCAGCTCGTGTCGTGAGATGTTGGGTTAAGTCCCGCAACGAGCGCAACCCTTGTCATTAGTTGCTACATTTAGTTGGGCACTCTAATGAGACTGCCGGTGACAAGCCGGAGGAAGGTGGGGATGACGTCAAGTCCTCATGGCCCTTATGGGTAGGGCTACACACGTCATACAATGGATGGTACAAAGGGTCGCCAACCCGCGAGGGGGAGCCAATCCCATAAAACCATTCGTAGTCCGGATCGTAGTCTGCAACTCGACTACGTGAAGTCGGAATCGCTAGTAATCGTGGATCAGAATGTCACGGTGAATACGTTCCCGGGTCTTGTACACACCGCCCGTCACACCATGGGAGCGGGTTCTGCCAGAAGTAGTTAGCCTAACCGCAAGGAGGGCGATTACCACGGCAGGGTTCGTGACTGGGGTGAAGTCGTAACAAGGTAGCCGTATCGGAAGGTGCGGCTGGATCACCTCCTTTCTGGAAATATGCAATCAAATTCTTACGCCCATTCTTATCGGCTGTTGTCTTAAACAACAGCAATGTCATCAATAAAATTGGTGCCACCTTCAGCGTTTTAAAAAGCGCTATGAGGGTCTGTAGCTCAGCTGGTTAGAGCATCGTCTTGATAAGGCGGGGGTCGTTGGTTCGAGTCCAACCAGACCCACCAATTCAGCTTTGAAGAGTATTCGAATCCCGGGGGATTAGCTCAGCTGGGAGAGCACCTGCTTTGCAAGCAGGGGGTCGTCGGTTCGATCCCGTCATCCTCCACCATTTACTTCTTGTCGAGTTTGTACTTCATTAATGCAAAGCATCTTCTTTGAGGGTGCTTTGTGTTAATTGATTCATTTCAATTATTGGCTGTTCTTTAAAAATTCATAGAGTTAAATCAGCGTTGCTGGCGGAAACTGCACATTCGTAAAGGTTTAGTGCAGACCGTGCCGCCAGTAACAATAGTAATTTTTTGATTGCGTCAAAAGAAACTTTTGATTTCGAGCTTTGATTCAGAGCAATTTGAATCGAAAGAAGATATTGGAAGATACGGCATAACGCGTCTGGTGAAAGACCAGACATCATTCCTTGAAGATAACAGCGAGAAATCAAAGTTATAGGGTCAAGCGAATAAGAGCACATGGTGGATGCCTTGGCAATGATAGGCGACGAAAGACGTGATAGCCTGCGATAAGCTTCGGGGAGCTGGCAAATTAGCTTTGATCCGGAGATTTCTGAATGGGGAAACCCACCCTTAGGGGTATCGCATACTGAATTCATAGGTATGCGAGGCGAACCGGGTGAACTGAAACATCTCAGTAGCTCGAGGAAAAGACATCAACCGAGATTCCGAAAGTAGTGGCGAGCGAAATCGGAGAAGCCTGTTAGTGATAGCAAGACTGTTAGCAGAACAGCCTGGAAAGGTTGGCCATAGCGGGTGATAGCCCCGTATGCAAAAGCAGACTTGTGATACTAAGCTAACGAAAAGTAGGGCGGGACACGTGAAATCCTGTTTGAATATGGGGGGACCATCCTCCAAGGCTAAATACTCATCATTGACCGATAGTGAACTAGTACCGTGAGGGAAAGGCGAAAAGAACCCCGGGAGGGGAGTGAAATAGATCCTGAAACCGTGTGCTTACAAAAAGTAGGAGCCTCGCAAGGGGTGACTGCGTACCTTTTGTATAATGGGTCAGCGACTTACATTCAGTGGCAAGGTTAACCGAATAGGGAAGCCGTAGAGAAATCGAGTCCGAATAGGGCGAATTAGTCGCTGGGTGTAGACCCGAAACCAAGTGAGCTATCCATGGCCAGGATGAAGGTGCAGTAACATGCACTGGAGGTCCGAACCCACTAGTGTTGCAAAACTAGGGGATGAGCTGTGGATAGGGGTGAAAGGCTAAACAAACTTGGAAATAGCTGGTTCTCTCCGAAAACTATTTAGGTAGTGCCTCAAGTATTACCATCGGGGGTAGAGCACTGTTTTGGCTAGGGGGTCATGGCGACTTATCAAACCAAGGCAAACTCCGAATACCGATGAGTACAGCTTGGGAGACAGAGCACCGGGTGCTAACGTCCGGACTCAAGAGGGAAACAACCCAGACCGCCAGCTAAGGTCCCTAAAATTGGCTAAGTGGGAAACGAAGTGGGAAGGCTATAACAGTCAGGATGTTGGCTTAGAAGCAGCCATCATTTAAAGAAAGCGTAATAGCTCACTGATCGAGTCGTCCTGCGCGGAAGATGTAACGGGGCTAAGCCAGTTACCGAAGCTGCGGATTTGCAATTTATTGCAAGTGGTAGGAGAGCGTTCTGTAAGCCTGTGAAGGTACGTTGAGAAGCGTGCTGGAGGTATCAGAAGTGCGAATGCTGACATGAGTAGCGTTAAAGGGGGTGAAAAGCCCCCTCGCCGTAAGCGCAAGGTTTTCTACGCAACGTTCATCGGCGTAGAGTGAGTCGGCCCCTAAGGCGAGGCAGAGATGCGTAGCTGATGGGAAACAGGTCAATATTCCTGTACCGATGTGTAGTGCGATGTGGGGACGGAGAAGGTTAACTCAGCCAACTGTTGGATATGTTGGTTCAAGCTTGTAGTCGTGCCTGGTAGGTAAATCCGCCGGGCTTAGATGAGGAGTGATAACGAGTCTGCTTGCAGACGAAGTGAGTGATACCCTGCTTCCAGGAAAAGCCACTAAGCTTCAGCTACACACGACCGTACCGCAAACCGACACTGGTGCGCGAGATGAGTATTCTAAGGCGCTTGAGAGAACTCAGGAGAAGGAACTCGGCAAATTGACACCGTAACTTCGGAAGAAGGTGTGCCTTTAGTAGGTGAACCATTTACTTGGGGAGCCCAATGAGGTTGCAAAAAATCGGTGGCTGCGACTGTTTATTAAAAACACAGCACTCTGCTAAGACGAAAGTCGACGTATAGGGTGTGACGCCTGCCCGGTGCTGGAAGATTAAATGATGGGGTGCAAGCTCTTGATTGAAGTCCCAGTAAACGGCGGCCGTAACTATAACGGTCCTAAGGTAGCGAAATTCCTTGTCGGGTAAGTTCCGACCTGCACGAATGGCGTAACGATGGCCACACTGTCTCCTCCTGAGACTCAGCGAAGTTGAAATGTTTGTGATGATGCAATCTCCCCGCGGAAAGACGGAAAGACCCCATGAACCTTTACTGTAGCTTTGTATTGGACTTTGAACAGATCTGTGTAGGATAGGTGGGAGGCTTTGAAGCAGGGTCGCTAGATCTTGTGGAGCCAACGTTGAAATACCACCCTGGTGTGTTTGAGGTTCTAACCTAGGTCCATTATCTGGATCGGGGACAGTGCATGGTAGGCAGTTTGACTGGGGCGGTCTCCTCCCAAAGTGTAACGGAGGAGTTCGAAGGTACGCTAGTTACGGTCGGACATCGTGATAATAGTGCAATGGCATAAGCGTGCTTAACTGCGAGACTGACAAGTCGAGCAGATGCGAAAGCAGGACATAGTGATCCGGTGGTTCTGTATGGAAGGGCCATCGCTCAACGGATAAAAGGTACTCTGGGGATAACAGGCTGATACCGCCCAAGAGTTCATATCGACGGCGGTGTTTGGCACCTCGATGTCGGCTCATCTCATCCTGGGGCTGTAGCCGGTCCCAAGGGTATGGCTGTTCGCCATTTAAAGAGGTACGTGAGCTGGGTTTAAAACGTCGTGAGACAGTTTGGTCCCTATCTTCCGTGGGCGCTGCAGATTTGAGGAAGCCTGCTCCTAGTACGAGAGGACCGGAGTGGACGAACCTCTGGTGTACCGGTTGTCACGCCAGTGGCATTGCCGGGTAGCTAAGTTCGGAAGAGATAACCGCTGAAAGCATCTAAGCGGGAAGCTCGTTTCAAGATTAGATCTGCCGGGGCCTTGAGCCCCCTAAAGAGTCGTTCAAGACCAGGACGTTGATAGGTCAGGTGTGGAAGCGCAGTAATGCGTTAAGCTAACTGATACTAATTGCTCGTGCGGCTTGACCCTATAACTTTGATCGTCTTAAAGGCTTTAATTAGCCTGAAGTCTGTCAGGGTTGTTATGCCAAGTTGACGCATTCAAAAGACGCACCTTTTACGCTAAACAAGCGAGGTGCGCGTTACTAAATAAAAGCTGATTTGCTCTATGAATTCGATGGATTGTTCTTTGGACAGTCTATCAAACAGTTATGCCTGATGACCATAGCAAGTTGGTACCACTCCTTCCCATCCCGAACAGGACAGTGAAACGACTTAGCGCCGATGATAGTGCGGATTCCCGTGTGAAAGTAGGACATCGTCAGGCTCTTACAGTGAGAACGCCCAGTTGATCTTTTGATTGACTGGGCTTTTTCTTTTCTCATTCCAATTTTCCAGATCCGATTTTCTCTTTGACGCTTTAGATCAGGCGTTACATATAAAATTGCCATCGCGGCTAGCGACACCGCTGCCTGCCAATTCGTCGCATAGTTGCAGTATCCATTGTGAAGCCGACGACTCAGGGAAAAATCGGTTGCGTATCTGTTCCAGATAGGGGGTCGAAATCGTCGTGTGATCATCGCCAAGCCCGGATCAAGAAATTTTCAGGACGGTGTACGCAGTTCGCGCCGAAGTATTTTTCCGACATTTGTTTTTGGTAAATCATCGCGAAATTCAATATATTTTGGGCGTTTGTAGCCCGTGAAATGTTGCTTGCAATACGCGCTCACGTCATCTTCGGTAAGCGTCTGGTCATTTTTAACGATAAAAACCTTGATAGCTTCACCTTGGCTCTGGTCCGAGACCCCGACCACTGCGCACTCCACGACACCAGGACACAACGAAATCACGTTTTCCAGTTCATTCGGAAAGACATTGAAGCCTGAAACAATAATCATGTCTTTTTTGCGGTCAATGATTTTTGTGTAGCCGCTGTCGTCCATGATGCCGATGTCGCCAGTGCGCAGGAAACCGTCAATGGTAAACGCGGTCTTGTTTTCTTCAGGTTGCCGATAGTAGCCAATTGTCACCTGCGGCCCCTTGATGCAGATCTCGCCGGACTCACCAACTGGCAGCGAATTTCCTGCATCGTCCTTGATCGCAATATCAATACTTGGCAACGGCAGACCAATGGTGCCCGTGAAAGTTTTGTTGGTAACCGGGTTGTTAGTGCCAATGGCACATGTCTCGCTCATGCCCCAGCCTTCAATCATGGCGCTGCCGGTAACTTCCAGCCAATGCTTCGCAGTGCTTTCCGAGGCGGCCATCCCTCCTGCTTGCGAAACACAAAGACTTGAAAAATCTACGCTCTTAAATTGCGGGTGCTGCAGCAAGGCATTGAAAAGCGTGTTGACCCCTGGCAATAAATGAAAGGGGCGTTTTTTCAGCACCTCGATAAATTTGCCGAAATCTCGCGGGTTGGGAATCAGCGTCAAATGCGCGCCCCAACGTATGGTCAGTAGGCAAAGCGTGAGCGCGAAAATGTGATATAGCGGCAGCGCCGCAATGTTGTTGGTTTTGTTGACATCGCCTATCCGTTTGAGCGCTGGGGTAAACCATTCTTCAGCCTGCAGAATCGCCGCGACGATGTTGCGATGCGTCAGCACCGCCCCCTTTGACAAGCCCGTCGTACCTCCGGTGTACTGGAGAAACGCGATGGAGTCCAGATTGTTCTTGGGCGGCTTGAGTGCCAGCCGACTGCCTTCCGAGATGGCAACGTTGAAAGGCGTGACTGCGCGGCCATCGCCCAGCGGAAGTTTGTAGGCAGGAACTAACTTGGCAAGGTGTCGCACTGCAAAAGTAATCCAGTGGCCATACCAATAGCCGAGCAAATCGCCCATGGATGCCAGCACCACTTTTTTGACGGATGTGCGCTCAATCACCTCGGACAGTACACCTGCAAAGTTCTCCAGAATCACAATCACCGTAGCGCCGGAGTCCCTGAGCTGGTGCTCCAGTTCACGGGCTGTATAGAGCGGATTCACGTTCACGCAGGTATAGCCAGCCCGCAAAATAGCCGCCATGGTGACTGCGAACTGAGGCACGTTGGGCAGCATGATGGCCACGCGCGCGTCCGGCTCAAGTCCCAAGCTTTGCAGCCAGGCGCCCAGCGAAGATGACAATTCGTCCAGCTCGCCATAAGACATCCAGCGATCCATGCAGACAGAAAATGGCCGCGTCGCGTTCTTTTTGAATGAATCTTCCAGTAGCTGGTTCAGCGATTGAAACTGCTCGGGGAAAATCTCGTGCGCAACGCCTTCAGGGTAACTCTTGAGCCAATGTCTGTTCATACGAACTCCTTGGCAAGCATTGTGTAATGGATTGCAGGGAAATCTGTATGGGGCTTGTCCTAGTGCGGCATCAGTTTGAGCTACTGGAGGCCATCAAATGATGCAATTTCGTCTCGCACGCGACAAGCTCGTTCGTAAACAGTGACGCTGAATTTCTAGAAGTGCCCTATAGTTTCAGCAGCACCACTGCGCTGATTCTTATTCTTCATGCTGGCACGACTACAAAAAACCATCACACTCACCCTGCTGGCCATGGCCTTTGGCTGGCTTGTGTACTTTCACAATAGCGTCCCTGCTCTGGCGGTCATTGGCTTTGTGCTCATCGCATTCGGGTACGTTGCCTATCTTGCGCTTGAATTCATTTTCCTGAGCTTTATCAACCAGTCAGACCCGGCACCACAGGCAACGTGGCAAGAGCTGCTACGCGCCTGGGCGGGTGAGGTCGTGACCGCGCCACTGGTGTTCTGCTGGCGCCAGCCTTTTCGCGCCAATGTTATTGCCGACAACCTTGCGCCAGATACGGTCACAAAAGGTCAGCGCGGCGTAGTGTTTGTACACGGATTTTTCTGTAATCGCGGCTTGTGGACACCCTGGCTTGAGCGTTTGCAAGGCCAGGGCCATGCTTTTGTTGCCGTCAATCTTGAGCCGATTTTTGGCTCCATCGATGACTATGCGCCACAAATAGAAATTGCCGTGCAACAGGTCACTAAGGCCACCGGCATGCCCCCGCTGCTGGTATGCCACAGCATGGGCGGGCTCGCCGCACGCGCCTGGCTGAAAATCAACCGGAGCGAGGCACGCGTTCATCATGTGGTCACCATCGGCACGCCGCATCGCGGTACCTGGCTGGCCCGCTTCGGGCATGGCCACAACTGTCAGCAGATGCGTTTGCAGTCTGACTGGCAAGCGCAACTGGATCACGGTATGCCGGCTGATCGGCACCGGATCTTTACCTGCTGGTATTCAAACAGCGACAACATTATGTTTCCGGCATCTACAGCCACACTGCCAGGTGCAGACAATCGGCTGGTACGCGGTGCGGCGCATGTTCAAATGGCATTTCTGCCCCAGGTGATGGATAGCGCGCTGGCTTTGCTGGAGCCCCACCCATCCCGCTGACATGTCCTGACTCGCAAGTTGTGTAAGCTAGGGGGCCGCGACGCCTGCGGCCCGGCAGAGCCGGTTCTGCGGCCCCTGCTGGTTTTGATGGCATGTTGGTAGCCCACCATGTCGTGGTGCTGTAATCGAATTGCGTTATCCTTGATCGCTTGTTCACTACCGACAGCCCATGTGTCAGACGTTCCCCCCATTAGGCCTTTGAAGGCTGCCAAACCCGAAGACAAGCGCGGCTTTTTGCAAAAGCTCGCTGAAATGCTCCACCCAGGGCCAGACTCCAAAGACGAGCTGATCGAAACCCTGGTCGATGCGCAAGACAACGAAGTCATAGGCGCGCAAAGCCGCGAGATGCTGGAGGGCGTGATCCGCATGGCCGACATGACGGCGGGTGACGTGATGGTCGCCGCCCCGCGTATGGACCTCGTCAATATCGACGCGCCGTTTGACGAGCTGCTGCATCTGGTGATTGACACCGCCCACTCACGCTTTCCGGTGTACGAAGGCGAAAAAGAAAACATCCTCGGCATCCTCATGGCCAAGGACTTGCTCAAACTACAGCGTGCGCCTGAGCTGAACATCAAGGCACTTTTGCGCCCGGCCGTGTTTGTACCCGAGAGCAAAGGGCTGAACGATTTGCTGCGCGAGTTCCGTGGCACCCGCAACCACTTGGCCATCGTGATCGACGAGTTTGGCCGCACTGCAGGCCTTATCACGATTGAGGATGTGCTAGAGCAAATCGTTGGCGAGATCGAAGACGAGTTCGACATCGCCGAAGACGAAGGCGATATTTTTGGCTTGTCTGACCGCACCTATCGCGTCAGCGGTGACACCTCGATCGAGCGCGTCAGCGAAGCGTTTGGCGTACACCTTGTGGATGCCGACTTTGACACCATCGGCGGTCTGGTCGCCCACCAAATGGGCCACGTACCCAAGCGCGGCGAGCAGTTTGCGCTCTCAAACCTACAATTTACCGTGTTGCACACCAAGGGCGGCGCTGTGCGCTGGTTCAAGGTGGCACCAGTCGGTGAGGCAGCGCCTGGCGCTGCGGGCAAGCACAATCCGGCATGATGCAGCGGGTCGAAAAACGCTGGTTGCTGGCAAGGTCTGCTATTGTTTTGGTAGCTGGCTGCGTCCATGCCTTGAGCGTCGCATGGCCTTTTGATGTGCTACTCACGCAGGGGCAGCCGGTCTGGTGGCTTCAAATCGTTGCCATGCTGCTGCTGGCCTGGCAGCTTGAACGCTGCGTTGCAGACAAACAGGCGCTGAAAAATGGGGTGAAAAATGAGGTGAAGAGCGGCGCATGGTTGGGCTGGCTGTTTGCCATCGCCTTGCAATGCGCTACCTGGTGGTGGCTGTTTATTTCGCTGCACACTTATGGTGGCCTCGCGTCTCCGCTGGCGGTTATCGCCGTCGTCGGTCTGGCGGCCTTTCTAGGTCTGTATTACGCCGCTGCCTGCGCTGCCTTTGTGTGGCTGGTGCCTAGCAATCGTGCCGGGCGTGCTATTGTTTTTGCAGCGCTCTGGCTGCTTGCAGAGCTGGCACGGGTAGCGCTTTTTACAGGCTTTCCGTGGGGCGAGGGCGGCTACGCCCAGCTCGATGGCCCATTTGCAGATCTTGCAAAACTGGTCGGCGTGCATGGGCTGACGTTTGGCAGCGCGCTGACCGCAGCCGCCATTGCGGGGGTGCTGCTGCGCCCACGCCTGTTGTCGCTGGTAGCCGTCGCAGCCATGTTGGTGCTGGCGTTAACGGCGAGCCGTGCGCTCAGGGTTGAAAAGGGAGCGGCATCGGCGTTCACCTCTAGCTATACCGCAGCTGGAGTGATAACGAAGCCCTTCACTATCACCCTGCTGCAAGGCAATATCGCGCAGGATGAAAAATTCCAGGGCGGCAAAGGTATTCCCGACGCGCTTAAATGGTACGCTGAGCAACTCAATGCCGCAGCCACCTCGCTGGTCGTCACGCCTGAAACCGCCATTCCCCTGCTGCCCAGCCAGTTGCCTGAAGGTTATGCCGACGCGCTCCTCAAGCGCTTTGCCCAGCCCCCCGCCGGGCTGCCTGAAACTGCCGCGCTGATTGGCATTCCGCTGGGCAACAAGCAAGACGGTTACACCAATTCGGTCATTGGCATCAAGCCACAGGCTGCGGGCGCAGGCCCCGGGCTCGACCAGGTCTATCGCTATGACAAACACCACCTGGTACCGTTTGGCGAGTTTGTTCACCCTCTGTTCAAGTGGTATTTGAAGATCGTCGATATTCCGCTGGCCGACTTCAACAGCGGCGCGGTCAGCCAGCCATCGTTCGACTGGCAGGGCCAGCGCCTGGCCCCCAATATTTGCTATGAAGACCTGTTTGGTGAAGAACTCGCCGCACGTTTTCGAGACCCGGCCCTCAGTCCCACCATCTTTGTGAATGTTAGCAACATTGCGTGGTTTGGCAACACGATTGCCATCGACCAGCACCTGAACATCTCGCGTATGCGCGCGCTGGAGTTTGAGCGCCCCATGGTGCGGGCCACCAACACCGGTGCCACCGCCATCATTGACCACCGTGGCCAGGTCACGCATGGGCTGCCAAGACACACGCGGGGTGCGCTGGTGGGCGCGGTGGAGGGGCGCAGCGGCATCACGCCCTACGCCTGGTGGGCCAGTCGCTTTGGCTTGTGGCCGCTGTGGGGGTTGATAATTGCTATACTTTTGGTAGCTTGTCACGCCCGTATTCGTTAGCCTAGAGCCTGATTTAGCTGTCAAAAATGGTACTTTCCAGGCCTTTTTGATCGAAATCTGCCAAATCGCGCGCCGTTAAAATCAAATCATGCTCACCTTTCAACAGATCATCCTCACCCTGCAGCCCTACTGGGCTGACAAAGGCTGCGCGCTATTGCAGCCTTACGACATGGAAGTCGGCGCAGGCACTTCGCACACTGCAACGTTTTTAAGAGCACTCGGCCCCGAGCCGTGGAAGGCCGCCTACGTGCAACCCAGCCGCCGCCCCAAAGACGGCCGCTACGGCGAAAACCCAAACCGCCTGCAGCACTACTACCAGTACCAGGTCGTGCTCAAACCCGCACCGGCGAACATTCTGGAGCTGTACCTCGGCTCGTTAGAGGCACTCGGTTTTGATTTGAAAAAAAACGACATCCGTTTTGTAGAAGACGACTGGGAAAACCCAACGCTGGGCGCCTGGGGCCTAGGCTGGGAAGTCTGGCTGAACGGGATGGAAGTCACCCAGTTCACCTACTTCCAGCAGGTCGGCGGCATTGACTGCAAACCCATCACAGGCGAGATCACCTACGGCCTGGAGCGCCTGGCCATGTACCTGCAAGGCGTAGACAACGTTTACAACCTGACCTGGACAGAAGGCCTTAGTTATGGCGACGTTTATAAACAAAACGAGGTCGAACAAAGCACCTATAACTTCGAGCACAGCGATGTCGACTTTTTGTTTACCGCATTCAACGCTCACGAAAAGCAGGCCAAACATTTGATTGAAGCGCAACTTGCACTGCCCGCCTACGAGCAAGTTTTAAAAGCCGCCCACAGCTTTAATTTGCTAGATGCACGCGGCGCGATCAGCGTCACCGAACGCGCCGCCTACATAGGTCGCATTCGCAATCTGGCGCGCGCCGTGGCGCAAAGTTATTACGAGTCCAGAGCGCGCCTGGGCTTTCCGATGGCTCCCAAAGCGTGGGCGGATGAGGTGCTGGCACAGATCGAGGCGAAACAATGACCACAAAAAATTTGTTGGTTGAATTGCTAGTTGAAGAACTACCGCCGAAATCTCTGGAAAAACTGGGCGCCAGTTTTGCCGAAGCTCTGGCGGCAAGTCTGATGGCGCAAGGCTTGGTGGCGAGCGATGCCGCTGTAACAGCTTATGCCACGCCACGTCGTTTGGCAGTGCATATTACAGATGTTGCAGTGCAAGCGGCGGACAGACCAGTTTTGCAAAAACTGATGCCAGCCTCAATCGGTTTGGATGCGAACGGTCAGCCCACGCCTGCCTTGCTGAAGAAACTTCTCAGTCTCGGTGTCAGTGCGTCAGTTGTGCCAACCCTTAAGCGCGAAAATGATGGCAAGGTTGACGTGCTGTTCTTGGACGCAATTATAAAAGGTAGGAGTTTGATACTTGGCCTGCAAATAGCACTCAAGGAAACCTATGATAAGTTACCTATCCAGAAAATGATGGCCTACCAGTTGGCTGATGGTTGGAGAACGGTCAACTTCGTGCGTCCCGCGCATGGCTTGGTTGTATTGCACGGCGATGAGATCATCAAAGGCGAGAATGAAGTCTCCCTATTGGGACTGAACGCCGGGCGCGAGACGCATGGCCATCGCTTTGAAGCCAAGGTCAACCCTGTCGTGTTGAAGAATGCCGATAGCTATGCGCAGCAACTGGAAACGGAAGGTGCGGTCATTGCCAGCTTTGCCGCACGTCGCGCTGAGATTGCCAAACAGATTGCAGCTGTAGCAGCCAGGGAAGAGCTCAAGCCTGTTGATGATGAGGCTCTGCTGGACGAGGTCACTGCCCTAGTGGAGCGTCCTAATGTGCTGGTCTGCACGTTCGAGAAAGAGTTTCTCGATGTGCCTCAGGAGTGCCTGATTCTCACGATGAAGGCGAATCAGAAGTACTTCCCCCTGCTCGACCAAGCCGGCAAGCTTACCAACCGATTCCTGGTGGTCAGCAACATTACGCCCGATGACGCGAGCCTGGTGATAGGCGGTAACGAGCGCGTGATACGCGCGCGCCTGGCGGATGCCAAATTTTTCTTTGATCAAGACCGCAAGAAAACGCTTGCCTCGCGCGTGGCGGGACTCTACAAAGTGGTTTATCACAACAAGCTGGGTTCGCAGGGTGAGCGCATCACCCGCGTGCGCGCCATCGCAAAAGCCATCGGCCAGCAGCTAGGTGGCGATGCGTTGGCGCAAAAAGCAGATCAAGCAGCCATGCTCGCCAAGACCGATTTGGTCACGGATATGGTGGGTGAATTCCCCGAACTGCAAGGCACGATGGGCCGTTACTACGCGCTCAACGATGGTTTAAGTCTTGAGGTTGCCGACGCGATTGAAGATCATTACAAACCGCGCTTTGCGGGCGACACTCTGCCGCGCAATGAAGTCGGCGTGGTGGTGGCGCTGGCAGACAAGCTTGAAACCCTAGTGGGTATGTTTGGCATCGGTAATTTGCCGACGGGCGACAAAGACCCGTTTGCGTTGCGTCGTCATGCGCTAGGGGTGATTCGTATGTTGGTAGAGAAAGATCTCCCTCTAAGTCTGGACACGTTGATCGGGGATGCGGCGAATGGATTCAAGAACATTCCCGGATTTGAGTACGGACGCGCTGTGGTGGAACTGCTCGATTTCATCTACGACCGCCTTGCCGGCAGCCTGCGCGAGCAAGGCTACAGCGCCCAGGAAGTCGATGCCGTCCTGGCCCTGTGCCCGCAGCGTCTGGGCGACGTCGCCAAACGCCTTGCCGCAGTGCGCGCTTTTGCGGTGTTGCCCGAAGCGCCGTCCCTGGCCGCCGCCAACAAGCGGATCAGCAATATCCTCAAGAAAGCGCAGGAGGTGGATCCGCATGTCAGCGAAGTGCTGCTCAAGGAGCCCGCTGAAGTTGCCCTGTACGCCGCGCTCCGGGACGTGATGCCCAAAGCCAACGCGCAGTTCGAAGCGGGTGACTACACCGCCTCGCTGCAGACCCTGGCCGCCCTGCGTGCGCCGGTCGATGCATTTTTTGACGATGTGATGGTCAACGCCGTAGAAATGGACTTGCGCCTGAACCGACAGGGGCTGCTCAAAAGTCTGCACGACGCGATGAACCGGGTCGCCGATCTGTCCAAACTTGCGACCTGAATGGGGCACCCCATGAAACTCATCATCCTCGACCGCGACGGCACTATCAACAGCGACAGCGACGATTTCGTCAAAACGCCTGAAGAATGGATGCCACTGCCCGGTGCGCTGGAGGCGATTGCGCGGCTTAACCATGCCGGTTGGCATGTGGTGATTGCGTCCAACCAGTCGGGCCTGGGGCGCGGTTTGTTTGACGTGGCTTCGCTTAACGCCATGCACGCCAAGATGCATAAGATGCTGGCGGCAGTCGGTGGCCGTATTGATGCGGTGTTTTATTGCCCGCACAGCCCTGAAGAAAGTTGCAATTGCCGCAAGCCCTTGCCCGGTTTGTTTGAGCAGATCGGTGCGCGCTTTGGTGTGCCGCTCAAGGGCGTGCCGACGGTGGGCGACTCGCCGCGCGACTTACAGGCGGGGGCCAGCGCCGGGTGTGAGCCACATCTGGTGCTGACGGGCAAGTCATTGAAGTACCGCAAAGACCTTGCAGGTGGTCAACCCGATGGCTTGCCAGCGGGCACTGTGCTGCATGAGGATCTGTCGGCGTTTGCCGATTTCATACTTGAGCGCAGCGCCCAGCCGCTGTAGGTAGCGGTTTAAAAGTTACTCTCCAAAAAAAATACACATGCCCCTGATCCGTTCAATCCTTCATCTTCTCTGGATGGTCATTACCGTCATTCCGTGGGCGCTTGCCGTGCTGGTTTTCTCTCTGTTTGGCACCAGTACCCAGGTTTACTGGATGTGCGCAGGCTGGCTGCGTCTGGCGGTAACGGGGGGTACGGTGATTCTGGGTATCCAGAACCGGGTGACCGGTATGGAAAACCTGCCCACGGAAGAGTTGGGTGCCTGCGTACTGCTGGTCAAGCACCAGAGCACCTGGGAGACTTTTTCAATGGTGACACTGATGCCGCACCCGCTGGCCTACGTGTTCAAAAAAGAGCTGCTGTACGTGCCGTTTTTTGGCTGGGCCATGGCGCGCATGGACATGATCCACATTGACCGCAGCCAGCGTTCGCAGGCTTTCAACAAGGTTGTGGTGCAGGGCAAGCGCCTGCTGGCCAATGGCACTTGGGTCATCATGTTCCCCGAGGGTACGCGCATCCCGCGCGGGCAAAAAGGTGTTTATAAAAGCGCTGGTGCGCGCTTGGCGATTGAAACTGGCGCGCCAGTGATTCCGGTTGCCGTCACGTCGGCCAAATGCTGGCCGCGCAAGGCCTTTATCAAAACGCCGGGCATTGTGGACTTTTCAATTGGCAAGCCGATCAGCAGCGTCGGCAGGCAACCCGATGAGCTGATGCTGGAGGTCGAAGCCTGGATTGAAGCCGAGATGCACAGGCTTGACCCCGAGGCTTACACGGCAACTAAAGCGCAAGCCCTGAAACAGGCATGATGCAGAGATGAGAACGAAACTGCTTCAGTTCACGCTGGATTTGTTCGACAGCTCACCTGTAGCTGCCAAAAGGCCGCCATTTGAAGCACAAAAAGAGGCTGCAGACCAGCAAAATCAGGCATCACCAGCTATTGAAACAGTAGCAGGTACAAGCCTTGAGTCAGCTATCAACCAGCTCCCGCCACAAACCTTGCAGCAGGCGCTGAGCCCGCTCACCTTCCGTCATCCACGCGCTGCGCGCGAAGTTCTGCTCGATGGCATTGCGGTGGCCTACCAGTTCAAACGTGGCAAACGCCGCAGCATAGGCTTTACAGTCGGCGCAGAAGGCTTGACTGTCAGCGCGCCCAAGTGGGTGCCGCTGTATGAAATTGACAAAGCGGTGGTTGAAAAATCTGGCTGGATCATCAACAAGCTGCAAGAAACGCGCGACCGTCATGCGCGGCTTGAGTCTGCCCGCATTGACTGGTGTGATGGCACCATGCTGCCGTTTTTGGGCGAGCAGGTCATCGTCGTGCTGGACCCGCGCCATGCGTTTGGCGGCATCGGGGCTGAACTGAAAAGCAGTGACGCAGATACCTTGCCAGGCTTGCCAGGCATAAGGCACCTGACCTTGCAGGTGGGTTTGCCGCACCTGGCTACGCCCGAGCAGATTCGTGACGCGGTGCAGGCCTGGTTGATGCGGCAGGCCAAGCGGATTTTTAGCGAGCGGCTCAATCACTTCGCGCCCACACTCGGTGTGCAGTGGCGCAAGTTAAGCCTGTCCAGCGCCGGTACGCGCTGGGGCAGCGCCAGTGCTGACGGCTCGATTCGGCTCAACTGGCGGCTGATTCACTTCAAACAGTCGGTGATTGACTACGTCGTGGTGCATGAACTCAGCCACCTGCGTGTGATGGACCACAGCCCGCGCTTTTGGGACACGGTGCGCGCCGTGGTGCCGGACTACGCCGAGCTACGCGGCCAGCTGAAGGACGAAGGCGCGCCGCGCTGGTAATTGCTTTGTAGCGTTTCTTATCCCGAACCCATTATTCAATCACCATGGCCACTACGTACACCATCAGCGATCTGGCAAAAGAGTTTGACCTGACCACGCGGGCCATACGTTTTTACGAAGACATGGGCCTGCTGCAACCACAGCGCGAAGGCCCGGGCGGGCGCAACCGCGTGTACACCAACCGGGACCGCACGCGCCTCAAGCTCACGCTACGTGCCAAACGGCTTGGCCTGTCGCTGGTCGAGGCCAAGGAAATCATCGACTGCTATGACAGCCCGCGCGACACTGCGCCGCAGTTGCGGAAATTTCTTTCAATACTGGCCGACCACCGCAAAAAGCTTGAATCGCAATTGCTCGACCTGCAAGCCAATCTGGACGAGATACGTACGCATGAAAAAGAGGCCCGGGCACTTCTGGGCAAGACTGAAAAGCCAAAGCCCAAAACGCCAAATCGGTGATTAAACATTGAAGCACACCACCATGAACATGCCCGGCCTCGACTTTCAATTGGGTGAAGACATCAACGCCCTGCGCGACACGGTGCGCGAATTTGCGCAAGCTGAAATCGCGCCGCGTGCGGCAGATATTGACCGCAACGACCAGTTCCCGATGGACTTGTGGCAAAAAATGGGCGCGCTCGGCGTGTTGGGTATCACGGTTGGCGAAGAGTATGGCGGTGCAGGTATGGGTTACCTAGCCCACATGATTGCGATGGAAGAAATCAGCCGTGCCAGTGCATCGGTAGGCCTGTCTTACGGCGCGCACAGCAACCTGTGCGTGAATCAGATCAAACGCAACGGCACGCCAGAGCAGAGGCAAAAATACCTACCCAAACTCATCACGGGCGAGCATGTGGGCGCGCTGGCCATGAGCGAGTCGGGCGCGGGCAGCGATGTGATGTCCATGAAGCTCAAGGCGGAGCATCATGACGGCGCAGGAGGTGGCTATTACCTGCTCAACGGCAGCAAGATGTGGATCACCAACGGCCCGGACGCGGACACCTTGGTCGTGTATGCTAAAACTGAACCTGAACTCGAAAATGGCCCCCACGCTTCGCTGCCCCCCGAGGGGGCGGTTTTGCCTTGGGGCGGCCCGGCGGCAAAACGCGGCGCGAATCACATCACTGCGTTTCTGATTGAAAAAGGCATGAAGGGCTTTTCAGTTGCGCAAAAGCTCGACAAGCTCGGTATGCGTGGCAGCCATACAGGTGAGCTGGTGTTCAGTAATGTTGAAGTGCCTGCGCAAAATATTCTGGGTGGCCTGAACAGCGGAGCAAAAGTATTGATGAGCGGCCTTGATTACGAGCGCGCCGTGCTCACAGGCGGGCCGCTGGGCATCATGCAGTCAGTGATGGACAACGTCATCCCCTACATCCATGACCGCAAGCAGTTTGGCCAGAGCATTGGCGAGTTTCAGTTGATTCAGGGCAAGGTGGCAGACATGTACACCGTGCTGCAGGCGGGGCGCTCGTTTGCCTATACGGTGGCCAAAAACCTCGACATGCTGGGTATAGAGCATGTGCGGCAGGTGCGCAAAGACTGCGCCTCGGTCATTTTGTGGTGCGCCGAAAAAGCCACCTGGATGGCGGGTGAGGGCGTGCAGATTTTCGGCGGCAATGGCTATATCAATGACTACCCGCTGGGCCGGTTGTGGCGCGATGCCAAGCTCTATGAAATTGGCGCTGGTACGAATGAAATTCGCCGCATGTTGATCGGGCGCGAGCTGTTCGCCGAAACCTGCTGAGACCTTTAGGGCGTTCATTCGGTCTAGGCGGACTTTCGAAACTCGGCTGGTGAGGTGTGCGCCCAGGTGTGGAAAGCCCGAATAAAACTCTTCTCATTGCGAAACCCCGAGCTAGCCGCTACCTGCTTGATTGGTTTGGTCGTCCGCAGCAACAAATCCTTCGCGCGCTCAAACCGCACCTCGTCCTTGAGCTGCTGTAGCGACGCGCCTTCTTCCTGAAGCTGGCGGTGCAGTGAACGCGGCGACAGGTTCAACGCTGCTGCCAATGTCTCCGCGTTGTGTGAAGCGACCGCAGGGTTGCCAAGGGCCTGCCGCACCTGCTGCACCAGCATCCTGTCGCGTCGGTACTGCAACACCGTGAGCGGCAGGGCGCGTTGCAGCATTTGGGTCAGCGCTTTTTCATCACGCCGCAGCGGCAAGGCCAGGTAACGCGCATCAAACCTGATCTCGGCTTGCGCAGCGTCAAACCGCAATGCACCAGGGAACATGTGCTGGTAGGCGTAGGCATGTGGCGGTGCTTCAAACGGGAAGCGAGCACCTTGCAGTGGAATGCGTGAGGCTATGTACCAGCAGGCCAGGCCGTGAATGTTGCGCAGCACATGCATCAGACAAAAGTTGCGCGCTGCTTTCAGGTCAAGGTGCTCGTCAACGGCGATGCAGGCGCTGTCGCCGCTGGTCGTCAGCTTTAGCTCGATGTCGCTGGTCAGCAGTGCGTGGTGGCGACACCAGCGCTTGAGTGCTACACCCAGGTTGGGCGAGCTGATGGATGCGCGCGCCAGCATGCCGTAGCTGCCCCAGGGCAGGCGGCGCGTGAAAGCGCCCAGCCCTTCGTCGTCCAGCTCCTGCATGGCGGTGCCGGAAAGCACCTCCATCTGCCGGGCCGTGATGCGGGCCTCGGGTTGCATCAACTGGTCTGGCGCAATCTGTGCCAGGCGCAGCGCGTTGGCCGGGTCCTTGCCATAGCGCAGGTAGGCGCTGACAATGGCTTGCACAAATGCGATGGGGGTTGCGGCAATAGGTGATAAGGTGGCCATGCCTGAGTGTGCCAAATATTTTGCCTTGTGGCACGATTTACAACCTTGATGAGCTGTCAGGCGAAGCCGCTCCCGATCAAAATACGCGCTGCACCGCAACCACCCACCGGAACTACATTTTCAATTTAATTCGAGCCTGACCCCTTTATCTGCTTTCTCTTGACCTTTTCAATTTATTGATATCAAATAGTGATTGCATTTTTATGATTGATAGCTATAGTTGATAGCATGAACAGCAAGCAACGCAAAACACTTGAATCCATCTTCAGCAAGCCGATGCCGACAAATGTTGAATGGGCGCGGATTGAGTCGCTGCTGATGGCCGTTGGCTGCAAGTGCATTGAAGGCAATGGCTCGCGGGTGCGCTTTGTGCATGGCACCACGGTCGGCACATTCCACCGGCCCCACCCGGCCAAAGAAGCTAAGCAATACCAGGTTGACGATGCGCGTAAATTTTTGGAAACTATCGGAGTAAAGCCATGAACACCATGACCTACAAAGGGCAAACCGCCCGTGTTGATTTTGACGAACGAGATGATATTTTTGTCGGCCACCTGCTCGGCATCACTGATGTGGTCGGGTTCCACGCTGACACCGTGCGTGGCCTTCGCGCCGCGTTTGCAGAAGCGGTTGACGACTATATCGATACCTGCGCCAAGATCGGCAAGGCTGTTGAAAAGCCAGCCAGTGGCAAGCTCATGCTGCGCGTGCCGCCCGCAGTACACAGCGCCGCGTTGATTGCAGCCAAAGGCAGCGGCACCAGCCTGAACCAATGGGCGGCAAAAGTGCTGGGCGAGGCTGCTCACGCCTGATGCGCCTGCCCGGTTGGCTCGATGGGCGCGAAACGTTTCAGATTCCATGCGTCTTAATCGAGCCTGACCCCTTTATCCTCGCTTTATCCTCCGGACTGGGATATGACCAGCCAATCAGCACCCAACTACCCCGACGATCAGCGCACAGACTGGTGAACCTGCTGAACCGTAAAAGGAGGGTTGCGACGACTGCGCCGGGGTAGGGCTGTACCCGCAGCCCAGCTTTGCATGTCGTTTGTGCCGGTGGGCGGAAAAACCTTGGAAATTCAGATCACAACATCAAGGAAAGCACGACTCTTGAGGACGCTTTTCGGTGCCATACTTGGCCTCATGCGGTTGAATTTCCTATCCGTCCAAGTCTCTTACTCGAAAAGCCCTGCCACTCATGAATGACAAGAAATCCTCACTGCGCCAGCGTCTTGAGCAGCCCGGGCTGGTGCTTGCCCCTGGCGTGTTCGACATGGTCTCGCTTCGCCTAGCCGATACTTTCGGATTTGACGCGCTGTACATGACGGGCTTCGGAACGGTCGCCTCGCACATGGGTCTGCCAGACGCAGGCCTGGCAACGTACACCGACATGGTGGGCCGCGTCAAGGCCATGGCCTCCATGGCCCGTACACCGCTGATTGCCGACGGCGACACTGGCTATGGCGGTCTGCTCAATGTGCAGCACACCGTGCGTGGCTACGAAGCAGCCGGCGTCGCGGCGATTCAGCTCGAAGACCAGGAATTTCCCAAAAAATGCGGCCATACCCCCGGCCGCCGTGTCATCCCGATGGCCGACATGGTGCGCAAGATCCAGGTGGCCTCTGATGCGCGCAGCTCCGCCGAGTTCATGATCATTGCCCGCACCGACGCACGCAGCGCCCTCGGGCTGGACGAGGCATTGCGCCGGGCTGAAGCCTACGCCCGGGCTGGTGCGGACGTGCTCTTTGTGGAGTCACCCGAAACCGAAGAGGAAATGCGCCGGATAGGACGCAGCGTGGACCTGCCATTGCTGGCAAACATGGTCGAGGGCGGACAAACCCCGGTGCTCAGCCAGCGCGAGCTCGAGTCCATCGGCTACAAGCTCGCCATCTTCCCGGTCACCGCTCTCCTGGCGGCGGCCGAAGTCATGAAAGCCGTCTACCAGAACTTCAAGCTCAGCGGTTCTTCAGCCGGCGCAAGTACCGCGTTGATGCCTTTTTCAGACCTGACCCAACTGATGGGGTTTGAGGAAATCTGGGCATTTGACAAACGTTATGCAGAGACCCCCTGATCTTGCAATTCCCAAAACGACAACCAGGAGACCATGATGAAAAACCGCACTTCCCCTTTCCTCGTCAAGCGCAGAAGCTGGCTGTCTGCCGCAGCCTCCATGCTCATCGCCACCATGGGCGGGCTGCTTGCGGCCGCACATGCCCAGGAGGCCTGGCCGAACAAGCCGATTCGCCTGGTCGTGCCATTCGCGCCGGGCGGTGTGACAGACGGCAGCGGCCGGCTGATTGCCGAGAACCTCGGCAAACGTCTGGGGCAGCAGGTCATCGTTGACAACAGGCCGGGGGCCTCGGGCAACATCGGCACCAGCCTGGTCAAAACATCGCCCCCCGATGGCTACACGCTGGTGCTCGGCTTTGACGGAACCATGGTCATCAATCCGCATGTGTTTTCCAAGATTCCTTTTGACACGGTGAAGGATTTCTCGCCCGTCGGAAAGATTGGCGATGCTACCCTGATTCTGGTGGCGAACCCGGAGCTGCCTGTCAAAAGTCTGGCGGACCTCATTGCCCTGTCCAAGACACAGCCGGGCGGCTTGTTCTTCGGAACCTCCGGCACCGGCGGCACGCCTCACCTTGCAGGCGAACTACTCAAGCTGAGCACCGGCGCGAAGCTGACGCATGTGCCTTACAAAGGAGGGGGGCCGGCCATGATAGATGTGCTCGGCGGCCAGATTCCCCTGGTTTACACGGCCGTGGCCGGTGCCCATAGCCATGTGAAATCCGGCAAGCTCCGCGCCATTGCCGTCTCCAGCGCACAGCGCACGTCGGCTTTGCCTGACGTGCCGACATTTATAGAAAGTGGCGTGGCCGACTTCGTGGTCAACTCATGGGTTGGCCTGCTCGCGCCGGCCAATACGCCTGCCGCCATCATTGCCCGGCTCAATACCGAACTGAACGCTGTTTTGAATGATCCCGCCGTACGCGAGAAGCTGCGCGTCATGGGGATAGATCCCACCCCCGGGAGCGCAGACCAGTTTCGTGATGAGATTCGGCGCGACCTGGCCCGATATGGACAAGTGGTCAAGTCGGCCGGTATTTCGGTGGAGTGATCGGTGCGTTCATTGCGTGTGGTCGATTCGGTGAAAAACTCGGGTAACGGCATCGTTCGCTACTGAGGGCGCCGGAGACGCTCCGGCCCACGAGCTTTAATTCGAGCCTGACCCCTTTCCCTTTTAACGTGGTGCGGATCGCGATCCGTGCTCCTCCAGCGCTCTGAGGGCTGCATCAAGTTCTGCGGCTACCATGGTCCATCAGACCCGACTACTGACCACCGGAGTGAATTGCCATGCCCAGCATTTTTGAACAGGACCTGCCCCGCACCGAGGCGAATTACGCCGCGCTGTCGCCGCTGTCATTCATTGAACGCACCGCCGAGGTGTACCCCGACCGGACGGCGGTGGTGCATGGCGGCTTGCGCCGCACTTGGGCCGAGGTCTTCACGCGTTGCCGCCAGTTGGCAAGTGCGCTGCAGCGGCACGGCATTGGCAAAGGCGACACGGTGGCGGTGATGTTGCCCAACACGCCGCCCATGGTGGAGGCGCATTTCGGCATTCCGGTGACCGGTGCGGCGCTCAATGCGCTGAACACCCGGCTCGATGCCGAAACGATTGCCTTCATGCTGGACCACGGCGAGGCCAAAGTCGTCATCGTCGATCCCGAGTTCGCCGGCATCATGCAAAAAGCCTTGAGCCTGCGCAAGGCCGCCACACCGCTGCTGGTGATTGATGTGGAAGACGCGATGTACACCGGGCCGGTAGAACGCATAGGCAGCATCGGTTACGACGAGTTTCTGGCCAGCGGCGACGCGGGTTTTGCCTGGCGCCTGCCCGACGATGAGTGGGACGCGATTTCGCTGAACTACACCAGCGGCACCACCGGCAACCCCAAGGGCGTGGTCTACCACCACCGCGGCGCGGCGCTCAATGCGGTGTCCAACATCCTCGAATGGGACATGCCCAAACATGCGGTGTATTTGTGGACGCTGCCGATGTTTCACTGCAATGGCTGGTGTTTCCCGTGGACGGTGGCCGCCCGTGCCGGCGTCAACGTGTGCCTGCGCAAGGTCGAGGCGCAGGCGATTTTTGACGCGATTCGCCAGCACGGCGTGACGCACTACTGCGGCGCGCCCATCGTGCATGGCCTGCTGGTCAATGCGCCGGACAGCATGAAGCACGGCCTGCAAGGATTGAAACAGGGGGGCGTGAAAGCCATGGTCGCCGGCGCCGCGCCGCCGGCGTCCATGATCGAAGGCATGGAAGCGCTGGGGTTTGATTTGACACATGTCTATGGTCTGACCGAGGTTTATGGACCGGCCACCGTGTGCGCCGCGCAGGACGGCTGGGCGGCGCTGGACATTGGCGAGCGCGCCCGGCTCAATGCGCGCCAGGGCGTACGCTACCACCTGGAGCGCGACGTGCGCGTGCTCGATGCGCAGACCCTGCAGCCGGTGCCTTCGGACGGCGAAACCATGGGCGAGATCATGTTCAGGGGCAACATCGCGATGAAGGGTTACCTGAAGAACCCCAAGGCGACCGAAGAGGCCTTTGCCGGCGGCTGGTTTCACAGCGGCGACCTGGCCGTGATGTACCCCGACGGCTACATCAAGATCAAGGACCGCAGCAAGGACATCATCATCTCCGGTGGGGAAAACATTTCCTCCATCGAGGTGGAAGACGCGCTGTACCGCCACCCCGATGTGCTGGCCGCAGCCGTGGTGGCCAGACCCGATGCGCGCTGGGGCGAAACACCGTGCGCCTTTGTCGAGTTGAAGGCGGGCGCCACCTGCACGGCGCAGGACATCGTGGCGCACTGCAAGAAACACCTGGCGGGTTTCAAGGTGCCGCGCGCGGTGGTGTTTGGCGAGTTGCCGAAGACCTCGACCGGCAAGATCCAGAAGTTCGAGCTGCGCAAGCAGGTCGGCTCGGCGGTGGCGATTGATGTGTGAGCGACGGTCAGCGCCGATTTCTTGACTCCGCGAATCAAACAAGGCTCCAACTCTTGCGGAACGGGCTTGAGTCGCTATCGAATCAGGAGTGGTTTGCCCCTCAGGCCGGCTTGGCTGCGAGGCCCAGGCGTTCGATGACGGCCTTTTCCTTGGCGAAGTTGTCGCGCGACCACTTCGTGTAGTCCGCCGTGTTCATGTAGAGCACCGACTGGTCGTACTTTTCAAACATGGCCAGCACGGCCGGGTCTTCCAGCGTTTTCTTGAAGGCGTCGTGCAGGCGCTGGGTCAGGGCCGGCTCCATGCCGGCGGGCGCACCGATGCCGAACGGCGAGTCGGCCACCGTTTCGTAGCCCAGTTCTGTCAGCGTCGGCACGTTAGGCCAGCGCTTGGTGCGCTTGCTGCCGTAGCTGGCGAGCAGCCGCAGCGTGCCGGCTTCCACATGAGGCGCCCAGCTGGTCGAATCCGAATGCGCCATGACGTGGCCGCCGAGCAGGGCCTGCAGGCCGTCCGCGCTGCCCTTGAAAGGCACGTGCAGCAGCTTGATGCCGGCTCTGGATGAAAATTCTTCGATGGCCAGGTGCGGCGTGGTGCCGTGGCCGGTGGAGCCGTAGCTGAACTTGTCGGGATTGGCCTTTCCGAAGTCCACCAGATCCTTGATGGTCTTGATCGGTGAATCCGCCTTGACCACGATGCCGAAGGTGTAGCCCGTCAGGCAGATGATGTAGGTGAAGTCCTTCATCGGGTCGAATTGCATCTTCTGCATGTGCGGCTGACGCAGCACGCCTATGGTCAATTGCGACAGCGTGTAGCCGTCGGGCTTGGTGCCCACCAGTTCGTTCGGCCCCATCATGCCGCCGGCGCCGGGCTTGTTGTCCACGATCATCTGGCCGCCCAGTGCCTTGCCGGCGCTTACGGCCAGCGCGCGCATCACCACGTCGGTGGAGCCGCCGGCTGGCCAGGGGCAGATCAGGCGGATGGGTTTGGTCGGAAAGGACTGGGCCCGCGCGAGGCCGGGCAGGGCGGCGGTGGCTGCGGCGGCGAGCGAGGTCTGAACGAAGCTGCGGCGCGTGGGTTTGAACAGGGGCATGGGTGTTTCCAGAGTGGGGCGGTTGGTGCTTGGTCGGCAAGCTTGCATACTCTAGCCCCTCCGTCGCGCGGCGGCATTGGGGCTAACCATGATGCGGGTTGCCCACGCGACTTCTGAAGCCGCTGTCAGTCGCCCATCACCACGCCTTCGCGCCTCGGATCAGCACCGCCCAGCCACAGCGGCTTGCCGTGCGCCCGCTGTTTGCAGGGCTGGGTCAAGACGATGCCACTCGCCAAGCGGCTTACCGCGAACTATTCAACCAAGTGCTGCCAGACAAAACCATTGGCGACATCCGACTGGCGCTAAACCAGACGCAACCCTTGGGCAGCAGCCGGTTTATTGATACGATCGAACTGGCGACGGGCCAGCGACGCGAAGCCAAACCACGCGGCAGGCCCAGGCGGCAAGAATCTGACGCTTCACCTGCAAAGCAAACAGAGCAGCTTAATGGGTTCTCGCATCGTCACAAACTCTTCGGCCATCGTCGGGTGTATGCCAATCGTGCTGTCGAAGATGGCCTTGGTTGCGCCAGCTTTCATGGCCACGGCAAAGCCCTGCACGATTTCGCCCGCATCAGCGCCCACCATGTGCAGGCCAACGACGCGGTCGGTGGCGTCATCGACCAGCAACTTCATCAGCGTGCGTTCAGTGCTGCCGCTGAGGGTGTGCTTGAGCGCTTTGAAGTCGCTGCGATACACCGTGATGTTGCCGAATTTTTTGCGCGCATCACTTTCCGAATAACCCACCATGCCGATATTAGGGTGGGTAAACACAGTGGTGGGAATGAAGTCGTAGCTCATGCTGCGCGGCTTTTTGCCGGCAGCCGGGCCGAACAGATGATCCACCACCACCATGGCTTCGCCGAGCGCCACCGGCGTCAGTTGCAGGCGTGCCGTCACGTCGCCCAATGCGTAGATGGATGGCACCGATGTCTGGTAATGGCTATTGACCTTGATCGCACCTTTGGCATCCAGCGCCACGCCTGCGGCATCCAGGCCGAGGCCGGTGGTATTGGGCACGCGGCCAGTTGCATACAGCACGGTATCTACTGTAAAACTCGCTGCGCTTCCTGTGCCCACCTTGACTTTTACCAGCAGGCCGTCAGCCGTTTTGACAATCGATTCAACCTCGGACTTCAGTTGCAGATTGACACCGGCCTTGCCCATCTCTGCGGCAATAAAGCTGCGAATGTCTTCATCAAAACCCGTCAACACTTTTTCGCCACGGTGCAGTTGCGTAACCTGCGCGCCCAGGCCATTGAAGATGGACGCAAACTCGCAGGCGACATAGCCGCCACCTACTACCAGCAGGCGTTTGGGAAAAGGGTTCAGGTCAAACATGCTGTCGGATGTCACGACATGTTCGCGTCCCTCAAGCGCTGGCACAGTCGCCGTGCCGCCAGTAGAAACCAGGATGCTTTTGGCAGTCAATGTCTGGTCATCCACTTCGACCGTATGCGCATCCAGCAGCCGCGCCCAGCCCTTGATAATTTTGACACCCGCGCTGTCAAGCAGTTGTATATAGATGCCATTGAGCCGCGAGATTTCAGCCGCACGGTTGGCCTTCAAAACCGCCCAGTCAAACTTTGGTGCCTCACCTGCCCAGCCAAAACCGTGCGACTCTTCAAACGCCTCGGCGTAACGCGCTGCATAGCTGTAAAGCTTTTTGGGAATGCAACCGACGTTGACGCAAGTGCCGCCCATGTCGGCAACTTCGGCCAGCGCCACGCGCGCGCCACGCTGGGCTGCCATGCGGCCAGCCCGCACACCGCCGCTGCCGCCACCTATGACGAACAGATCAAAATCAAAAGTCTGCATGGCTTATGTTTCCTCATCGAACAAAATATGGCATAGACCTTACCACCAGACGACGGCTTTTTCACCATGGGGGTATCGTGTGCAATCTGGTCGAGTCATACAGGACGGCCCGCACCGATAATCAGGGCATGACTACTTCCCCTGCCCCATTGGCCAACGACTTCAGCGCACTCTCGCTCCCTGCCCATGTACTGGCCAACCTGACGCAGCTTGGTTACACCAGCATGACCGCGATTCAGGCGGCCAGCCTGCCGGTGGCGCTGCTTGGCAAAGACCTGATTGCGCAGGCTAAAACCGGTAGCGGCAAAACAGCGGCCTTTGGCATTGCGCTGCTGGCTAATTTAAATGCGCGGCGCTTTGCGGTGCAGGCCATGGTGCTGTGCCCGACGCGTGAGCTGGCCGACCAGGTGGCTACTGAAATCCGCCGCTTGGCGCGGGCTGAAGAAAACGTCAAGGTGGTGGTGCTGTGCGGTGGTGTGCCGCTGCGCAACCAGTCGGCCAGTCTGGAGAACGGCGCGCACATTGTGGTCGGCACGCCGGGCCGCATCATGGACCACTTGGCGCGTGGCAATTTAAAGTTAGATGCGATGAACACGTTGGTGCTGGACGAAGCTGATCGCATGCTGGACATGGGGTTTTTTGAAGACATCGTTACGGTTGCTAAGCAGTGCCCCAAAGAACGCCAGACCCTACTGTTCTCGGCGACCTACCCCGAAGGCATCGCTAAGCTCAGCCAGCAGTTCATGCAATCACCGCAAACCATCAGCGTGCAGGCGCAGCATGAAAAAAGCAAGATCCGCCAGCGCTGGTATGAGGTGCCCGAGAGCGACCATGATGAGGCGCGTTTGAATGCGGTAGCTTTGCTGCTTAACCACTACCGCCCGGCCAGCACACTAGCGTTTTGCAACACCAAGTCGCAGTGCCGCGCGCTGGTGGCCTATTTAAAAAGCCAGGGCTTCAGTGCGCTGGCCTTGTTTGGTGAGCTTGAGCAGCGCGAGCGTGACCAAGTGCTGGTGCAGTTTTCAAACCGTAGCTGCTCGGTGTTGGTGGCTACCGACGTGGCTGCGCGCGGGCTGGATATCAACCAGCTCGAAATGGTGATTAATGTTGACGTCACACCTGATGCCGAGGTGCATATTCATCGTATTGGCCGTACCGGCCGGGCTGACGAAGAGGGTTGGGCCATCAGCCTGGTCAGCATGGACGAGATGGGTTACGTCGGCAAAATCGAGCAACTGCAAAAAGCCGAATCCGAATGGCACAAGCTGGCCGAGCTGACATCTGCCAGCAAAGAGCCACTGCTGCCGCCCATGGTCACGCTGCAAATCGTCGGTGGTCGCAAGGAAAAAATCCGCGCAGGCGATGTGCTGGGCGCGCTGACCGGCGAGGCGGGGTTCACAAGAGAGCAGGTCGGCAAGATCAATGTCAACGAGTTTTCAACCTATGTGGCCGTTGACCGCGCCATTGCAAGCGAAGCGCAGCAAAAACTCAGCGCCGGCAAGGTCAAGGGCAAAAGCGTCAAGGTGCGCTTCATGGACGAGGCCTGAGCGCCAAGGCGTTTTGCGGCGGACTCAGGTACAGCGCGATGATGTCGGCGGCCTTGGCGGCAAACTCCGAGTCCGTGCTCACGCACCACGATCGATGGCGTCGCAGTTGGATCCCTTCCTTGCGCAAGACACGCCACACGGCGTCGTCTGACACGCCCAGCGCCTGGGCCAGTGTGCCTCCATCCCAGCCGCCGACCCAGCCTAAAAAAACCTAAAAAATTTCAATATTGACTTTTTAGGGAGTGTGGTACATTTTAAAAAGTTTGGTTGAATTTTTATCGTATTTCTTCGTAAAGGATGCATCATGAAACGCAAGCTGTTATCCACCCTGGTCGCCACGGCGTGCGCGCTCGGCATCGGTGCCGCGCAGGCGCAGATCTCCGACGGCGTGATCAAGATCGGCGTGATGAACGACATGTCGGGGCTGTACGCCGACCTGACCGGACTGGGTTCGGTGGTCGCCGCCCGCATGGCCGTCGAGGATTTCGGCGCCGCCAGGAAAGGCATGAAGGTCGAAATCGTCTCGGCCGACCATCTGAACAAACCTGACCTCGGCTCGACGATCGCCAGGACCTGGTACGATGTCGATAAGGTCGACGTGATCGTCGACGTGCCCACTTCGAGCATCGCGCTGGCGGTCAGCCAGATCACGCGCGAGAAGGGCAAGGCCTTCCTGGTGTCGGGCGCGGCGACCTCCGACCTGACCGGCAAGGCCTGCTCGCCGAACACGATCCACTGGACCTACGACACCTGGATGCTGGCCAACGGCACCGGAAGTGCGATCGTGAAAACGGGCGGCGACTCGTGGTTCTTCCTGACCGCCGACTATGCGTTTGGCCACGCGCTCGAGCGCGATACCGAAGCCGTTGTGTTGAAGCACGGCGGCAAGGTGCTGGGCAAGGTGCGCACCCCCTTCCCGAGCACCGACTTTTCGTCGTTCCTGCTGCAGGCGCAGGCATCCAAGGCGAAGGTCATCGGCCTGGCCAACGCCGGCGGCGACACGATCACTTCGATCAAGCAGGCGGCCGAGTTCGGCATCGTCAAGGGCGGCCAGAGTCTGGCCGGGCTGCTGGTGTTCCTGACCGACGTCCGTGCGCTCGGACTTCCGACCGCGCAGGGCCTGATTTTCACCGAGACTTTTTACTGGGATTTAAACGATCAGACCCGCGCCTTCACCAAACGCTTCTCGGCACAGTCGCCGCGCAACATCTATCCGTCGATGGCCCATGCCGGCGTGTATTCGGCGGTGCTGCACTACCTGAAGGCGGTCGAGGCGATCAAGACCGACGACGGCACCAAGGTGATCGAGCAGATGAAGAAGATGCCGACCGACGATCCGCTGTTCGGCAAGGGAACGATCCGCGCGGACGGCCGCAAGATCCATCCCGCCTATCTGGTCGAGGTGAAGAAGCCGGCGGAGTCAACGGGTCCGTGGGATCTGCACAAGATTCGCGCGACGATCCCGGCCGAGCAGGCGTTCCGCCCGATGGCCGAGGGCGGTTGCCCACTCGTCAAGTGACCGCCTCCTCCGTTCAAGTGCAGGCGGGGATCCGACATTTTCCCTGACCTCACCCCTCGATGGAAATCTTCGGCATCACGACCCAGGCGCTGCTTGGTCAGTTGCTGATCGGATTGATCAACGGCTCGTTCTACGCGCTGCTGTCGCTCGGGCTGGCGGTGATCTTCGGCCTGCTCAACATCATCAACTTCGCGCACGGCGCGCAGTACATGATGGGTGCCTTCTGCGCGTACCTGCTGGCGGGCAAGCTCGGCTTGGGCTACTGGTGGTCGCTGGCCATCGTGCCGCTGCTGGTCGGCGCCACCGGCATCGTGATCGAGCGCCTGATGCTGTCGCGGTTGTACAAGCTCGACCATCTGTACGGCCTGCTGCTGACCTTCGGCTTGGCGCTGATCATCCAGGGCCTGTTCCGGCAAGAGTTCGGCTCGTCCGGGCTACCGTACCCGATACCGGAGGAACTGACCGGCGGCCAGAACCTCGGCTTCATGTTCCTGCCGAACTACCGCGCGTGGGTGATCGTCGCTTCGCTCGCGGTGTGCTTGGCGACCTGGTTCGTGATCGAGAAGACCAAGCTCGGCACCTACCTGCGCGCCGCCATCGAGAACCCGCAGCTGGTGCAAGCGTTCGGCGTCAACGTGCCGCGCATGATCACGCTCACCTATGGCTCCGGTGTCGGGCTGGCGGCACTGGCCGGCGTGATGGCCGCGCCGATCTACCAGGTCAGCCCGCTGATGGGCGCCGACTTGATCATCGTCGTGTTCGCGGTGGTGGTGATCGGCGGCATGGGCTCGATCATGGGTGCGATCGTCACCGGCTTCGGCCTCGGCATGATCGAAGGCTTGACCAAGGTGTTCTACCCCGAGGCTTCGAACACCGTGGTCTTCATCATCATGGCGATCGTCCTGCTGCTGAAGCCGGCCGGACTGTTCGGCACGCAGAAATAGGCATAGGCGCACGGATGGCTACCGAAACTTCGATTCGACCGACTGGCGGCGATGCCGGCCGCAGACACCAGCAGGTGGCGTTCGCGCTGATGGCGCTGGTGTTCGCGCTCGCGCCGCTGGTCGCCTACCCCGTCTTCTTGATGAAGGTGATGTGCTTCGCGCTGTTCGCGTGCGCCTTCAACCTGCTGATCGGCTACGTCGGCCTGCTGTCCTTCGGCCACGCGATGTTCTTCGGCATCGCCGCCTACACCTCGGCGCACGCGGCCAAGGTGTGGGGCTTCACGCCCGAGCTGGCGATCCTGTTCGCCACCGCGTGCGCGGCGCTGCTCGGCTTGGTCGCCGGCTCACTCGCGATCCGGCGCCAGGGCATCTATTTTGCGATGATCACGCTGGCGCTGGCGCAGATGGTCTACTTCTTCAGCCTCCAGGCACCGTTCACCGGCGGCGAGGACGGCATCCAGGCCGTGCCGCGCGGGCGGCTGTTCGGTCTGATCGACCTGTCCAACGAGTTGGCAATGTACGCCTTCGTGTTCGCAATTTTCATCGGCGGCTTCCTGCTGATCTACCGGATCGTGCATTCGCCGTTCGGCCAGGTGCTCAAAGCGATCCGCGAGAACGAGAGCCGCGCGCTCTCGCTCGGCTACGATGTCGATCGCTACAAACTGCTGGCGTTCGTGCTGTCAGCCACCCTTGTCGGAGTGGCCGGCGGCACCAAGGCACTGGTGTTCCAGCTCGCGTCGCTGACCGACGTGCACTGGACGATGTCCGGCGAGGTCGTGCTGATGACGCTGCTCGGCGGCCTGGGCACGATGTTTGGCCCGGTTGCCGGCGCCGCCATCATCATCACGATGCAGAACTACCTGGCGCCGTTCGGCGCCTGGGTGCTCATCGTGCAGGGCGCGATCTTCGTCGTCTGCGTACTGGTGTTCCGCCGTGGCGTGATCGGCGAACTGGCCCACCTGATCAGGAAGCCGCTCTGAGCGCGGTCCTCGCGTCGGGCGCCTCAAAAGCCTTTTGACTCCGGTACAGTCGTTGAGTCCGTCTTGAAGACAGGCCGCTGCGTTTTTGAATCTGTTGAGGCTCTGGATCTGTGTCAAACGCCCAGGTATTCCTGCAGCATGTCCGTGTTCTGGGTCAGCTCGTTTTGTGCAAACTGTTTCACGATGGTGCCGTGCTCAATCACGTAAAAACGGTCGGCCAGCGGCGCGGCAAAGCGGAAGTTCTGCTCGACCAGCACGATGGTGTAGCCCTTGGCTTTCAGGGCCAGAATCATTTCGGCCAGCTTTTGCACAATCACGGGCGCCAGGCCTTCGGAGATTTCGTCAAGCAGCAGCAGGCGTGCGCCGGTGCGCAGGATGCGCGCCACCGCCAGCATTTGCTGCTCGCCGCCCGACAGCCGCGTGCCAGGGCTGGAGGCACGCTCTTTCAGGTTCGGGAACATCGCATAAATTTCTTCAACGCTCATGCCGCCCGGCGCGATGGTAGGCGGCAGCATCAGGTTTTCTTCAGCGCTTAAAGACGCAAAGATGCCGCGCTCTTCAGGGCAATAGCCCACGCCCAGGCGGGCGATTTTGTGCGGTGCCAGCTTGATGGCTTCTTCGCCCCTGATCTTGATGGAGCCTTTGCGCGTGTCGGTCAGCCCGACGATGGCGCGCAGGGTCGTGGTGCGCCCGGCGCCATTGCGGCCCAGTAGGGTCACTACTTCGCCCTGGTGCACCGTCAGGTTCACGCCATGCAGGATGTGCGACTCGCCATACCAGGCGTGCAGGTTTTCAATGCGGAGCAACTCTTTAGTCATCAGTGCGCTCCCTGCAGTTCGGTGTTGGCGGTGCCCATGTAGGCTTCAATCACCAGCGGGTTCTTCGACACCTCGGCATACGGGCCGTCGGCAATGATGGTGCCGCGCTGCAGCACCGTAATGCGGTCGGCAATCGACGAGACCACATTCATGTTGTGTTCCACCAGCAGGATGGTGCGGCCTGTCGAAACCTTTTTAATCAGTTGCGTCACACGGTCCACGTCCTCGTGGCCCATGCCCGAGGTGGGCTCGTCCAGCAGCATCAGTTCGGGCTCCAGCGCCAGTGTCGTGGCCAGCTCCAGCGCGCGTTTGCGGCCGTAGGGCAGGTTGACGGTCATCTCGTCGGAGAAGTCCTGCAAATCGACCTCGGCCAGCAACTGGCGGGCACGATCATGCAGATGGAACAGCGTGCTTTCGGCTTTCCAGAAGTGAAACGAGGTACCCAGCTTGCGCTGTAGCGCGGCGCGCACGTTTTCGAGCACCGTCATGTGTGGAAACACCGCAGAGATCTGAAACGAACGGACAATGCCGCGCCTTGCGGTTTGCGCGGGTTTTTCGGTGGTGATGTCGATGCCGTTGAACAGGATGGTGCCGGTGGTCGGGTGCAGAAATTTGGTCAGCAGATTGAAAAAAGTGGTTTTGCCCGCGCCGTTGGGGCCAATCAGCGCATGGATGTGGCCGCGCTGGACTTTGAGGTCCACGTTGTTGACGGCCACGAATCCTTTGAATTCCTTGGTCAACCCTCGCGTTTCAAGAATGAACTCAACTGACAAAATAACTCTCCGGCGGATATGAAAAAAATAGACCCACAAACACTGTCGGGAAAATGCCCTGTGAAGGCAGTTGGTCATACTAGTGTAGTGTGCAACACTGCACTAGCTATCAGGCCGCAGGCAGGCTATCGGGTTAGACCCTTGGGTAGTTTTGCTGGCTTGCACTCCCATGCTCAAACGAAGCTGGCAGGGTACGCGTTGGAGCTGGTCGGTTGCTGATTTGGGTTTTGAAGCCCTGAAAACCTGATTTTAGACCGCCAGGACGGTTGCCAATCGTGAGCTTTGCCAGTTGTGCGACGATGATGGCCATGCAAAATTATTCCCACATCGGTGCCACCGGCCTGCAGCGCGATGCGCGTGGCTGGTGCCTGCCAACTGACGATTACCTGCGGCTTTTCCTCCTGCGTCCTGAACTGGCACCTGTACACGAGTCCTGCCCGGACGAGATGGCGCTGCACGCGGCGCTGATGGCTGCACCCGCCAGCGCGGTGGGCGCTGATGCGCTGGCAAGACTGATTGACGCCGATGCCCGCGAAAGCTACACCCTGTTTTTGCGTTTTCGCGATGCCCTGCTCGCCGCAGGCACGCTGGAGGCTTATTACCTGAGCCTGTTCCCCCGCAGCGGCATGGGCAACATCAACATACCGCCGCTTTTCATTGATCTGCTGGTCGAAGCCATTTTGCGCAATCTGCTGGATGATTCAAATGACGTTTACGAGCTGAGAGCCGCCGACATGCTGCATCGCAGCCAGCGCATTTCCACGCAAGACGGGCAGGTGCTGGCCGGCGACAGCGACCGGCTGGACATGCTGAACGAGACCGGTGGGCTGGGCGACTTCGGGCGCTTTCTGGCGGAAGCCCAGGCCCCGCTACGAACGATCGACATGCAGGTGCTCACGGACAACAACGCACCCGCTTACTGGCAAGCCAGCGATCGCCACAGCTTTCTGCTCGATCTGAAGCACGAGGTCAGCAACGACCTGGGTGCCGGCGTGGTGTTCACGATGACGCGCGCCCGGTCGGGCCTGAAGGCGCTGGCCCGCGTGCTGGAAAAGTGGGTGCAGCATTTCCTCGGTGTGGCCGTCAGCATCCGGCCGCTGCAAAAGATCGACGACGCGGCCTGGCGCTGGCATGTGGGGCTGGATGTGGATGCGACCGCGCTGCTCAACGACCTGTACGAAGAACGGCCCGTGGACGCCGATCGCATGCAGCGCCTGCTCAGCCTGTTCCGGCTGGATTTTGCCAACCCGCGCGAGATGCGTGCCGACGTGGCGGGCAAGCCGGTATACCTTGGCCTGATGATGAGTGCCGATGGCGTGGTCAAGCTCAAGCCGCAAAATTTACTGGTGAATTTGCCGCTTCAATCGCTGAGTTGATAAAGCGCGGCACTACGGCCATTCATCACGCAGTGGCTTAAGGGCACTTCTATAAATTCATTTTTCGGGCGAATTGCTGCGTTGCGCGGTGCTCGCAATCCTCACGTACCTGAAGTACGTTCCGGTTACTGCGCTCCGTCCGCCTTGCACTTCATCCCGAAAATCTGAATTTCTAGAAGCGCCCTTAAAATACGCTGTTAAGCCTTTTTTTCAAACCGGAGTTCCCCATGCCCAAAAAAATCAGAGTCGAAGCCGACATCTGCGCCCCCAAGCCCGTTCCACCTAAGGGCTACACCACCACCACTGGTCGCGGCCAGAAGGTCAGCCTTGAGCGCGGTTCGCACACCCGCAGCAAAAAGAACCCGGGCAAGCGTCCTAAAAGGGGCGGCTAATTCGTTTCGAGTTGTTTCGAGTTGTCTAGCGGGCTGTTTTGGCCTCCAGAACGCAAAAAGCGCCTTTTGAGGCGCTTTTTCATGGCTAAAAATAGCCAGAACCCAATCAATACGGGCGTTATCAGCTATTAAATATGTAGCAATCTGAAGCCCTACATATTTCGCCGGTACTGCCCACCCACCTCAAACAGCGCATTCGTAATCTGCCCGAGTGAGCAGACGCGCACCGCGTCCATCAGCACTTCAAACACGTTGAGGTTTTCAATCACGGCTTGTTGCAGGCGCTTGAGCATGGCGGGTGACTCGCTGGCATGACGCTGATGGAAGTCGTCCAGCCTCGTGAGCTGGCTTTGTTTTTCTTCTTCGGTTGAGCGCGCCAGCGCCAGCTTGTCCTGCACCGCATCACCGTGCGGGTTGCGGAAGGTATTGACACCAATGATGGGCAGCTCGCCGGTGTGCTTGAGCATTTCGTAGTGCATGGACTCGTCCTGGATGCGGCCACGCTGGTAACCGGTTTCCATCGCGCCCAGCACGCCGCCGCGCTCGGCGATACGTTCAAACTCCAGCAGTACCGCTTCTTCCAGCAGCTCGGTGAGTTCTTCGATGATGAAAGCGCCCTGTGAAGGGTTTTCATTCTTGGCCAGTCCCCATTCGCGGTTGATGATGAGCTGTATCGCCATGGCTCGGCGCACGCTCTCTTCGGTCGGCGTGGTGATGGCTTCGTCAAACGCATTGGTGTGCAGGCTGTTGCAGTTGTCGTAAATCGCAATCAGCGCCTGAAGCGTGGTGCGGATGTCGTTGAACTGGATCTCTTGTGCATGCAGGCTGCGGCCGCTGGTCTGGATGTGGTATTTGAGCTTTTGACTGCGCTCGTTGGCAGCGTATTTTTCTTTCATGGCGACGGCCCAGATGCGGCGCGCAACGCGGCCCATCACGGTGTATTCAGGGTCCATTCCGTTGCTGAAGAAAAAACTCAGATTCGGCGCGAAGTCGTCGATATGCATACCGCGCGCCAGGTAGGCTTCAACAAAGGTAAAGCCGTTGGACAGCGTGAAGGCGAGTTGCGATATCGGATTCGCACCGGCCTCGGCGATGTGGTAGCCGCTGATGGAGACGCTGTAGAAGTTGCGCACCCGGTTACGCACAAAGTACTCGGCAATGTCGCCCATGACTTTCAGGCTGAACTCGATCGAGAAAATGCAGGTGTTCTGGCCCTGGTCTTCTTTCAGAATGTCGGCCTGCACGGTGCCGCGCACGTTCTCCTGCACCCATTCGCGGATTTTTTCGACCTCTGTTGGTGTCGGGTCGCGGCCGTTGTCTTTTTTGAACTTGTCCAGGTTCTGGTCAATCGCGGTGTTCATGAACATCGCCAATATGCTGGGCGCGGGGCCGTTGATGGTCATGCTGACCGACGTACTCGGGTTGCATAAGTCAAAGCCGTCGTACAGCACTTTCATGTCGTCGAGTGTGGCAATTGACACGCCGGAGTTACCCACCTTGCCGTAGATGTCGGGCCGCACATGCGGGTCATTGCCATAAAGCGTGACCGAGTCAAATGCGGTGGATAGGCGCTTGGCGGCCATGCCTTCGCTGAGCATTTTGAAGCGGGTGTTGGTGCGAAACGCATCACCTTCACCAGCAAACATGCGGGTTGGGTCTTCGCCCTCGCGCTTGAAGGCAAAGGTACCGGCGGTGTAGGGGTAGCTGCCCGGCACGTTGTCCAGCATCAGCCACTTCAAAATTTCGCCGTGGTCTTCGTACTGCGGCAGGGCCACCTTGCGGATGGTCGTGCCCGAGAGTGATTTCGTCGTCAGCGCGGTGCGGATTTCTTTATCGTGAATTTTCACGACGTATTCATCGCCGGTATAAGCCGTCTGCATGTCGGGCCACTGGGCCAGCAGCGCCCTGGCATCGCCATCCATGCGGGCCTTGCGGTGGCCAGCCAGGTCGAGAGCGGCGGCAGCGGCGGGCGCGCGATCGGGCTTGTCTTGCTTGAGCATGACGGCGGCAGCTTTCAACTGCTGCACTTCGCGCGCAAGTTGGGCCTGTGCGCGTGCACGCTTTTTGTAGCCACGCACGGTGTCGCTGATCTCGGCCAGGTATCGGGTACGGGCCGCAGGTATCACGGGTGTCTGGTTGGTGCTGTGGCGCACGTTGACCGTTGGCAAGGCACCTTCGCCGAGTTTGAGGCCCAGTTCTGCAAGCCGGATTTTGAGTGACTGGTAAAGCGCCGTCACGCCGTCATCATTGAAGCGCGCAGCCATGGTGCCGAAGACCGGCATCTTCTCGGTCGGCGTACCCCAGGCCTGCTTGTTGCGCTGCACCTGTTTGCGCACATCGCGCAGCGCATCGAGCGAGCCCTTGCGGTCAAACTTGTTGATGGCGATGAACTCTGCAAAGTCCAGCATGTCGATTTTTTCCAGCTGGCTGGCAGCGCCAAACTCAGGGGTCATCACATACATCGGCACATCGACATGCGGCACGATGGCCGCGTCGCCCTGGCCAATGCCGGAGGTCTCGACCACGATCAAGTCAAAGCCTGCGCACTTGCAGGCGGCGATCACATCGGGCAGCGCTTTGCTGATCTCGCTACCAAATTCGCGGGTGGCGAGTGAACGCATAAACACGCGCGGGCCAGCAGACCAAGGGTTGATGGCGTTCATGCGAATGCGGTCACCCAGCAGCGCGCCGCCGCTCTTGCGGCGTGAGGGGTCAATGCTGATAACAGCTACGCGCAGCTGGTCGTTTTGATCTAGCCGCAAACGCCGAATCAACTCGTCGGTCAATGACGATTTGCCCGCACCGCCTGTGCCGGTAATGCCCAGCACCGGGATCTTTTTGGTGGCCGCCTTGTCCCGCAGCTTGCCGACCAATGCTGCGTCGATGCCCGCTGTGCGGGCTGGGCTATCGCCCCCCTTGTCATTTTTGCCTTCGGCAGAAACCTGGCAGTTTTCAAGCGCGGTGATGAGCTGTGCCAGTGCGCGCCAGGCCATCTCGCCGTGGCCTTCGATGGCCTTGATGTCATGTGGTGCAAAACCGGTCTGGTCCTTGTCGCAGCGCATCAGCATCTCGCCGATCATGCCGGCCAGCCCCATCTTCTGGCCGTCTTCGGGGCTGTAGATGCGCGCGACACCGTAAGCGTGGAGCTCGCGGATCTCCGGCGGCACGATCACGCCGCCACCACCACCAAACACCTGGATGTGTTCGCCGCCACGGCTTTTCAGCAAATCGACCATGTACTTGAAATACTCCACATGTCCGCCCTGGTAAGAGCTGATGGCAATGCCCTGCACGTCTTCCTGCAAGGCTGCCGTCACCACTTCGTCCACGCTGCGGTTGTGGCCCAGATGAATCACCTCGGCACCCATGCTTTGCAAGATGCGCCGCATGATGTTGATGGCCGCGTCATGACCGTCAAACAGGCTGGCGGCGGTGACAAAGCGCACTTTGTTGACCGGGCGGTAATTGGCCAGGGCCTTGAATTCAGCGGACAGGTCGGTCATGGGGTGGTCTCTAGGGAAAGCATGGTGTGGAGCGCAGGCTTATTTGTACAGCACGCTCGGCAGCCACAGGCCGATCTGCGGCCAGCCCAGCACGAAGATGATGAGGTAGGCGCCCGTTCAGTCTTCGCCTGATCGCAACGATTGCCACAGGTCCACCAGCGCCATGGTGCTGCCAATCAAAATCACGACGCCCAGCGATACCTCCTTGAGCTTGAGCACCAACGGCACCAGGTAGGCCAGCAGCAACACCACCGCCACCACGCCGGAGAAAATCTTTACGGGCATTTCGTTACTCCTGGTTCGAACTTCAAGCGCTCGCCACGCGTGACTGCAACCAGCGCGCAGTACGCAGCAGCCGCGCATCCATGCCGCGCGCCGCCACCAATTGCGCGCCCAGCGGCATCCCGTCCGTCGCGCTCATCAAGGGCAGGCTCAGGCTGGGCATGCCGCAAAGGGTCCACAGGGTGCAAAAGGCCGGGTCGCCGGTGCTTGCGATGGCCGGCGCGGCGCCCGCCGCGGCCGGCGTCAGCAGCGCGTCAAAGCGCTTGAACGTCTCCTCGAAGCCCTGGTTCAGCAAGGCGACACGGGCCCGGGTCTTCTGATAGTCCAGTGCCAGCACGGCGCGACCGCGCTCCAACTGCTGGCGCAGCGAGTCGGACAACTGGTCGCGACCCCTTTCCCATTCAAGTTCGAGGCTGGCCGCCATTTCGGCTTCCATGATGGTGCGGTGCCAATCCCAGGCCTCGCGCATCGCCTCCGGCAACTCGACCTCCTCGCATTGCGCGCCCAGCAGCTCAGCCAGCTCGGCAAAGGCTTCGCGCGTGGTGTCGTCGGCGCGATCCCAGACCGGGGTCTTGATGAAACCAATGGATGGCGGCAGCGGCGGCTCGGAAGCTGCGACCTGGGAAAAGGGAATGCGTGCGCGCGGCTTGGTGTCGAGGTCGCGTTCGTCGTAGCCCACCAACTGTTCGGCCAGCAGCGCGATATCTTCGATGCTGCGCGCGAACATGCCCACGGTGTCGAGCGTGCGCGACAGGGTCAGGATGCCATGGCGCGAAATCAGGCCGTGCGTCGGCTTGAAGCCGATCACGCCGCAATAAGCCGCCGGGCGAATCACCGAGCCATTGGTTTGCGTGCCAAGCGCCAGCGGCACCATGCCCGCGGCCACTGCAGCGGCCGAACCCGAGGAGGAGCCACCGGGGGTGCGCTCGGCGTTGTGCGGGTTGCGCGTCTTGCCCGGCGCGTAGGTCGCCAGTTCGGTCGTGACCGTCTTGCCCAGAATCACCGCACCGGCAGCGCGCAGCGTTGCGACCACCGCGGCGTCGCGATCCGGCGTGCGCCCGGCATGCAGCACGGTGCCGTCCTCGGTTGGCATGTCGGCGGTATCGATGATGTCCTTGATGCCGATGGGCACGCCATGCAACGGGCCGATGGCCCGGCCTTCAGAGCGGTCCAAGTCGCGTGCACGGGCCTGCGTCAGCGCATGCGCCTCGTCGAGGTACTGCCAGGCCAGCACGGCGGGTTCGACGGCCCGAATGCGCGCCAGGCAGGCCTGAACCAACTGTTCCGAGCTGATCACACCGCCGGCAATGGCGCGCGCCGCATCGGCCGCGCCGAGTTGCTCGAGTTGGGTCAGGTCCACAACGTCACTAGCCGTACAGGTTGTTGGGCAGCCACAGCGCGATGCCCGGGAAGACATAGATCATCAGCATCGTCACCAGCACGATATAGACGAAAGGCATGCAGCCACGGAAGATCTGCGTCAGCAGCACGGTAGGCGGACACACCCCCTTCAGGTAGTAGGCCGACATCGCCATCGGCGGCGACAGAAACGCAGTCTGGAGGTTCAAGGCCACCAGCACCCCGAACAGGAGCGGGTTGATGCCGAAATGCTCCAACATCGGCAGGAAGATGGGCACGAAGATGATGATGATTTCGGTCCATTCGAGCGGCCAACCGAGCAGGAAAATGATGAATTGCGACAGCAGCAGGAAGGTGATCGGGCCAAGATTCATGGCGAGAACGAACTCCTTGATGATCTGGTTGCCGCCAAGGTAGGCAAAGACGGAGGCAAAGGTCGCCGAGCCGACGAACAGCCAGCAGACCATGGCTGAGGTGCGCGCGGTGAGATAGACCGATTCGCGCAACCCCTTCCATGTCAGCGCGCGGTAGGCCGCCGCCAGCAGCATCGCCCCGAGCGCGCCGACGGCCGCCGCCTCGGTCGGCGTGGCGATGCCGAACATGATGGCGCCCAGCACCGACAGGATCAGCAACATCAGCGGAAAGAACGATTTCAACAGCATCAGGACGACTTCAGCCAGCGGCACGTCGCCTTCGGCCTTCGGCAAGGGCGGCGCCAGGTGCGGCTTGAACTTCGCAAGCACAACGACATAAATGATGTACATCCCGGCCAGGAAGAAGCCTGGAATGAAGGCAGCCGCGTAGAGCTTGACGACCGACAGGCCGGCGATCGCGCCGTACACAATCAGCATGATTGAGGGCGGAATCAGGATGCCAAGGCAACCCCCGGCGCAGATCACGCCGGTGGCCAGGCGCGTGTCGTAACCCGCTTTCATCATCTGCGGCAACGCCAGCAGACCCATCAGCGTGACGACGGCGCCGACGATGCCGGTGGCGGTGGCGAACAGCGCGCAGGTGACAAGCGTTGCGACGGCAAGCGAGCCGGGCACGCCTTTCAGCGCGATCCGCAGGCTCTTGAACAAATTGTCGAGGATGTTGGAACGCTCGACCAGATAGCCCATCAAGAGGAACAGCGGGATCGATACCAGCGCGTCGTTGTTGAGCACGGTGAAGGTGTTCTGCGTCAACAGGTAAAACACCCGGCTGTTGAAAAACGCCTGGGCCGGCTTGAAATAGGCGTAGAAACCAAAGCCGACGCCCAGCGCCATCAGCGTGAAGGCGACCGGGAAACCGATGCAGATCACAAACACCAGGATGCCAAGCATCAGCAGGGCGATGGCCGGATCGCTCATGACGTAGCTCCCTGCTCAGCCTGCGCCGCAGCCTTGCGCGTATGCTCGCGCATCAACTGCTGTTCGAGTTCCTCGACATCGTGCAGCCTGACCGGCCACTTGCCCTCGCGCAGGCAGGCGATGCAACGCAGCACCTCGGCGAAACCCTGCAGCGCCATCAGCGCAGCGCCGACGCAGATCATCATCTTGAGCGGCCAGATCGGGACGCCGGCTGGGCTGTTGACGCTGACCTCGCGCAGCCGCATCGACTCGAACCCGTAGCCCGATCCGGCAATCACCAGAGCCAGGATGCCGGGGAAAAAGAACAACAGGTAAAGCACCAGCTCGACCTTCGCCTGCGTCGGCTCGCTCCAGAGCCGGTAGAACATGTCAGCGCGAACATGACCGCCGCGCGACAGGGTGTAGGCACCGGCCATGTAGAACACCGCGCCGTACATCAGGTAGCTCAGGTCAAAGGCCCAACTGGTCGGGTCGTTCAGCGTGTAGCGCATGAACACCTCGTAGCAGGTGCCAAAGGTGAGGATGATGATGCACCAGGCAAAGGCGTGGCCTGTCGTCTTGCTTAGTTGGTCAATCGAGTAGATCAGACGATGCACCATGACACGAATCCGGTCGAGTGGAAAAAAAAGGGCGGGCCCTCGCCCGCCCCACCATTATGCGCCAACGGCGCGATCAATCAGACTGGAATCTTGGTCTTGAACACGTGCTCGTAGCCGAGCTTGTAGTCCGCTTCATTGAGGAACATGTAGTACGCCACCCGTTTCGCCCAGACTCGCTGCGATTCGACCACCTTGGCGAAGAAGGGATCCTCCGCCGACATCTTCTTGGTCAGCACGTCCCAGGCCGTGAGCTGCGCGGCCATGACCGATTTCGGCGTGCGGATCACGTTGACCTTGTGCTTGCTGGTCAGGTCCTGCAGGTCGCGCGAGTAGTTGTCCATCGCCGTCCACCAGTTCGCCGAACTGGCGGCCTCAGCGGCGTACTGTAGTATCGCCTGCAGGTCCTTTGGAATCGAGTTCCACTTCGGCTTGTGGAAGGCGATCTCGAAGAACTCCATCGCCTGATGGTAGCTTCCCATCATGTAGTTCTTGATCACGTCCTGCGCGCCAAAACGCATGTCGGAGGTCGGGTTGTTGAACTCGAAGGCGTCGATCACGCCTTTTTCAAGGGCCGGGATGATTTCACCGCCGGGCAGCTGCGTGACTTTGGCGCCCATTTGCTGAAACAGGTCGGCTGCCAGGCCCACCGTGCGGTACTTCAGGCCCACCAGTTGCTTGGCGTCCTTGATCGGCTTCTTGAACCAGCCCAGTGGCTGCGTCGGCATCGGCATGGCAAAGAATCCAACCACGTCGAGTTTGATTTTCTCCAGGAGTTCGTTGTAGAGCGCCATGCCACCACCACGGTGAATCCAGGCCAGCGTCTGCTGCGCGTCGCAGCCGTTGATCGGACCGGAACCGAACAGCGATGCCACCTTGCTCTTGCCATACCAGTACACCGGCACGCCGTGACTGGCATCAAGCACGCCTTTGCTGGTCGCGTCCATGACCTCGAACGGCTTCACCACCGCACCAGCCAGCAGGTAGTCGATGCGCAGCCGCCCGCCCGCCATTTCGTTGACGCGCTTGACGTATTCCTCGGCCATCTCGTTGAAGATGTCCTTGGCGCCCCAGGCGCCCTGCATCTTGATCACGATCGGCGACTGCGCGACGGAAATCATCGGCGCGGCCAATGCCGCGCCCCCGGCCAAACCAGCGACGGCGCGGCCCAGAAAGCGGCGGCGAGCGGGCTGCGCCGCCGCCGCGCCAGTGTTGGAAATATTGCTATTGCTCATAGTCGGTCTCCTTGGGTTGTAAAAAAACGTTAGCCCACTATTATTAGCCATAGGAGGCTTTATCTGTAAGAGGGTTTATACCAACGGTTCGGCGAAGATTGCATCTAATTGGGGTGAAACTGTTTTTCAGGCCCTCCCGAAGTCAGTCGTCAGCTTTTCGTCAAGCTTGCAGGCGCGTGGGTTTTTGGGGTCAGAGCCCAAATGCGACTAGCCTTTGGCTCGCCCGTAGGGTGCAGTGCTTGCACTGCAGCGAAATTGGTGTCTGACCCCAATAACCCCGTAGCGCAGGAAAGTTCTAAACTTGCGTTTAACATGGCGCAGTATTTCGAATGCCGTTTTGCGCTTAATAGGAACTTTCCATGAACCCCGCCCAGCTTTCAGACCCTGTCGAAACCACCGTGGGTGCCCCCAGCGCGATGGCATCGGGCAGCCATGATGTCGGCCGGGCCGATGTGCTGCAGGTGCAGCCCGCGCCAGGTTATGCCGGGGATGTGTCGCCCCAGCTGGCCTTCCAGTGGTGGCAGGCGGGCCAGGCGGTGCTGATTGACGTGCGCACCGATGCCGAGCGCGAATGGGTGGGTTTCATACCCGGTGCCATAGCGCTGGCCTGGAAGCAGTGGCCCGGCATGGCGATCAACCAGTCGTTTGAGGAAGGCCTCAAAGCCGCCGTGCCAGAGGGTAAAAAAGTCGTGCTTTTCTGCCGCAGCGGTGTCCGCTCGATTGCGGCGGCCAGGTGCGCCACTGCGCTGGGGCTGGAGGCCTACAACATCCTCGAGGGTTTTGAGGGCGACCCCGACGGTCAAGCGCAACGCGGCCACAAGGGTGGCTGGCGCTTGCGTGGCTTGCCATGGCGGCAGAACTGAGCTACTGGAAAACCTCTGGTGCCAGCAGCGGTCAGCAGGCAGCAACCTGTTCATAATCGTCTCTCATGACTTTTCTAGCACTCGACGTAGGCAACACCCGCCTCAAATGGGCCCAGTACGACGCGCCTGTCGTAGGCGCAAAGTTGCTGGCGCAGGGCGCGGTGTTTTTAGAGAACATTGACAAGCTTGCCGAGGGCGAGTGGGCCAGCTTGAGCGCACCGACTCAAATTATGGGCTCCATCGTGGCCGGCGATGCCATCAAGCGCCGTGTCGAAGAACAGATGGAGTTCTGGGATGTGGCGCCGCGCTGGGTCGTGCCTAGCGCCCAGGAGGCCGGCGTGACCAATGGCTACGACCATCCGGCCCGCCTCGGCGCCGACCGCTGGGTCGCGATGATAGGGGCGCGGCACCGGCTGCTGGCGCGCGGCATCAAAAAACCCTGCGTCGTCGTGATGGTCGGCACGGCAGTCACGGTCGAGGCGATTGACGCATCGGGAAAATTTCTTGGCGGCATTATCCTGCCGGGCCACGGCATCATGCTGCGCGCGCTCGAGTCCGGCACCGCCGGCCTGCATGTGCCGACCGGCGAAGTCCGGGACTTTCCCAGCAACACCAGCGACGCCCTGACCAGCGGCGGCACCTTTGCGATTGCTGGCGCTGTGCAGCGCATGGTGGAAAACACCGCCCGGCATTGCGGCGAGGCCCCCGAATGCATCATGACCGGCGGCGCCGGCTGGAAGATGGCGCCCAGCATGTCGGTCAATTTCGAGTTGGTGGACAGTCTTATTTTTGACGGTCTGCTGGAAATCGCCGCACAGCGGTTTACCGCCTGATGCCGCCGTCGAATGCCCTCAAAAGCCGCTGTCGAATGCCATCAAAACAAGAGCTGCCGGGCCGCTCATAAACCTGGAAACCGCAGTTGCCCGAATTCATCAACGTCCGCCCTCTTCACGGAGCATTTTCATGGCAGACCTCAAAGCCGCGTTCGACAAAGCAATGCTTGACTCCAAAAACCTCAGCGAGCGGCCCGACAACGCCACCCTGCTGAAGATCTACGCGCTCTACAAGCAGGGCAGCGTGGGCGACAACACCGGGGAAAAACCCGGCTTCGGCGACATCGTGGCGCGCGCCAAATGGGATGCGTGGAACAGCCTCAAAGGCACCGCGCAGGATGACGC
>JBCKNM010000002.1:0-76765 GCA_038902775.1 Polaromonas sp.
CTCGCCCCGCTCACTGTCGGGCCTGCTGCCCTTTCTGCGCCCTTACCGCGGCCGGATTGTTCTGGCCCTGTTTTTCCTGGTGATGGCGGCGGTGACGACGCTGGTGTTTCCGCTGGCCCTGCGCAGCCTGATCGACGGCGGCCTGAGCGCGGCGGACAAAGGGGAGCAGATTTTGCTTGACCGGTGATGTACCACCACTCGATTCTGAAGTCAGGGTGCGCGCCCCGGTCGCGCGGGAAGGTCAGTGTTTTTGCGGGCAGTGCGTGGGCTGAAGGCATCAGGCAAGTCAAGCCCGTTAGCGCGATCAAGCTGCTGGCAATTAACTGGCGTCTGGGGCTACTTGGCAAAGTCAAGGGTGTCATTCCTTCAATTCTCGCCTGCTCAGAAACTACCAGTCTTCTTTCACCGCCAGCACTGCGTCCTTGCCCGCCGCCGCACTTCCGGCCAGCCATGCCGTCACCGTGCCAGCCATGACCACCGCAGCACACAGGCCCAGGAGGCGCAGCCAGGGCAGGGCCAGGTCCATAGTCCAGTGAAAGCTTTGCGGGTTGACGACATGCACCAGCACCACGGCTACCAGCAGGCCCAGCCCCAGGCCGGCGATGGAGCCCATCAGCGTCCACGCCGCGCCTTCGCCCGCCACTACCGCCAGAATTTGCCGCCGGCTGAAGCCCAGGTGTGCGAGTAAACCAAACTCCTTGCGCCGCGCCAGCACCTGCGCGCTAAAGCTTGCCGCCACGCCAAACAGGCCAATCGCAATCGCCACGGCTTGCAGCCAGTAGGTCACAGCAAAGCTGCGGTCAAATATTTTTAATGAGATGCTGCGTATCTGGCGGGTTGATGCGAATTCAATCAATGCACCGGCGTTGGAGTCCCTGCCAGTAAAGCGGTCGGCCTCAAGCCGTACGGCCTGCTCTACGTCGCTGCTCACGGCATTGGCATCCAGCCATATGGCGAGGTCGTTGACGCGGCTGTCGCCAGTCAGGTGTTCATAGTCGCTTTTGGCCATGGCAATCGCGCCAAACTGCCGGGCATAGTCGCGCCAGATACCGGCGACGAAGAACTGCGCTCCAGTGTGAGTTATTTCATGTGCTATTAAATCAGTAGCTGAAAAATTCGTTATTTCGGCCCGTTTTTGTTGGTCTGCAGCCCTAAAAACACCAGAAAAAACCTTTGAAAGTGGCTCAAATGTGCTCCCGGGGCGTGCGCCATACAAATCAGTCATGGCTTCACTGACATAAATCGCTATATGGCCAGGCGGCACAGGCAAAGGGTTGCCAGTCATAGGCAGGGTAGTGGCCGGGTCGCTGATGTCGCGGGCTATCAGCGCCACGGCGGGCTGCGATGTATCCAGCAAGACCGAAGTGCTGCGCAGGCTGCTGATCCGACTCACGCCTTTGACTGTGGCAACAGAGCGCACAAAGTCAGGTGTGAAGTACACCGTGTCGCCAGCGCCGCTACCCGAAGGTGCTGCCGTGCGCATGTACAGATCGGCTGGCAACACCACATCCAGCCAGTGCGTGACTGAATCACGAAAGCTCGCCACCATGACCGTCAGCGCCACCGCCAGGCTGAGTGACGCGACCACGCCACTCACTGCTACCGCTGCGCTGGCGCGTACGCGGCGCGCTCGCTCGACGGCCAGCATGGGCAGCAGGCTGTGGGCAATCCAGGGGATCAGGATCAGGCGGTCATACAGCAGCGCAATCAGCCAGGGCAGGGCGGTGATGCCGCCCACCAGCAGCAGCGCGACCGAGACGTATGCGGCGAGAGGGATACCGTGTACCGGCGGCATCAGTGCCAGCAATGCACCCGCAGCGATCAGCATGAGGCTCAGGTAATGGTTTTTGTTTTGCACTGGTGCAGCACCGAGGCCTTTAAGTGTTTGCGCGGGCGGCAGCTTTTGCGCGGCGCGTGCGGGCCACCAGCCGCCGACCAGCGCTGCGGCTATGCCCAACGCAGCGTAGCTCACAGCCGCTAGAGTGCTCCATTGCAGGCTGGGTGCCACGCCCGCAAAGTAGCCGCCGCCCAAGTCGCCACCCAGCATGCGCAGGGCCAGTGCGGCGAGTGCTGTGCCCAACGCAATGCCCGCAGCGCTGCCCAGTGTGCCCAGCAGAGCCGACTCCCACAGTATCAGCCGCAAACGCTCGCGTCCGGTTAAGCCCAGCACACCCAGCAGCGCAAACTGCTGCGCACGTTTGGCCACGCTGAGTGACAGCACAGAGAACACCAGGAAGGCCCCCGTGAACAGTGCCACCAGCGCCAGCACGGTGAGGTTGACGCGGTAGGCGCGCGACAGATTGCTCACGCGCTGCACGTCGTCCCCCGGCTCGGATATGGTGATGCCCGGCGGCAATGCCAGAGCCTGCACAAAAGCTGCGCGGTCAACGCTGGGTTTAAGCCGCACATCAATGCGCGACAACTGGCCCATTTTGCCAAACAAATCCTGCGCTGCTGCAATGTCCATCACAGCCAGCGCGGCGCCACCTGCACTGACAGAGCCTGCAACCCTGACATCAAGCAACTGCAGTCCGCTTTGTATCTTGAAGGTGTTGCCGCTCAAGCTTTGCCGCGCTGCGGGATTGATGAAAACCGCACCAGGGGTGAAGAATGAAAAGCGGTCTGCGTCGCTTGCCGCGTTCTTGTCAAGGACTGGCATCAGCGCAGGGGCAAGCTGCGCCACCACCAGCGCGTCCAGGCCCAGCACGCGCATAGCCACCCGCTTGCCAGTGGCCATGTCGCGTGCAGCCAGTGCGTAGCTTGCAAGCTCCAGCACTGGGCTGGCGACGGCTACCTGCGGGTGATTGGCAACACGCTCAAAAATGTTTTCGTCAAATGTCCCCTGCACGGCGCGCAGCTCAAGGTCTGGCTGGCCATTGACTGAACGCACGGCCTGCGAAAATTCGGCTAATGCCGATGCGTTGATGAGGTGTACTGAAAAAGCCAGCGCCACACCCAGCATCACCGCCACCGCAGCGGCCAGGTTGCGCCATGGGTGGTGGCGAAGCTCTTGCCAGGAGAAGCTTCGCAGCAATGCGGGTAGCAGACTTGTTTGCGACACAGCTATTACCGTATGCCTTCAGCCGTCAGATAAAGCACCCGATCGGCTCTGCTCGCTGCAACTTCAGAGTGCGTCACCAGTACCAGAGACGCACCATGCTCACGTGTCTGCGCGATCAATGCATCCATGACTTTTGCTGCCGTGGTCGGGTCGAGATTGCCGGTTGGTTCATCGGCTAGAAGCAGGCTGGGCCGGTGTACCAGTGCCCGCGCAATGGCAACACGCTGCAACTGCCCGCCGCTGAGTTGCTGCGGCAGGCGCGTGCCCAAGCCTGAAAGCCCCACGGCCTCCAGCATCGCCTGAACCCGCGCGCTGTCATGGATGCCGAGCAGCAGCAAAGGCAGCGCCACGTTTTGCGCAACGTCCAGATGCGGCAGCACATGAAAGGCCTGAAAAACAAAGCCCACCTGCTGGCGGCGCATGAGCGCGCGCTCGTCGCCCGACAAAGTGGCAAGGTCTGTGCCCATCAGCGTGACCGTGCCCTGATCCCAGCTATCAAGTCCAGCCATGCAGTTGAGCAGAGTGGATTTGCCGACACCCGACTCGCCGACGATGGCGACAAACTCGCCAGGCGCAACAGCCAGCGAGACGTGGCGGAACACCACACTGTCGCCATAGCGTTTGCAGAGGTTTTCAATCTGTAGTGTCATGCCCATACCGGTTCGATGAGCGCCAGCACCTGTTCCAGCGCGTCAGGTGCATCGCAGGCGACCACATGCCGCTCGGGCATGGAGCGCAGCCAGGTGATCTGCCGTTTGGCGAGCTGGCGGGTGGCGCAGATGCCTTTGTCGCGCAGCTCATGCATAGCAAAGTCGCCATCCAGAGCCTCCCATGCCTGCCGATAACCGACGCAGCGCATGGACGGCAAATTGGGATTCAGGTCGCCGCGCGCGCGCAGGGCTTTGACTTCATCCATAAAGCCTGCGGCCAGCATGGCATCAAACCGCGCAGCAATGCGGGCATGCAGCCAGCTACGCTCCAGGGGTTCGAGTGAAATAAGCCTGAAATTGACATCAATATTAGTGCATATATCGGCTGTAGCGCCCTGTTTATGTGCGTAATCAGCTACTGATTTTGTAGCAATGTTGGTTGCATCTTTGGCCGCATTGCGGGTCTGGAAAAACGCCAGCGGCTGGCCAGAAATTCTGAAAACTTCCAAAGCACGCGAGATGCGCTGTGAGTCCTGGGGCGGTAGCCGGGCGGCAGTGATAGGGTCTACTTTGGCCAGTTCGGCGTGCATGGCGGGCCAGCCTTTTGTCTGTGCTTCCAGCGCAATCAGTGCGCGTACGCCGGGGTCGGCCTTGGGCATGTCGTCGATACCCTGCATCAGCGCTTTGAAGTACAGCATGGTGCCGCCAACCAGCAGGGGCCGCCTGCCTCTGGCGCTGATCTCGCGCATCAAACGCTTTGCGTCCAGCACAAACTCGGCCGCACTGTAGGCATTGAGCGGGTCGCGAATATCAATCAGGTGATGCCGTACGGCAGCCAGCTCACCCGGCGTGGGTTTGGCGCTACCAATGTCCATGCCGCGGTACACCAGGGCTGAATCAACGCTGATGATTTCAACCGGCCAGCGCTGGGCAATCGCCAAAGCGGCAGCGGTTTTGCCAGAGGCGGTTGGCCCGGCCAGGGCAATATAGGTCGGCAACAAATCGTTTTGCATGGGCTTTTTAGCGCCCGCGCATAAACAGCGCATCCAGCTCTTTGATGCTGACCTGTCGCCAGGTCGGCCTGCCGTGGTTGCACTGGTCGGAGCGCTCGGTGGCCTCCATTTGACGCAGCAGGGCGTTCATCTCGTCTATGCTCAGTTTGCGGTTGGCGCGCACTGAGCCGTGGCACGCCATGGTGGACAGCAACTCGTTTTGCGCGCGCTGGATGACGGTGCTTGCATCATGCAGCGCTAACTCGGCCAGTACGCTGCGTGCTAGTTCTACCGCATCACCCTGCGCCAGACTGGTGGGCACGGCGCGCACGGCCAGGGTTTTGGGTGAGAAGGGCGTGATCTCCAGACCCAACGTGGCCAGGGTATCGACACTTGCCTCGGCGGTGGCAACTTCTTGGGGTGTAGCTGCGAAGGTGGCGGGGATGAGCAGTGGCTGGCTGGCGATGCTGGCCGTGTCCATTTGCGTTTTTAAGCGTTCGTAAACGATGCGCTCGTGGGCCGCGTGCATGTCCACAATCACCAGGCCCTGGGTGTTTTCTGCCAGCACATAAATACCTTGTAGCTGCGCGATGGCGCGACCTAGAGGCCAGTCGCCGGGGGATAAGTCGGCGGCAACCGTGATGGCTTCATTTGTTGATGGAGAAGGCCACATGGCCTCGAAATCGGAAACCTTGCGATTTGAATTTGCTATAAAATTAATAGCTGGTTGCGCCCATGAATAGGGCGGTACAGCCGTTTTTATGCCTGGAAAAAGGCCTGAAAATGCTTCTGAAGGGCTCTCAGGTGCTCCATTTGCTCCATTTGCGAATGGCGACTGTTCAGAGCCGGTCGCCCTCGCCCTCGGTATAGCAAGCGTGTTTTCAACCCCATGCCGCACCGCCTGATGAATTTCGCGGCCATCCCGAAAGCGCACTTCGATTTTGGTCGGGTGTACGTTCACATCGACACGCGCCGGATCCATCTCTACATACAGCACATACACCGGCTGGCGGTGGCCGTGCAGCACGTCTTCATAGGCGCTGCGCGCGGCGTGGGTGATCACCTTGTCGCGCACATAGCGGCCATTGACGTAGGCAAACTGCTGGTCGGCGCGCGAGCGGGCGGCATCGGGTATGCCGGCACGGCCACGCACGGTAACAAAGGGTGAGCCGTCAGCGCGGCGTGCCGTGCTCTCGTAATGCACGGCGACGGATTGCGCTACAAAGTCGCTGCCCAGCACGTCGGCCAGGCGTTGTTCAAACGCGGTCTCGCCATGACAGGCACGCCACTGCTCGACCAGCTTGCCTTCATGCCAGATCGCAAAGCCCACGTCGGGGCGCACCAGCGCATGGCGGCGCACCGCCTCTATGCAGTGCGCCAGTTCAGTCGCATCGGTTTTTAAAAATTTGCGCCGCGCCGGGGTGGCGTAAAACAGCTCGCGCACTTCAACGCTGGTGCCGCGCGCGCGGGCTGCGGCTTTCATCTCGCCAGTACGGCCATCGAGCTGCCAGGCATGGGCATCACCTTCAGTACTTGACAACAAACTCATGTCAGCAATCGAGTTGATGGCAGCCAGCGCCTCACCCCGAAAGCCCATGGTGGCAACGGATTCAAGGTCTTGCAGCGAGGCGATTTTGCTGGTCGCGTGGCGACGCAGCGACAGCGCCAGTTCGTTGCGCGCAATACCCCAGCCGTCGTCTTCCACCAGTATCAGGCGTACACCGCCAGCCAGCAGGCGCACGCTGACTTGTGTGCTACCCGCATCGAGTGCGTTGTCAAGCAGCTCACGCACCACCGAGGCGGGGCGCTCCACCACTTCGCCAGCGGCAATCTGGCTGATGAGCTCATCGGGCAGTTCGCGAATCGGGCGGCGGGGCTGGTTTGGATGGGTTTGAGGCGGCAGTGCAGACATTGGTTTTGATTTTAGGGCTTGGACTGGAAGTTCTCTCATCAAGACCTGTCAAAATCAGGTCCATGGAAATCATCACCTTCGTTATCGACTTCATCATCCACATCGACAAGTACCTGGAGGCGTTTGTCGCCAACTATGGCGCATGGATCTATGCGCTGCTTTTTCTGATTATTTTTGTCGAAACCGGCGTGGTGGTGATGCCGTTTTTACCCGGTGACTCATTGCTGTTTGTAGTCGGTGCCATGTGCGGTGTGGGCTTGATGAGTTATCCATTGGCGGTAGGTCTTTTGTTTGTTGCTGCGGTGTTAGGGGACCAATGCAACTACACGGTTGGCCGCTACTTTGGGCCTAAAGTCTTTCAATGGGAAGAGTCTCGATTTTTTAATAAAAAAGCATTCAACCAATCCCATGCTTTTTATGAAAAATATGGTGGCGTGACGATTGTTGCGGCGCGGTTTTTGCCATTTTTGCGTACCTTCGTGCCTTTTGTGGCGGGCGTGTCTGAAATGTCGCGCCGCAAGTTCACGATCTACAACATCGGCGGTGCAGCTTTGTGGGTCGGGGGTATCGTCACCATCGGTTATTTATTTGGTAACGTTGCCATCGTCAAAGCGAACCTTGAAAAAGTGATTTGGGCATTGATTTTGATTCCGGGTGTCATGGTGATGTATGGCGCTTGGAAGGTGGGGCGCAAGGGCAATAGCCCCGCAGCGTAAAGGGCACTTCTATAAATTCATTTTTCGGACGAATTGCCGCGTTGCGCGGTGCTCGCAATCCTCATGTACCTGAAGTACATTGCGGTTGCTGCGCGACCCTCGCATGAGCCCAAAGGGCGATGCGACACGCGCCTTGCACTTCATCCCGAAAATCTGAATTTCTAGAAGCGCCCTAAATAACACGCATAAAAAAAGGACTGGCCTATTTAAGACCAATCCTTTTTTGCGTAAAAGAAGTTATTTCTTTTTACCAACTTCGTTACCAATCAACGCACCAGCAGCTGCACCACCCACAACAGTCCTCAGGACTGTTTGTGTACGGGCTCAGCCTCATATCCGGTTTTTGTTCATCGTCCCGCGATTTCGCCTTGGGCTTGCCTACCGCACCCCGCCTCGCGGCGACGCACTTGCCCTTTGGCTAACCTTCGGCTCTGCGAATACCTGGTACCGGGACTTTCACCCGACTGGATTCGTGCTATGCACGGCACACACGCCCAAGCTCAACCGACGCCGCTTTCGCGGCGTCGGCAGCGACTGGTTAGGCAACAAATGATCGAGTAAAAAAACAGAAAGACTCAGATTATTTCTTTCTCGGATCATCCGCCGGGTTGACATAGTTGGTGGCCGCCGGTCCAACGCCATGAATCTGAATGATGGTTTCTGCTTTGGTCCACGCAAAATGGTTGGTCTTGGGCTGCATGATGGCGAAGCTACCCGCCGATAAGGGCATGGTTTTCGACTGATCAAGCTTGTCTCCGGTGCCCATGTTGAAGATGCCAGAAATCACCGTGACATGCTCAATGCCCGGATGCCAGTGGGCGGGGACTTTATAGTCGGCGGGGAGCTTGATGCGGGCGGTATATGGCACCGCCTCGTTCAATGGGCCTTCCATCACAGCGAGTTTCGCGCCCGGCGGCAACGATGGATGATCAACCCATTTAAGATCCTTAGGCACAACCATCATGTGGGAAGCAGGGCTTTGTGCCCATGCTGCCGGCGCAAGAAGCGAGGCAAATGCAAACGCGGTGGATACTGCGGCAAGTTGAAATGCTTTCATTTTGTTTTCCTTTAATTAATTGAAAAAACTACCAATCGAGGCCATCAGAACATCGGTCAGCGTTGGCAATGGCCCCGGACCTGCCAGCCTAACGCTTAATTAACCGGCTGGGGCGCTTTTGCGCCAGTCCGGGTTGAATGATAGGTTAGGCTGAATTTAAACGATCTGGGGGAATATCATGAGAAAAGTAATGGTAAGCAAAAGTAAAAACATAGTCGAAACTTTGCAGTGGGTTGATGAAGAAGTAAGTGAGGCATATTTCCACCGGTTTAGCATTGATCACGAAAAGTATGCGGCTGGGCGTGGTTATTTCCCAATCGCGGTTATTGAGTTCGAGGATGGTAGGGTTGAAACTTGCAGAGCAGATAAGATACGTTTTCTAACGCCGCCTAATCGGGATAGGAAGAAGCCTCACGGCCCCTCCCTCCCACACCACCGGACATACGGGTCACGTATCCGGCGGTTCCTTGAAACTTGCGTGATCTCATGCTGCCCTGGCCGGTGCCAGTTCGGGCAGTCCCATTTGACGAAAGAAACGCAAAGGCAGCGCCAGCGAAAGCGCTGGCGTTTGACTCAACTGCCATGGGCCATGCGCACTCTTGCTTGTGTTCCAAGCCTAGTGCACGCTCACTCCACGCTTTCTGAGTTCGCGGTAACCCGCGCTGCCCCATTGTTTCCAGGCGTAGCATCGTAACCGCCGTCGCACCCATTTGTCGATCTCGCCTTGGGCTTGCCTACCGCACCCCGCCTCGCGGCGACGCACTTGCCCTTTGGCTAACCTTAGGCTCTGTGAATACCTGGTGTCAGGACTTTCACCCGACTGGATTCGTGCCATGCACGGCACACACGTTTTGTTGAGCGGCGCGCGGCTTTGTGCGCGTCCGCTCGAACTAAGAGTTAGGCTTCACGAATGTGACAGGAATTGGCCCGCGCTGCCTTGCGCGGATGACGACGGTGCCGGCAAGCTTGTCATGCCAGCCCTGCTTCCGTTTGTCGAATGCGACCCAAATAAGACCGAGGCCGAGCGGAATTATGGAAACGAAATAGGCCAAATAGCGACCCACACATTGGCCGGTAGAAGGTGGGTTGCCGGTCGTGGCGTCTACGATTCGGAGAGACAGAACCATTTTTCCTGGTGTTGCTTGCTTGTAAGTCCAGAACACAATTACAGCGATCGCCGGTGCAACCCAAGAAAGTATAAAGTCCGCAGGCCTCGCGATAAAACCAGTTTTATCCACGGCGAAGTAGTCCCATCCATAGATGGCAACTAGAAGTGGAATTGTGAGCATCACGATTAGCAGGGTATCGATGATCGTCGCTCCAACGCGCACCCAGAATCCCGCGTACACGACATCTTGCTCTTGCATAGTTGGTTCTCCCGGTGATGAGCAGAAAGCAAGCCTAATCGGGATAGGAAGAAGCCTCGCGGCCCCTCCCTCCCACACCACCGGACATACGGGTCACGTATCCGGCGGTTCCTTGAAACATCGTTGATCTCATGCTGTCCTGGCCGGTGCCAGTTCGGGCAGCCCCATTTGACGAAACAACTTTGCAGGTAGTGCCAGATTCAGCGCTGGCGTTTGACTCAACCGCCATGGGCCATGCGCACTCTTGCTGGTGTTCCAAGCCTCTCATACGCTGACCCCGCGTTTTCTGAAGTATCGCGGTAACCCGCGCTGCCCCATTGTTTCCATGCATAGCATCATAACCGCCGTCGCACCCATTTGTCAATTTCGCGCAGAGCAAAAATTTGGGTCAGATTCCAAATTCGTCTGTCCGATTTCGGACAGGTAGCAGCGCAAGACTGTAGGAGAGCGCCGCTGCAAACTGTCGGCACAGGCTGCCTCAATTGGCCTGGATTTGCCTAAATTTTCCTATATTTGTCGATTACGCGCCAGCGGCGGGTTGCGCGCGAAGTAGCGGATGATGCCGCGCATCAGTGCATCGGCCAGCTGGATCTGGTAGTCGTCGCTGCGCAGCTTGACCTCTTCGTCAGGGTTGCTGATGAAGGCGGCTTCAACCAGTACGCTCGGAATGTCCGGTGCCTTCAATACCGCAAAGCCTGCCTGCTCGACCTTGGCCTTGTGCAGCTTGCCGACGCGGCCAATCTCGCGCAGCATGGCGCTGCCGAGCTTTAGGCTGTCATTGATCTGCGCCGTGGTGCTCATATCTAACAGCGCTTTTTGCACCTGCGCGTCTTTTGCCTTGACGTTGATGCCGCCCACCAGGTCGGCCGAGTTTTCTTTATCTGCCATCCAGCGCGCGGCGCTGCTGGATGCACCCTGGTCGCTCAGTGCAAACACGCTGGAACCCTGCGGCCGTGCGGTAAAAAAAGCATCGGCATGGATGCTGATGAAAAGATCGGCCTGCACCTTGCGCGCCTTTTGTACGCGTATGTGCAGCGGCACAAAAAAGTCGGCATCGCGCGTCAGGTAGGCACGCATATTTGGCTGCTGGTTGATGCGCTCACGCAGGCGGTGTGCAATTTGCAACACCACGTCTTTTTCGCGCGTGCCGCCGGGGCCAATCGCGCCGGGGTCTTCACCGCCGTGGCCGGGGTCGAGTGCGACGATGACCAGGCGGTCTGTTTTGCCCTGTAGGGTGGTTGCTGTTTCCACCGGGGGCCTGATCGGGCTTGCTGCAACCAATGGCGCAACTTTACTGGCTGGTAACTGGGCCGATGCGCTACTTGCGGGCGGACGACCCGCCTGCTGTGCAATCAGGTCGCCGAGCGGATCACGTGACAATGCGGTTGAAGCTGCGGGCGAGGGCGATGCTGTTGCTGTTGGCGACGATATTGACGACCAAGGCGAAGATTTATCGGCCAGCTTTTCCGCAATCAGCGCTTCCAGTGGGTCGACTGCCTGTGCCGGGTAAAGGTCTAGCACCAGCCGGTATTGGTAGGCGGCAACGGGGGGCAGGGTGAACACCTGCGGCAATATGGGTAGCTTTAAATCAATCACCAGCCGCACCACGCCGGGCGTGTTTTGCCCGACCCGAATGCCCTGGATATTTGGGTCGTCAGACTTGACCTTGGCCACCAGCTCGCGCAGCGCCGGGATCAGGTCAATGCCTTCAATATCGACGACCAGGCGCGGCGGCTCGGCAATAAAAAACTGCCGCGTTTTTATTTCACCATCAGACTCGATGGTGAGCCGGGTGTAGTCCTTCGATGGCCAGACACGCACCGCCACAATCGTTGCGCCGCGCGCGATGTGCTGCACGCCCAGCATGAGCACCACGCTGCCTAGTTGCAAGGCCTCACGACGATTAAGTCGGTTAAGTCGGTTAAAGCGACTAAAGCGTCTGCCGATATTTTTCAAGCGATTAGCTCCGTACCCACGGCCGTGAAAGCGCTCAACGTCACAACGCGAGATTCGTCGTTCAGCACTTCAATGGCAATCTGTAAATCCGGTTTTGGCAAATACGCACCAGCCTTTTCAGGCCATTCGACCAGCTTGAGGCCTTGGTTTGCAAAAATATCCCTGAAGCCGGCCTCTTCCCATTCGCGCGGGTCGTTGAAACGGTAAAAGTCAAAGTGCGAGATATTGATGGAATTGAGCATTGAATCGGTATCTGATGGCAAGGCCAGCGAATAAGTTTCAACCACGGCATAGGTCGGGCTTTTGATGCGGCCCTGCACACCCAGTGCGGTGAGCAGATGCCGCACAAACGTGGTTTTACCAGCGCCAAGGTCACCGTCCAATTCAATCATCGCCTTGCCAATGGCAGGCCGCTTTGCCAGCGCCAGAGCAAATGCCTGCGTCGCCGCCTCGTCGGGCCAGGCAATCCTTTTTATAATCAGCGGGTGAAACCGAGCAATCATGTCCATCAAGCATTAGTCCAGCAGATTCAGGTTTGGGCACGCGAGCTTGGATTCTCGCAAATCGGGTTTGCTGGCGTGGATTTATCGTCAGCAGAACCCGGATTATCGGCGTGGCTGGCCGCTGGCTTTCATGGCCACATGCATTACATGGCATCGCATGGGCTTAAAAGGGCGCGGCCTGCGGAACTGGTTCCGGGCACGGTGAGCGTCATCACCGCCCGCATGGACTACCTGCCTGCTTCAATAGCAACGACTAACGGTGACTGGCAGACCATCGAGTTCAGTCGCCTGGACAGGCCGACGGAGGCGATTGTCTCGGTCTACGCCAGAGGCCGTGACTATCACAAGGTGATGCGCAGCCGCCTGCAAAAGCTGGCTGAGCGCATCGCCTCGCATGTCGGGCCACTCGGTCATCGCGCCTTTACCGACTCGGCCCCCGTGCTGGAGGCCGAACTGGCGGCCCGATCCGGCCAGGGCTGGCGCGGCAAGCACACGCTGATACTGAACCGCGAGGCCGGGTCAATGTTCTTTTTGGGTGAAATTTATGTTGACCTGGCCTTGCCGCCCAGTGAGCCGGTAACGCAGCATTGCGGCAGTTGCAGCGCCTGCATCGACGTGTGCCCGACGCAGGCCATCATTGCGCCGTACAAGCTCGATGCGCGGCGCTGCATCTCTTACCTGACGATAGAGCACGAGGGCGCTATTCCGCTGGAGTTAAGAGCCCTGATGGGCAACCGCATCTACGGCTGTGACGACTGCCAGCTCGTCTGCCCGTGGAACAAGTTTGCGCAGCGCAGTGCCTTGCCGGACTTTGATGAACGTGCAGGGCTGACAGGCCAGCAACTCGTCACGCTGTTCACCTGGACCGAGCCGGCGTTTTTGCACTTTACCGAGGGCAGCGCCATACGCCGCATAGGCCACGAACGCTGGCTGCGCAACATCGCAGTGGCGATGGGCAATGCGCTGCGGGGTGGCTGTGACGACGGCATCCGCACGGCACTGCTGGCGCGGCAGGCTGATGCCTCTGATTTGCTCAAGGAGCATATTTTTTGGGCTCTGGCACAGTAATAACGGGTTTTTACTGGTGATTCTGGTTAGCCCTTATGCGTATTCCACAACTTGCCGGAACGCTTCTTGCATTAAGATTCAGATTGTTTTAATCAGAAGGATTTGAATATGCAACGTCGCTCTTTTTTCGCCCTGTCAACCCTCTCCTCTGTGCTGCTTGCCTGCGCTACTGGCGCTGCGATGGCGCAGGCCTACCCGAACAAGGTGATTCAGTTGCAAGTGCCATTTGCACCCGGCGGCACGACGGATCTGATTGCCCGCATCATCGCTGAGCCGCTGGGCAAGGCGCTGGGCCAGTCGGTGGTGGTAGTCAATAAAGCGGGCGGCGGCGGTGTGGTGGGCGCGGCTGAAACGGCACGCGCTGTGCCGGATGGTTATTCACTCGGCATGGCGACGGTGTCCACAACAGCGGCCAACCCGGCCATCAACCCCAAAATGCCGTACAACGCAGAAACCGATTTCACCCCCATCATCAACATTGCAGCCACGCCCAACGTGATTGCAGTTCACCCCAGCTTCCCGGCTAAGAACTACAAGGACTTTGTTGCCGTACTTAAAAAATCGCCAGGCAAGTATTCGTACGCATCGTCGGGTACCGGCGGCATTGGGCATCTACAAACCGAGTTGTGGAAGGGCTTGGCGGGCGTTTTTGTCACGCACATTCCGTACAGCGGTGCTGGCCCGGCGCTGCGCGACACGGTAGGTGGTCAGGTCGAAATCATTTTTGACAATCTGCCCTCAGCACTGCCCCATTTCAACTCCAAACGGCTGGTGCCCATGGCTGTAGCTGCTCCGCAGCGCCTGGCTGTGCTGCCGGATGTGCCAACGTTTAAAGAGCTGGGACTTGAGCCCGTTAACCGCATGGCTTACTACGGTATTTTGGGCCCCAAGGGTTTGCCGCGTGATGTGGTCGACAAAGTCAACAGCGCCATGCGAAAAGTGCTTGAAGACCCAGTTGTGCGCAAGCGGATTGAGGACACCGGCTCCGTTGTACTGGGCAACACACCCGAGCAGTTTGCCCAGCAATTGAAAGATGAGTTGGCGGTGTACAAAAAAGTGGTGGAGACGGCCAAACTCAAGCTCGAATAGGGCTACCGCTATAAATTCATTTTTCGGGCGAATTGCAGCGTTGCGCGGTGCTCGCAATCCTCACGTACCTGAAGTACGTTCCGGTTGCTGCGCGCCGTGCGCCTTGCACTTCATCCCGAAAATCTGAATTTCTAGCGGCATCCCGGATGCCAAATTCCGTCAGGTAGTTTTTGGTATGGTTGGCATCATGCAATCTCAAAGCCAGTCCAGCATCGACGCGTTCATAGACGCCCTATGGCTGGAAGACGGTTTGAGCAAAAACACACTGGCGGCTTATCGGCGTGATTTGTCTCTGTACGCAGACTGGCTGGCTGAAAAGGCCCAAGGCAATCGCGGCCTGGATGCAACAGTTGAGGCAGATTTAAACGGCTACTTTTCAGCCCGTCACAGCGTCACCAAGGCCACTTCGGCGAATCGGCGGCTGAGCGTCTTCAAACGCTACTTTCGCTGGGCTTTGCGCGAGCGTTTTGTCAATGCCGACCCGACGCTCAAGCTGCAATCGGCCAAACAGGCCTTGCGCGTACCTTGGGCCATGAGCGAGGCACAGGTTGAAGCCCTGCTAGCCGCGCCCGACGACACAGCGCTGGGCCTGCGTGACCGCGCCATGCTGGAGGTGCTGTACGCCAGCGGCCTGCGTGTCAGCGAGTTGGTGGGGCTGAAAACTTTTCACTTGAGCCTTAACGACGGCGTGCTGCGTGTGATGGGCAAAGGCAGCAAGGAGCGGCTGGTACCGTTTGGTCAGGCCGCGCGCGAAGCCATCGTGCAATACATCGCGCAGGCCAGGCCAGAAATTTTGAAAGGCCGGCAGACCGAAGACCTGTTTGTCACCCATCGTGGCCGTGCCATGAGTCGCGTGATGCTCTGGATGCTGGTCAAAAAATATGCACTGCAAGCCGGCATCACGTCACCCCTTTCGCCGCACACCCTGCGCCACGCCTTTGCTACGCACCTGCTGAACCATGGTGCTGATTTGCGCGCCGTGCAAATGCTGCTGGGACATGCGGATATTTCAACGACGACGATTTACACGCACGTTGCGCGTGAGCGACTGAAGGCAATTCACCACGAGCATCATCCGCGCGGTTGAAGGGTAGCCTCCTTACAATGGTTGGAGCTCCACAGACCATCATTGACAGGACAACAGGACACCCATGGCGATCTACCAACTAGACGATTTAATCCCTTCGATTCACCCCACCGCCTGGGTGGCCGACAGTGCGCAGGTCATTGGCCAGGTGGTGCTTGAGGAAAACGTTAGCGTCTGGTTTGGTGTGATTTTGCGGGGTGACAATGATGTTATTTCGGTTGGCAAAGGCTCCAATATTCAGGAAAACAGCGTTTTGCACATCGACCGTGGCCATCCGCTGGTGCTTGGCGAGAACGTCACCATCGGCCATCAGGTGATGCTGCATGGATGCACGATTGGTGATAACTCGCTGGTGGGCATAGGCGCAGTGGTGCTGAATGACGCCAGAATTGGCAAGAACTGCTTGGTGGGCGCGGGCTCACTGGTGACGGAGGGCAAGGAGTTTCCCGATGGCTCGCTCATCATGGGCAGCCCGGCCAAAGCGGTGCGCCAGATGTCAGCCGAGCAGATTGAGGGTTTAAAAATGTTTGGGCAGCACTATGTCGAGAACGCAGCCCGCTATAAAACGGGGCTTAAGAAGCTGGCTTGATGTCTGAACTGCATAAATTTATTTTTGATGGGCTGCCGGTGCGCGGCATGCTGGTGCGCCTAACCGACTCCTGGCAGGAAATCCTCAAACGCCGGCAAGCCGCTGGCGGCTACCCCATCGAGGTCATGCACCTGCTGGGTGAAATGACGGCGGCTGGCGCGTTGATGCAGGGCAATATCAAGTTCAAAGGCGCGCTGGTGTTGCAGATTTTTGGTGACGGCCCGGTCAAGCTGGCGGTGGCTGAAGTGCAGCCCGATTTGACTCTGCGCGCCACCGCCACGGTGACCGGAACGGTCGATGCGGGCAGTTCGCTGAGTCAGTTGGTCAACATACACAACGAAGGCCGCTGCGCCATCACGCTGGACCCGAAAGACAAATTACCTGGACAGCAGGCCTACCAGGGCGTGGTGCCGCTGTTTGGCGATGCGCACGAGAAGATTGAAAATTTTGCTGAAGTGCTGGAGCACTACATGCTGCAAAGCGAGCAGTTGGACACCAAACTGATTCTGGCCGCCGATGGCAATATGGCGGCGGGGCTGCTGATTCAACGCCTGCCAGTCAAGGGGCAGGGTAATTGGGGTCAGATTGGCAAAAACGAAGACTACAAACGCATCGCCATGCTGGCAAGCACGCTCAAGCGCGAAGAGTTGCTCACGCTGGATGCCGACACCATACTGCGTCGTCTGTTCTGGGAGGAACCCATCACGCGCTTTGAAGTGCTGTCTCCCAGCTTTGGCTGTAGCTGCTCACGCGAGCGCGTGGCCAACATGCTGCACAGCCTGGGGGTTGCAGAGATTGACAGCGTGATTGCAGAGCAGGGCCACGTCGGGGTGAGGTGCGAATTTTGCGGTGCGCCCTACAATTTTGACCCGCTGGATGCAGCGCAGATTTTTACCCAGCCTGATCGGCAGCAACCGCCTACGGAGACTGTGCAGTAGAGCGGTGCAGTAAGGGAGGTAGACGATACCGATGTACCTTTTTCCGTCATTGCGAGCGAAGCGTGGCAATCCATGACTTCCGGGTGCATGGATTGCCGCGCTTCGCTCGCAATGACGAGTGAGTGGTATTTTGGAAATTTCTGACTCCCTAAGCAGAAATTATTTGTTGATCTGAACAAAAATCTCATTGGGCTTTACCATGCCCAGTTCGCTGCGGGCTTTTTCTTCGACCATTTCCAGCCCCTCTTTCAGGTCGCGCACTTCCGCTGAGAGCTGGTCATTCCTCAATTGCGCTTTTGCGTTTTTGACTGTTTGATCACTCAGTCGCTGCTGCATCTCGCGCACGCTGGGAATGCTGCCCCGGCCTATCCACAATTGCGCGTGGAAAAGCGCCAGCAGCGCAATCAAGAGGGCGGGGACTAAGCGTGAACTCACGTTGATCCTCTAGAAAGGATGTTTTGCCGCCGGGCCGTCCCAAGGCAAAATGCGGCCCCCTCGGGGGGCAGCTGGTTTTTGGGGTCAGAGCCCAAATTCGCCGAGCCTGTGGCTCGCCCTCCGGGTGCGGTGCTTCGCACCGCTGCGAAATTGGTGTCTGACCCCAATAACCAGGAGCGTGGGGGTCATCACTTTAGATTGTAGAAAGCCGCCCGTCCCGGGTAGGTGGCCACCTCGCCCAGGTCTTCTTCAATGCGCAGCAACTGGTTGTACTTGGCCATGCGGTCTGAACGCGACAGTGAGCCGGTCTTGATCTGGCCTGCGTTGGTACCCACGGCGATGTCGGCAATGGTGGTGTCTTCAGTCTCGCCTGAGCGGTGCGAGATAACGGTGGTGTAGCCAGCACGCTTGGCCATTTCAATCGCGGCAAAGGTTTCTGTCAGGGTGCCGATCTGGTTGATTTTGATGAGGATGGAATTGGCGATCTGCTTGTCGATGCCTTCTTTCAAAATCTTGCTGTTGGTCACAAACAGGTCGTCACCGACGAGTTGCACTTTTTTGCCCAGGCGCTCGGTCAAAATTTTCCAGCCGTCCCAGTCACCCTCGGCCATGCCGTCTTCGATGCTGATGATGGGGTATTTATCGACCCAGGTGGCTAGAGTATTCGTCCACTCGGTCGCGTCAAGGCTCAGGCCTTCTGCGCCCAGCACATATTTACCGTCTTTGTAAAACTCGGATGCTGCGCAATCCAGGCCGAGGGCAATCTGCTCACCAGCGACAAAGCCAGCCTTGTCGATGGCCTCCAGAATCAGCTGGATAGCGGCTTCGTGGTTGGTCAGGTTGGGTGCAAAGCCGCCTTCGTCACCGACGGTAGTGCTCATGCCCTTGTCGTGCAGGATTTTTTTCAGGGCATGGAAAACTTCTGCACCGTAACGCACGGCTTCGCGAAAGCTGGGCGCGCCGACCGGAATAATCATCAGCTCTTGCAGGTCAAGGTTGTTATTCGCATGTGCGCCGCCGTTGACGACGTTCATCATGGGTACTGGCATCTGCATCGCACCGCTGCCGCCAAAGTAGCGGTACAGCGGCAGGCCGGCTTCTTCAGCCGCTGCACGTGCCACGGCCATGCTGACGGCCAGTATGGCATTGGCGCCCAGGCGCGACTTGTTGTCGGTGCCGTCCAGGTCTATCAGGGTCTTGTCCAGAAAGGCCTGCTCGGAAGCGTCCAGGCCCAGAATGGCCTCGGAGATTTCGGTGTTGATGTGCTCCACCGCCTTGAGCACGCCCTTGCCGCCGTAGCGGCTCTTGTCACCGTCACGCAGTTCGATGGCCTCGCGCGAGCCGGTGGACGCGCCCGAGGGCACGGCCGCACGGCCCATGACCCCGGACTCCAGCAGCACATCACATTCAACGGTGGGGTTGCCACGGCTGTCGAGAATTTCGCGGCCGACGACGTCAACTATTGCGCTCATTTTTTTTTCGTCTTTCAATCAAAAAATCAAAAATTACAAACCAAAATTATTCTCAAGAAAACCGTTTCTCTTGGTCACGCGATCCAGTTCAAGCAGCGTTTCCAGCAGGGCTTTCATGTGTTTTAACGGTACAGCGTTGGGGCCATCACTCATGGCGTTGGCGGGGTCAGGATGGGTTTCCATAAAGAGCCCTGCGACACCGACGGCAACCGCTGCGCGTGCCAGCACGGGCACCATCTCACGCTGGCCACCGCTGCTGGTGCCGTTGCTGCCGGGCAGTTGAACCGAATGGGTGGCATCAAACACAACCGGCGCTTGCGTCTCGCGCATGATGGCCAGGCTGCGCATGTCAGACACCAGGTTGTTGTAGCCAAAGCTGGCACCGCGCTCGCAGGCCATGAAGCGATCTTCGCTGAGGCCTTTTTCACGCGCTGCGGCACGCGCTTTATCAATCACGTTTTTCATGTCACCGGGCGCGAGGAACTGGCCTTTTTTGATATTCACCGGCTTGCCCGACTGCGCGACTGCGTAGATGAAGTCGGTCTGGCGGCATAAAAATGCGGGGGTCTGCAATACATCAACGATGGCTGCAACCTCGGCAATATGGCTTTCCGAATGCACATCGGTGAGGATGGCTACACCGAGGTCGCGTTTGACCTTGGCCAAAATCTCCAGACCCTTCTGCATACCGGGGCCGCGAAAGCTGGTACCGCTGGAGCGATTGGCCTTGTCGTAGCTGGATTTGAAGATGAAAGGGATGCCGAGCGAGGCAGTGATTTCCTTGAGTGTGCCGGCGGTGTCCATTTGCAACTGCTCGGACTCAACCACGCAGGGGCCAGCTATCAGGAAGAAGGGCTTGTCGAGGCCAATATCAAATCCGCAGAGTTGCATGTTCAGGCCACAACCTTCAGGGACTTGCCTTCGACCTGGTGGTCGAGCGTTGCCAAAACGAAAGCGTTAAACAGCGGATGCCCGTTCCACGGCGTGGACTTGAACTCCGGGTGAAACTGCACACCCACATACCAGGGGTGAACAGTTTGCGGTAGTTCGATGATTTCAGTCAGCTGCTCGCGCTGCGTGAGCGCGGAAATCACCAGGCCAGCCGCACGCAGTTGATCCAGGTAATTGACGTTGGCCTCGTAGCGGTGGCGATGCCGCTCGGTAACCACATCGCCATAAATCCTGTGCGCCAGCGTGCCTTTGGCAACGTCAGAGCTTTGCGCACCCAGGCGCATGGTGCCGCCCAGGTCGGACTTGGTATCACGCATCTTGATGCTGCCGTCAGCGTCTTTCCATTCGGTTATCAGCGCAATGACAGGGTGTGGCGTTTGCAGGTCAAACTCGGTGCTGTTTGCATCTTTCAGGCCAGCAACATGGCGCGCAAATTCAATCGTGGCGACCTGCATTCCCAGGCAAATGCCGAGGTATGGCAGCTTGTTTTCACGGGCGTAGCGGGCAGCGCAAATCTTGCCTTCAACACCACGCACACCAAAACCACCAGGCACCAGAATGCCGTCAAACTTGGCCAGGCGCGAGACGTTTTCAGGGGTGATGGTTTCAGAGTCGACATATTCAATAACGACCTTGGCATGGTTTTTCATGCCCGCGTGGCGAAGTGCTTCGTTCAGTGATTTGTAGCTGTCGCTCAGGTCAACATACTTGCCAACCATGGCAATGTGGACTTCGTTTTGCGGGTGTTCGGTTTCATACACCAGATCATCCCAGCGCTTGAGATTGGCTGGCGGTGTGTTCAGGCGCAGCTTGTCGCAAATTAGGCCATCGAGGCCCTGCTCGTGCAACATGCGTGGTACTTTGTAAATGGTGTCCACGTCCCACATCGAGATAACGCCCCACTCTGGCACGTTCGTGAACAGCGATATCTTGTCGCGCTCTTCCTGCGGAATGGGGCGGTCGGCGCGGCACAGCAGCACATCGGCCTGAATGCCGATTTCACGCAGTTGCTTGGCGCTGTGCTGGGTCGGTTTGGTCTTGAGCTCGCCCGCAGCGGCTATCCAGGGCACATAGCTCAAATGTACAAATGCCGTGTTGTTAGCACCCATGCGCAGGCTCATTTGCCGCACGGCTTCAAGAAAGGGAAGGGATTCGATGTCGCCCACCGTGCCGCCGATTTCGACAATGGCCACGTCAACTGCGTCAGGTGTTTCATATCCGGCGCCGCGTTTGACGAATTCCTGAATCTCGTTGGTGACGTGCGGAATGACCTGCACGGTCTTGCCGAGGTAGTCGCCACGGCGTTCTTTTTCAAGTACGCTTTTGTAGATTTGACCAGTGGTGAAGTTGTTGGTCTTCTTCATGCGCGTTTCAATAAAACGCTCGTAATGGCCGAGGTCAAGGTCGGTTTCTGCGCCATCGTCGGTAACAAAAACTTCGCCGTGCTGAAACGGCGACATGGTGCCGGGATCAACGTTGAGGTAGGGATCCAGTTTTATTAAAGTGACTTTGAGGCCGCGCGATTCAAGGATCGCAGCGAGGGAGGCTGAGGCGATTCCCTTGCCTAGGGAAGACACCACACCGCCGGTGACGAAGACAAATTTGGTCATGTCAGATACAAGCCGAAAAGCTCGCTGGGTGGGAAATTGCGATTATAGGCTCCTAGACCTGAGCCAATACTGTTCGTTTAAGCCCGTTCGCCCTGAGCTTGTCGAAGGGTTGCCAGCACAGAGCAAGGCTTCGACAAGCTCAGCCCGAACGGTTTTAGGTTTAACCGAACAGTATTGAGACCTGAGCCGATTTGATCCGGATGAAGAACTCTCCAAAATGATACATTGCGGGGCATGACGAATTCATCGATAACCGACATTTCTGGCGAGCCATTGGATATGGCAGGCAAACACATTGTGCTGGGCCTGACGGGCGGCATTGCCTGCTACAAGGCCGCAGAGCTGTGCCGTGCCCTTATCAAGGCGGGTGCCACGGTGCAGGTGGTGATGACCGAAGCTGCCGAGCAGTTCATCACCGCCGTGACCATGCAGGCATTGAGCAACAGGCCGGTGTTTACCAGCCAGTGGGACAGCCGTGAGCCGAACAACATGGCGCACATCAACCTGTCGCGTGAAGCCGATGCGATTTTGATTGCACCCATGAGCGCCGACTTCATGGCCAAACTTCTGCATGGGCGTGCAGATGACCTCTTGAGTTTGATGTGTCTGGCCCGGCCAATCGGCAAGGTGCCGTTGCTGGTAGCGCCTGCCATGAACCGCGAGATGTACGTACACCCTGCAACCCAGCGCAATTTTGTGCAACTGGAGGCGGACGGCGCAACCGTGCTGGGTGTGGGCAATGGGTATCAAGCTTGCGGTGAAACGGGCGATGGCCGCATGTTGGAGCCACAGCAACTGCTGGAAGACATCATTGCCTTTTTCACCCCCAAAGTACTGGCTGGCCAGAAGGTGCTGGTGACGGCAGGGCCGACCTATGAGGCGATTGACCCGGTGCGTGGCATTACCAATTTGTCCAGCGGCAAGATGGGGTTTGCGATTGCGCGCGCTGCCCGCGAGGCCGGTGCCGAGGTCACGCTGGTTGCAGGCCCTGTTAGTTTGCCGACACCGCGCGGTGTGACACGAATTGACGTGAAATCAGCCTCAAATATGCTTGAAGCCGTTATTCCACGGGCGCAAGCAGCTACTATTTTTATAGCGACTGCAGCAGTGGCGGACTGGCGTGTCGCATCGCCTTCAGACCGCAAACTAAAAAAGGAAGGCTCTGTAGTAGGGCCGCAGTTGGTGTTTGAAGAGAACGCCGATATTCTTGCCACCGTTGCAAAATCTGAAAACGCCCAGGCGGGCAGGCTGTTCTGCGTCGGCTTCGCAGCAGAAAGCCACGACCTGCATGAGCACTCGCAGGCCAAGCGCCTGCGTAAAAACGTACCGTTGCTGGTCGGCAATATTGGCCCTGACACGTTCGGACAAGACCACAATGCCTTGCTGCTGGTTGATGCAAAGGGGAGTACTGAATTGCCCCGCGCGTCCAAGCTGTCACTGGCACGCGCACTGGTACGCGAAGTCGCGCTCCGCATTGGCAAAGTTTAAAAAAGAGAAAAGATTTCATGAAAATCGACATTAAGATCATCGACCCGCGCCTTGTTGATAACTTGCCAGCCTATGCTACGGCGGGCAGTGCGGGGCTGGATTTACGGGCCTGCCTGATGGAGCCCTTGGTGCTGCAGGCCAATGCCTGGAAACTGGTGCCGACGGGTATCGCGATTTTTTTGCGCGATACCCGCTACGCAGCCCTTATCCTCCCGCGCTCCGGTCTTGGCCACAAGCATGGCATTGTGCTGGGCAACCTTGTCGGTCTGATTGACAGCGACTACCAGGGCCAGTTGATGGTGAGCGCATGGAACCGCAGCGACGTGCCTTTCACCATTGAGCCTATGGAGCGGATTGCCCAACTGGTCATCGTGCCCGTGGTGCAGGCCGAGTTCAATGTGGTGAGCGAGTTCCCTGCCAGCGAACGCGGCGAGGGCGGTTATGGCTCGACTGGCAAGAGCTGATGGGGGTTATTGGGGTCAGACGCCAATTTCATTGCGATGCAGAGCATCGCACCCGGCGGGCGTGCCAAAGGCACGATGAATTTGGACTCTGACCCCAAAAACCCCACGACAATTGTCCCATGCATGTCAATCAGTCTCTACCCCTTCTCGCCGGTTTGACACCGGCCCAGTTCATGCGTCGCCATTGGCAGAAAAAGCCTTTGCTGGTGCGGCAGGCGCTGCCAGGCTTCAAACCGGTATTGAGCCGTTCAGAGCTGTTCAAACTTGCTGCACGTGATGAAGTCGAGTCCCGGCTTGTGGTGAACAACAGCAAAAAAGGCAAGCTGACCTGGTCCATGGAGCGCGGGCCTTTTACGCCGCGTAGCCTGCCGCCCTTGAGCCAGAGCGCATGGACGCTGCTGGTGCAGGGCGTTGACGGGCATGACGGGAAGGCGCACCGTTTGCTACAGAGGTTTCGTTTTGTTCCGGACGCGCGATTGGATGATTTGATGATTTCATTTGCCACGACGGGTGGTGGCGTAGGCCCGCACTTTGACAGCTACGACGTGTTTTTGTTGCAGGCCAGTGGCAGTCGTCGCTGGAAAATCAGCAAACAAAAAGACCTGACGCTGCAAGCGGATGTGCCCTTGAAGATATTGCAGAACTTTGAGCCTGAAGAAGAGTTTTTGCTGGAAGCTGGTGACATGCTTTACTTGCCCCCGGGCTATGCCCACGATGGTATTGCCGAAGCCGCATTTCAGCCTGACGGTAAAGCCGCCGATTGCATGACCTATTCGATTGGTTTCAGGGCCCCGGCGCAGCGTGAGCTGGCTGCGGAACTGCTGCATCGCCTGGCCGAATTCAGCGAAGATGCCGCAGAGTCATCGGTCGAAGAAGATGGTTTGCCCACAAAGCGCCAAACAAAGCGCCAAACGAATCGCAAACCCGTGCTGTACCGCGACCCTGACCAGTTGGCAACCGCAACACCTGCGGCGCTGCCCGCAGCCCTTGCGGGCTTTGCAACGGCAGCTGTGATGCAGGCTTTGCAAGACCCGCTGGCAGTGGCTTGCGCTCTTGGTGAGTACATGACGGCAGCCAAACCTTCGGTATGGTTTGATGCGGCCACCGATGTATGGATGCCAACGGGCGCAACGGGTACAACTGGCACAATTGGCATAACTGGTATTGGCCTGGATGCGCGGACCCGCATGATGTATGACGCAGACCATATTTTTATCAATGGTGAAAGCTATCGGGCCAGTGGTGCCGATGCGCGGCTGATGCAGCGCCTGGCTGACCAGCGCGCTCTGTCAGCCGGGGAGTTGAAAAAAGCCAGCCCTGCGGCGCAGGAGTTGCTGGCCGACTGGCATGAAGCCGGATGGCTGGTCGCTGCGCAGCCAGCCGGAGATTTTTAGCTTATGGGTACAAACAAAATGGATGTAAATGGCGAACTGGCTTTGCCTTCGTTGCCGCAAGGGCGCTTTAGCGGGCCGACTGAGTTTGCCGAACACATTCGGCTGGCTTTTGCTGCTGCGGCAGCGCAGGGCTGGCGTGAAATCATCATGGCTGACCGCAGCTTTGAGGACTGGCCACTGGGGGAGCGGGCAGTGGCCCAGTCGCTCAACGACTGGTCAAAATCTGGCCGCAAATTGACCATGTTGGCCAAAAGTTATGACGAGGTGCTGCGGCGACACGCGCGTTTCGTGACGTGGCGCCGCACCTGGGCGCATATTGTCGAATGCAGGGGTAATGCCTCGCTCTCGGCAGACGATTTTCCCAGCGCCCTGTGGAGTCCGGTATGGGTTTGCCAGCGGCTTGATCTGGAGCGCTGCACGGGCATGGCCGGGTTTGAGGCTGACAGGCGTGTGGCGCTCAGGGAGCGGCTCGATGAATGCCTGCGCCGCTCCTCGCCAGCGTTTCCGGCGACTACTCTCGGTATTTAAAGTTATTGGGGTCAGAGCCCAAAAAACTTAAAGCGGGCTATAATCTTACGCAGGGCAAAAGAGCTCGAGTCCTTTTGCCTGGTCAAATGACATCTGAGTTTTTAGTCTGGTTTTTTGACAATTTCCGGAAATTGTTTTCTGTTAAATCTTTAAGGATAGTAAAAATGAATAAATCTCTCGTTCTGGTAGCTGTTATCGCCGCTGCTGCACTGGCTGCTTGCGGTAAAAAAGAAGAAGCAAAAGCTCCTGTTGTTGTTCCTCCTCCAGCCGCTGTGGTTGCCCCAGCTGCTGCCCCAGCTGCTGCCCCTGCTGCTGCTGCTGCTTCTGCTGCCGTCGGCGCTGTTGCTGGCGCTACCGCTGCTGCTTCTCCGGCAATGGGTTCTGCTTCTGCTGCAAAATAGGCTACCGACGCAGTGAAGAAGTAATTCTTTTTCTCGATTAAAAAAAGCCGCCAGACCTTGTGTCTGGCGGCTTTTTTTGCTTGGTGCAGGGTGTAGGCAGTGCTTCTGGTTAAGCGGCCCTAACGCAGATCATCGGCGATGATCTTGACAATGCGCTGGGCGTTGGCCGATGCCTCGGCTGCACCCTGAGCATTGAGCACGGATACTGTCGTAGCATTGCCTTGGCTTTTCACGGCAATACGGTATTTCAGCGGTGGCACGGCTGATGATCCAGAAAGGCTGAACAGCTTGCTCAAAAAGCCCGACTCCTTGCTGTCCGATGTCGGCTCCACGTAGCGCACAAAGTAAGTACCCTGTGCCCGGTCACGGTCTTCTACCGTAAAGCCGGTGCGATCCAGCGTCAGACCCACACGGCGCCAGGCGCGGTCAAAGTCTTCGTCCATCTGAACCACTGGCGTACCGTTGACATTGGCAACGCGGGATGTAGGGGCTGTTGCACCCGCTGCAAGCAATACCTTGGATTGTTCCTGGCTGACCCCGAGCTTGAGCATCAGGCGACGTAAAAACTCGGCTTCGAGTTCCGGATCCGCCGGACGTGGTTGCCAGATGGTGTCGCCACCGCTTGCTGCACCTGCCGTGCGGGTGTGAACGGTTTCAACCATGCCCCGGTGGCTGATGTAAATCTCGGTACCCCCGATGGCGTTACGCTCCAGGCGGGTGCGAAACTTGTCGCGCTCTCCGGTTGAATATAGAGCATCAAAAAGCTTGCCTATGGTTGAGCGAATAAAGTCTTGCGGAATGTTGGCGCGGTTCTCGGCAAAATCAGTTTCCATGATGCCGAGTTTTTCCTGATCGAGTGCCAGCAGAAAACCACTCTCCAGCCAGAAGTCACGCACCAGGCTCCAGAGCTGGTCAGCCGGGCGATTGACCACCAGCCAGCGCTGGTTGCCAGCGCGTTCAATGCGCACATCACCAACGCTGGTGGCGGCTACCGGAACGATCTGGCTGGAACCCGAGCCCAACTGGTAAGCGCTGGCCGTGATGGCGCTACCCGGCACCACGTAGCGGGTTTCGCGGGACAGTTGCGTCAGGTCTGGTGGCACGTCCAGTGACGGCCCGACCTTGCCGCTGGATTTATAGTCAATCTTGTCGCCCGCAAGCAGGTTGCTCACGCTGGAGCAACTGGTGAGCAGCATGGTGGCGGCCAGGATGGATGCTGTGCCGACTGTTTTTGCCCTCTGTAGGTTGCAAGCTTTTTGCAATGTCTTCACTTTGGGTTCCTTAAAAATCAGATCAGGCCGCACTGGCGCAGTGCGCCTTCAACGGTTGCTTTATTGGACGCTTCAAGCGGTGTCATCGGCAGGCGCAAGGTCGGGCCGCACAGGCCCATGCGCGCCATCGCCCATTTCACGGGAATCGGGTTGGCTTCAACAAAAAGATGTTTGTGAAGCGGCAGCAATTTCATTTGCAGTTCCATGGCGCCTCTGGCATCGCCAGCCACGGCTGCCTTGCACATCTCGTGCATCAGTTTGGGGGCCACATTCGCGGTAACGCTGATATTGCCCTGGCCACCGCACAGCATCAATGCCACAGCGGTCGGGTCGTCACCCGAGTAAACCGCGAAGCCTTTCGGTGCTTCCCTGATGAGCCACTGCGCCCGCTCAATGTTGCCGGTGGCTTCCTTGATGCCGACAATGCCTGGCACCTGGGCCAGACGCAGCACCGTGGCGTGAAGCATATCGGCCACGGTACGCCCCGGCACGTTGTACAGCACGCAGGGCAGGTCGCCAACGGCCTCGGCAATGGCTTTGAAGTGCAGGTATTGGCCTTCTTGCGTCGGCTTGTTGTAATAGGGCACCACCTGCAACTGGCAGTCGGCACCAACCTGTCTTGCAAACTTTGCAAGCTCTATGGCCTCGGCGGTCGAATTGGCACCGCAACCGGCCATGATAGGCACACGTTTGGCACCGTGCTTGTTGGCTTGCTCGACCGAGACGCGAATGATCTCGCAATGCTCTTCAACGTTGACAGTAGGTGACTCTCCAGTCGTGCCCACCACGCCTATGCAGTCGGTGCCCTCGGCAATATGCCAGTCGACCAGCTTGCGCAGGGTCGGGTAATCGACCTTGCCGTCTTCATGCAAGGGTGTCGCCAGTGCAACGATGCTGCCAGTAATGGTTTTCATGTCTTGGGTTTAACTCTGGGGGCAATCCCGCATTCTACCCAGAGCCCGACTGCCGCCCGCCACGTTGCGGGCCGTGCCTGAAGCAGGCTAGGATCCCTAGGCCAGCAGGTGGCGCGGGATGTTGCCTGCCTGACCTTCCGGTTCGCGAAGCGCCACAATGCGCTGCACAAAGCGTGCTGACCTCATGCCTTGCCGGGAGGCCTCATCTCCAAAGTCTGCTTCAAAGCCTTCTTCAAACGCCACTACCGTGAGACTGCTGCAAACCGTCAGCAGTTCCCCGGTACGCAGTAAAAAATCGGGACGCGAAGGCTTGCCGACGGTTTCGTTGCCCTGGGTAAAGGTTTCGTAAATCAGCACGCCGGCAGGCAGCAGGCTGAGCAGCAAGGTGGGCATCAAAGGCCGCCACAGGTAGTTGGTGACGACGACTGCATCGAACTGTCGGCCTGCAAACGGCCACGGGCCATTCTCGATGTCGGCCACCACCTTTTCGCAGCGCTCGGTTGGCAGTGCGATTGAATCAATAGCTGCCTGCGATCTATCCACCAGGGCGACAGAGTGATTTTTAGAATAAAACCAGTGCGCGTGACGGCCATGACCGCAGGCCACGTCCAGCACCAGGCCTTGTGGTTTGACGAGATGTGACCAGCGTTGAACCCAGTGCGAAGCTTGTTCAGCACCGTGCATTTAAAAACAGGCCCAAACCTGATTGGCGAGTGTGAGCAGAAAATCCGGCCGTGTGTACAGGGCAAACACTCCCAGCAAAGCAGCCAGCGCAGCCGCCCAAGCGCTGATTTTCAAGGCGCGTTGGTATCTCATTCCATTTCCAGATCGATAGGAGATTAGGCGCGAAGCCGCAGACAGTGCTGTAGCACGGCAAGGCGAAGCAACAACATATCGTATTGATCTGGAAGTGGAATCATATCAAGCGGCCTTCAGTCCGCCAACTGTAGCGCGATGAATCGGCGTTTCGCGCACCGGCAAATTAATCAGTCCGGCAAAAATGCCAAGTGCAATGGTGATGTACCAGATGATGTTGTAGCTGCCGGTGCGGTCATACAAAACGCCGCCCAGCCAGACACCCAAAAACGAGCCGATCTGGTGGCTGAAAAATACAAAGCCACTGAGCATCGAAAAATGCTGAATGCCGAAGATCTGCGCCACGGCGGCGTTGGTAACCGGCACCGTTGATAGCCACAGCAAGCCCATCAGGCTGGCAAAAATATAGACACTCATGGGGCTGATTGGCGCGAGCACAAACACGGCAATCACCACCGAACGGGAAAAATAAATGGTTGCCAGGATTTTCCTTTTGGCCATCCGCTGCCCAAGCGAGCCTGCGATGTAAGTGCCAAAAATATTAAACAGACCGATCAGCGCCAGCGCGTAGCCCGCCACCTGCGGCGACAGGCCTTTGTCTTGCAGGAAGCTTGGCATGTGTACGCCAATAAACATCACCTGAAAACCGCAGACAAAATAGCCTGCCATCAGGAGCTGAAAGCTCGGGTATTTGAAGGCTTCGCGCAGCGCCTGGCTGATGGTTTGTGTACGCTTTCCGGCCTGCCCGCCGGTAAAACTGCTTTCACGCAGGCCGATGGCCAGCGGCATGATCAGCAGCACCGCCCCGGCCAGCACCAGCAAGGCCTGCTGCCAGCCTAGGCTGCTGATTAAAAAGCCCTCGGTCGGCACCATCAGGAACTGCCCGAAAGAGCCCGCCGCCGCCGCCACGCCCATGGCCCAGGAGTGTTTTTCGGCCGGGATGTTGCGGCCGATCACACCATAGATCACCGCATAGGTGGTGCCCGCCTGCGCCGCGCCGATCAGCACGCCGGCGCTCAGTGTGAACAGCAGGCCGGTCGGCGACAGCGCCATGCCCACCAGGCCCAGCGCATACAGCACGGCGCCGCCCGCAATGACACGAAACGCGCCGAACCGGTCGGCCAGCATGCCGGCAAAAATGCCGAACACGCCCCAAGACAGGTTTTGCACGGCGAGGGCAAAGGCAAAGGTTTCGCGCGTCCAGCCCTGGGCCTGGGTGATCGGTTGCAGCCACAGGCCGAAGCCGTGGCGTATGCCCATGGATAGCGTCACAATCGCGGCCCCGCAGGCCAGCACTTGCAGCATGGAGAGTTGTTTTTGAGGGGTGTCGAAGTTGGCGGGCATCTATCTACTTTAACTCTTAACTCCTGCGCCCGCGCGGCGCTGTTGTGTGTGTTTGATAAAAATAGCAGCGGAGCAGGTTTGTCAGAAATGCGGTAGCTCCGGATTTTTGGATGCGTCGCAGGCTGTCGCACGTAAATGGACAATGGCATGCTGCCCAATGCACATTGCCAAACCAATATCTCCATGAAAATTTTCTACCGCCAAGAGCAAGTCGCCAGCAACCAAGCCGCCTACTCGCCATCTGCATACAAACCCAAGCAGGTCATTGACGAATGGCTTGCCCTGGGACTCATCGACGCACGCGACATTGAGAGTTTTGAGCCGGTAAGCCGTGCAGACTTCAAGCGCGTTCACAACCCGCAAATGGTGGACGATGTTCTTGATTTGAAGCGGCGCAACGGCTTTAGCAACCAAGACCCCGAAGTGGCAGCATCGCTGCCCTACACCAGCGGATCGCTGCTGGCTGCCGCACATTGGGCGTTGGCGCATCAGACAGCAGTCTGTTCGCCCACCAGCGGCTTTCACCATGCGGGCTTTGATGAGCCGGAAGGCTATTGCACTTTCAACGGCTTGATGGTTACCGCCGTCAAACTGCTCGACCTTGGGCTGGTGCAACGCGTCGCCATCCTTGATTGCGATGTGCATTACGGCAATGGCACCGACGACATCATTGCCCGGCTGGGTTTGCAAAGCAGCATCAGCCACTACACCATGGGGCAACACTTTGAAGGCGAACAAGGCGTAGGTCACCATGCCGTGCACTTCATGGCCTGGTTGAATACGGCAATACAACAATGCGCCCGCGCCGACCTGGTGATCTATCAGGCCGGTGCCGACCCCCATATCAACGACCCATTGGGTGGACTGCTCACCACGCGCGAAATGCTCAAGCGCGACCTGGCGGTCTTTCGTGCATTCAAGGGACGCCCGCTGGTGTGGAACCTGGCGGGTGGCTACCAGCGCGATGCGGCTGGGTGCATCGAACCCGTCTTGCAACTGCACCGCAACACCGCTCTCGCCTGCACGAAGGTGACAATTTCTTCGTAGACGCTCCTATTTTTATAGCTTCTTACGCACGTAATTCGGGCGTTGCAGGCCTAAATGTCATAGAAATACCAGCGCCGATCAGGCTATTTACAGTAAGCGTCGTATTTTGTCGCACCTGCTTGTTATGCTGCTATCCAGACAAACAAAAAGGGACGCAGCATGGCTCGCCACGGACTCTCCAAATCTCGCATCGCTGCCTGGAAGCAATGCCCCAAACGCCTGTGGCTGCAAATTCACAAGCGCGATCTGCTGGAAGTGTCCGACGTGGCCGAGCGCAGCTTTCAGATTGGCTACAAAGTGGGCGAAGTGGCGCAAGGGCTGTTCCCTGACGGTATTCTGATTCGGGACGACGATGACCTGACCGCCGCCCTTGCCGCCACCACTGCAGCCATGGCAGCCCATCCAGACCGGCCCATTTTTGAAGCCACCTTCCAGCACGATGGCGTGCTGGTGCGTGCCGATCTGTTGTTGCCCAGCCCCAGCGGCTACCGCATGGTCGAGGTGAAGTCGTCTGCCAGCGTCAAGCCGTATCACGTTGACGACTGCGCCATTCAAGCCTGGGTGCTGCGGCAAAACGGCATTGCGTTGGCCGCCATTGAGTTGGCGCACATTGACACGGCGTTTGTGTACCAGGGTGACGGCAACTACCAGGGTTTGTTTCACCATGCGCCCCTCGATGAAGTGGTTTACCCTTTGCTTGAACTGGTGCCCGGCTGGATTGCAGAGGTCCGCAGCACCCTGGCTGGCGATGAGCCCAGCATTGCGATGGGTGGCCAGTGTGATGATCCGTTTGAATGCCCGTTCAAAGCCTACTGCAGCAGCAACATTGCTCAGCCAGTGTTGCCAGCGTATTCGCTGGACGTGTTCTCCAAAATGCGAACAACCACAAAAGACGATTTACGCAGCAAAGGTTTTGAAGATGCGCTCGAAGTGCCCGATGAATACCTGAACGAAACCCAGCAACGCATCCAGCGTGTCAGTCAAACCGGCGTGGCCGAGCTCACCCGGGAGGCGGCGGACACATTGGCTGAACTGGCCTATCCCCGCTACTACCTGGACTTTGAGACCATCAATATGGCCGTGCCGCGCTGGGCGCTTACCAGCCCGTACAGCACCCAGGTGCCGTTTCAGTGGTCATGCCACACCGAGCACGCACCCGGCCAGTTGCAGCACGCCATGTTTCTGGACGTGTCGGGCAACGACCCGCGCAGGGCCTGTGCCGAAACCATGATTGCGGCGCTGGGCACCGATGGCCCGGTGTTTGTCTATTTCCAGGCGTTCGAGAAAAGCCGTATTGCGGAGCTTGCGGCGTTGTTTTTGGAGCTGGCCCCGGCCTTACTTGCCATCAACGAGCGCATCGTTGACCTGTGGCCGCTGGCCAGGGTCAGCTACTACCACCCGGCCATGCTCGGGTCATGGTCGATCAAGGCCGTGCTGCCCACCATCGCACCGGAGCTCGATTACACCCAGCTCGCCGTGGGTCACGGCGGCGCGGCTCAAGACGCGTACCGCGAAATTTTGCACCCCAGCACGCTAGAAGCCGTCAAGCAAAAACTGACACAGGGCCTACGCGACTACTGCACGCTTGACACCCTGGCCATGGTGCGGTTGGCTTGGTTCTTGGCAGGAAGCATCGCGTCACCGCCAGCACCCAATTTGACCTTGCAAACCGCGCAGGACTGACATGGCACAAGTCGACAAAAAATCCACCCTGCTGCGTCAATGGGAAATGATGCGCATGCTGACCGTCAGCCGCTCCGACTCCAAACACGACGGCCGCTGGGACAAAGCCAGCGAGATCGCCGCCAAGTTGAATGACGCTGGCTACGACGTATCCGTGCGTACCGTGCAGCGCGACCTGAAAGAACTGAGCGAGATATTTCCCATTGAACTGAACGACAAAAACACGCGCGACTATGGCTGGCGTTGGATCAAGGGCGCAAACCTCGACATACCCGGCATGAGCGTGCCCGAAGCCCTGGCCATGCGACTGGTCGAAACCCATCTGAAGCAGCTCCTGCCCGCGTCCATGCTCGATGGCTTGAACGGCGTGTTCAGCCTGGCGCAATCCAAACTGGACAAAGTGGAGAAGCAAAACAACAACCACTCCAAAGACTGGCTCAACAAAGTGCGCGTCGTGCCGCCCGCCCAGCCGCTGCTGCCACCAGTCGTCAATGAAGCCGTTCAAGCCGCAATTTATCAAGGCCTGCTGGAAAACAAACAGCTCGCTGCACGCTATCAATCCGCGAGCAGCGACCAGCCCAAAGACTATGTGCTGCACCCCCTGGGCCTCATCATGCGTGGTGCGGTGACTTACCTGGTAGCCAGCGCGTGGGACTATGCTGAAGCGCGTTTGTATGCGCTACACCGGTTCAGCAAGGTAGAGATTCTGGACGCAGCCGCCAAGGTATCCGAAGGGTTCAATCTGGATGCCGCTATTGCCAGCGGGCTGGCGGATTTTGCGAATCAGGGCGAGCCCATTCAACTTGTATTGCGTTGCACCGAAGGGGTTGCCGCATTTCTGGCCGAGACGCCGCTGGCTGCGGATCAGAAAATTGAACCAGAAGCGGATGGGTGGGTGCGATTGACGGCAACGGTCAACGATACTTGGCAATTGCATTGGTGGTTGTTGGGGCAAGGGGCTGGGGTTGAGGTGTGTGCGCCGATGGAGTTGCGGGAGAAAATTAACATGGCGTTAGTTGATGCGTGTCAACTTTATAAATAAATTTTTTTGGAATGTATCAATGACAAACGAAAAACGTGAAAATTTTTATCCCTTATCTGTGCAAGACATTGCATCGTGGCAAGACAAAAGAACTGCTGCGGGAAAAGTGCCTTGCGTTATTGCAGAAATACCTTCATTGCAACGTGGAGCGATATGGAATGCTGGACAGGTAGAGTTACTTTGGGATTCCATCATGCGTGGATTTCCAATTGGAGCGTTCGTGATTTGTAAAAAACTGGAGTCACAAACAAAACAATTCGGAAATAATGGGAGTGGATGGCTTTCAAATGAAGTTAAATTTCATCTTCTAGATGGTCAGCAAAGGTGTAATGCCATTTCTCTAGGGTTTTTGAATCCATGTGCTGATGAAATAGACAGGAAAGACAGGCGAGCTTATCTTTGGATAGACCTTCAGCCAGAGATGCTGCCGAGTGGCAGTACGAGACAATTTTTATTTCGTGTGCTGACCACTGCGCATCCTTGGGGCTACAAGACCAATGACAACGCTGATCCTTTGGGTGTTGAAAAGATACATGATGCACTAGAAAAATATGGCGAAGAAAACGAGGATGGTCGCCGTCTGCGGCCTAAGTTTCTTTTTAAGGCGTGGCCTCAAGAAAGCAAGATACCGATTCCATTTTCGTGGTTAATTCGTGCGGCCATATTAAATTCACTAAATGAGAAACATCTATGGGAAGATGTTCTGCGTGAGTGTGAAGATATCAAGGGAAGAACATGGGCAGATAAGGCAGCCGAACTGATAAGAGCGCATTTAAATAATGCCAAAAATGAAAAGTTAGTGCTCATTGAAAAAGGACTTGGCTACGCAAAATCAATCTCTGTTGTGGCGCTAGAAGTTCCACCGGAAATTCTTACGGAAGTAAGCATTCAGGAGCGGAATGCAAATACTGAAGAGCAAGGTGCTGATGACAGAATTTCAATAGTCGAACACTTGTTCCAGCGCTTGAATAGCGGAGGGACTGAATTGCGTGGTGAGGAGTTAGCCTTTTCGATGATTAAAGCATACTGGCCGCGCATTGAGGAGTCATTTGGCGCTATTAAAGATAAAAATGAAAGTCCTCAGCAACCCATGTCAGGTTCATCTTTAGCAATGCTCTCGGCTCGTGCTGCGCTGATCGGTGACGGTAAGAAAGAACGTCAAACCAAACTACCTGCGCCTCTTTCTATCAGCCGGATACGTAGTGTTTCCTACGACGCAAAAGCTAAAGCTGAAAAAGATCTACTTGAGCAGTATTTAGGTATAAATATCGGGCGCATAGATTTTAGTAGTTCTGATTTGCATTTAAATTTACTTCAGATTGATCAATGGCTACTTCATAATGGGGAAGAAGGCGACTTTGGCTTGCCACCGGTCTTGAGAACGAGTCTTGCGCAGAATGCACCCGATGTTTTTTTGCTTCTGCTTCACATAGCCCAAAAAACTCGAAATGAAAAATTGGGGGCGGAACAAATCTCTGCTCTAAGAAAACGACTTCTCGGTTTGTCCACTGCACTTTACTGGTTTGGCGGCAAGCATCGAGCAGACACCATCGACGGAATTTATAGTAAAACATTTTCCAGCGATAAATTAACTCCAGAGATTTTTAATTCTGCGTTGCGATACATCAATGAGCCACAAAACAACAGGCGGGGGATCTTAAAAATACTAACGCCCAGCGCGTTGGAGGAGCTAATTTCAAAGCCAAACTCTATGGATGAAAATTTGAAAGATTGGAGCTTTTGGGGGGAGATAGTCAATAAAAGCCAACCTGAACAGAAACAGAATAGGGCTAATCATGAATGGCCAATTATTGACCGCATAAAGAAAAGTAAAGATTTACTACTGTTTGCACAACGAGAGTTCATGTGTTCCAGATTCAAAGAGTATGACCCTTCACGTGCTGACACATGGAAGGAATCCAACCGACCTTGGGATTTTGATCACATCCTTCCATCGGCGACGCTTCACGACAAAAGAGGAAAAATACTAAAAATTGCCTGTGATGAATGGGTAAATACAATTGGCAATTTTCGCGCTTGGCCATTAGAAGAAAACAGGAGCAAGAGTGATCGTACAGATTCGATAGAACAAAAAGATTTCAAAAATAGTTTTATTCATGATCAAGCTGAATGCGAAGCATTTTCGATGAGCAAAATCGAAATTGACATACCAGAAAAAGCTGCCGCCTTCATGAATGCGGCACGAACCCGGATGATTCGAATTTATAGCGATTGGTTTGATTCTCTTGAAATAGGCGAATTGCTATAGCAGAATCACGGGGGCAGGTCTTACATTAGACAGATGGATGAAATATCAAATGTAAGGCCTGATCCGTGACTACGCATGCTCGAAAAGCTCGCATAAAAAACACGAATATATGTGGAAATCACCCCGCGCAATGGTATGTCGATAAACACGTATTGCACGGTCTGAGGCTCCAACGGCAACCATTAACAACAAGGAAACATCATGACAAATGAAATCGAATTACCTCGGGACTGGATTTGTGACGGGAGAGAGTTGAAGCCAAAATCGGGGGCGACCTCTTCAAATACGTGGCTATTTGACGACGCGGCCTTTGAAATCAGGGCGCGCTGAATTGATCTTGCGAGGAAGTGTTGTAGAAATATTTTATAGTTTATAAATTCATAGGAGAAACAAAATGTCAACGAAGGTTTATGAAGGAAGATCAACTAGTTCATCTGACCAAATCTATACAATAGAAAAAGGGAAATTTTTCAAAGGGCGATCAACTAGCTCGTCAGATGAAATAAAAAATATTAGTTCAAGCGGTTTAAATTTTGACGGCAGCAAAATATACAAAGGCCGTTCAACTAGTTCTTCGGATCAGATAATCACTGTAGACAAATTTAAAGTTTACAAAGGGCGATCAACAAGTTCATCGGATCAAATTGCAACTATTGACGGAGACCGATTAGCTGACTCTGAATTTGAAAAGGTAATTTACCTTCTTGCTCAGAGAAATAATCTGTTCTAAAAATGTATATTTCCTCAAAGCGATAAATGACCAAAGAGCTCTACAGCTATTTGATGACCCACGATTCCGGATTCGCGCCGAATCCATTTTTTGGTCATTTGACACTAGCCACCTGCATGACAGATATCAGGCGAACCAAATCCGTGGGTGATTGGGTTGCCGGGTTCGCAGGAAAAACCTTGGTCCGTAAATGCCGCGACCTGGGTGTTTCGATCCCGCACCAAGGTTTGATCTACTTGATGCGTATCGACGAAATAATCACACTTGATGCGTATTTTCATGATCCCCGTTTCCAACAAAAGAAGGCCATTCCACTTGGCACCAATAACACGATGCTTGAGCGGGGCGACAACATTTACTACGCAGACGGAAACGGCGGCTTCCAGCAACTGGAAAACGACAACCACGATGAGGGTGAACTAATCAAGGACACTAAAGGCGAAAACGTCCTGATCTCCAATCAGTCCTACTACTTCGGCCGCAACTGTCCTGCGCCAGCGGCATCGTGGCCCGCAATGAATGTGCATGTCCCGGACCGGTACATCGGATACGGAAGCGCAAGTGATGGTGTAGCGCTGGAGGCCATGGTTGCCTACTTGCATACCCAAGGATTTGAGCCAGGCGTGCACGGCAAGCCGTGCATCTGGTAAGGATGCTGACGATCAGCTTGTTGATTCAGCCGATCAGATGCAAACCCTTTGCGCCACCGCGCACGGCATCCACCACTAGGCGGCGATCAAAGGTGGCGAGTTTGCCAATGTGGGCGATAGCCAAAGCCAACAGGTAGCTGTCGGTTACTTGAGCGGAACTCAGTAGGCGCGTTGCGTCCAGCTTTTTGGTATCCAGCAAGCTGATATCGTCGGGCCAGAACACATGACCGGGCAGCGCACACAAGCCCGTCATTAACTGTGCTACCGCCGCTGGCGTGCCCGGCGAGTTGGGATAACGCGCATGACCAACGATGCGCATGACTCCATTTTCGGTCAGCGGGCAGCTTGCCCAGGATATCTTTCCTTGCTTGGCGAACCAAACGTGCGCCGCATCGTGCTGGACATGCGCCGGGTCTATCAGCGCAATCAGCACGTTCACATCAAGCAGATAAGTCATCACTGCAACTCGTCGCGCAATTGATTCACCAGTTCAGGTGTGACTGCCACAGCCCCGGCGCGCATCAGTAGCAAGGGCACACCGTTGCGCACTTTGTTTTTCTGCGCTTTGGGTCGCAACGCTTGCCGCGTCAGCGCCGAAATGACATCGCCGATGCTCTTATGCTGCAAATCTGCCAAACCTTTTGCCGCCGCGAGTACGTCGTCATCAATAGTCAGTGTCGTTCTCATTTTTTCCTCATGAATGTCTGCATCAAACATCACGCATCATACATCAACTTATGGGGTTTGGAAAATTAGGCATTTTTTCTAACGCTCATTGCTGTTGCTGTCACCCTTAGTAAATAATCTCTCCATGTCCGTTTCCCCCTATCCGTAGCAGGGCAGTTGGTTTTACGACTGTCTTGATCTCAAAAGGGCGGCACGCGATGTGTTAGCCCTTTTCTATTTCAAGTTTTCCTAAATGTTTCCATAGCTCCAACTGCTCACCTCGGTGATATGCGGTGACCGCAGCACGTCGTCATTGTGCAGGCTTCTGGTGTGGCCAATAATTTCCAGATGACCGACAAGGTCACTGTCCGGGTCATAAACCTTGTCACGATACAGGCACAGAACCTGATCAATCCACGGCACCATTTCGGGATATTTTTTGATATCCCAAAAACCCGGCCGCTTGTCTTTGCGGCCCTCCAGTTTGCGGTCAAGCCCGGAGGTCATGAGGAAGGAAACGCCATACTTTTGCGCCATGGCTTTGACACCGGATGCAATGGCGCTCAACGAGAGCGACGATGTTGCTTGCAGCCGCTGCAGCGAGTCAATAATGACCACGCCCCGGTGGGTTGATGCATCTTCAGGCGGGTTGCCGATGGCTTGCACCAGCGCCGATTCAATGGCCTCCAGGCTGCGCGGCCAGTCTGTGGCGATGAACAAAGGCATTTGGCTCAGCACGGTTGCGGCCTTTTGCAGCAGGGGTTGCGGCAATTCGGCCAAGTCACCGACTGGCAGCGCGGGGTCGGCCATGGCGTGCATTTTGATCAAGCGGTGTGCGACGTCTGCCAGCGCCTCATGCCCGGAGAAATAGAGCACCGGAGTCTTGTGGGTGTTGACCACCAGCAAAGCGATGCGCATTGCAAACGTGGCGCACCCCATTTGCGGACGACCGGCAATCAGCCACACGTCGCCCGCCTTGATGCCGCCCTTGGTGTAGCTGTCCAGATCGGCAATGCCGAGTGCCAGCGTCGGCTTGTTTTTGACCGTTGAATTTGCCGCAAGGCAGGATAAATCGCTGATCTTTTTGATGCTCATAAATCTATCCGTTTCAAGCTGTTGGTCGAATTGGCGCTTCAGGCACTGAGGCAAGGATGCTGACGATCAACTTGTCGCCGACCGACTCATCGGCTGATGCGCTGTACAAATACCCGGAATCGAAAGACTGATAACCTCTGATAACACGCGCTACGGTCTTGGACTCATGAAGCATCAAGCCAGCGGCTTTACCTCGTATATTGACAATAACCCTGGTTGCGGTGCGCAGTCGATCCACCCCCAGCAGCGGGTGTGCAATCGCAAGCTGGGTCGCATTTTCAGCCCGGCCAGCCCCATCAGCAGACCCAAACCCCATGGCAGCTATACCACCTGGGTTCAACGCCAACTGCAAGTCGTGCAAATCGATGCCGACGTAACTGCCATTTATGGCATAGCTGATACTGGCGAACAGGCTTCTGATGGTTTGGTTGACACCTGCACCCTCTTCGCCAAGGGCCTGCGCCATGTGTTGGCTATTGATGGGGAAAACGGTTGCACCGGCACGTTGGAGCTCCTGAACGCCATAGCGGACGCGCGGATTTGACTGCGCACCCTGCCATTCAGCCGGAGTAATCGCGATGCCCAGAGTGGTAATGCGCTTGCGCCGTGCCACGTCTGCGACCACAGGTGCCATGCCTTTTCCGGCAGCGCCATACATTCCGGCAAGGATGAACACCAGATCAAGGTCGCTAATGGCCGTTTCAATTTCTGTCGCTTGCCTGCGTGCCATTTCGTAGGCTGAGCGCGATTTCATCGGGTGGACATCACCGTTACCAATCAAAATACTTTTATCAGCCTTGGCCACACTGAGAGCGGCGACATCTCTGTCGATGGCAATGGTGTGGGTAACGTAGGGCAGCCCTTGCGTGATGGTGGCCACGGTGTTGCCGTCCGCGCCTCCAACGGTAACCAGACCAATGCGAATCAAGCTCTCTGCAGGTTCAGGATCCGGTTCAGCCGCGACATCGCGCAGGTACGCCAGAACGGGCAAGGTGGCGATGGTGCCAAGCGCGACCATAGTTTGATTGAATTGACGGCGGTTCATGGTTTGCCTCGCAGAAGTTGGAAAAACTTCATTGAAACAGACAGGTGCGACAGATTGCGTCGCAAGAAGACGGTATGGGTTTTCAGCGGCAGGGCTGGTCTTTGGCATTATTGGTGTCGGATTTGAGCGGAATACGCAGCTCCGCAGGTTTGTGAACTGTGTTTTCCATCGCTGCGCATTGGTTTGCAAAGCGAGGTCGTTGCGGTGGCACCTATTCGCCAGACGATGAAGAGTCATCCAAGGCGCTAATTGGATAGCCTGTGGTTTTATCCAGCTTCTTTTCAGCCCGCGTCTACAATTGCGCCAAATTCCCGATCTGCCATGGCTGCCAAATTACCTCCTGAATACTCCGAAAGCTCTATCCGCGTGCTCAAGGGCCTTGAGCCCGTCAAGCAGCGGCCGGGCATGTACACCCGCACCGATACCCCCCTGCACATCATCCAGGAGGTGCTGGATAACTCGGCTGACGAGGCACTGGCGGGGTATGGCAAAAAAATCAAAGTCACGTTGCACCTTGATGCCTCGGTGTCGATTGAAGACGATGGCCGGGGCATCCCGTTTGGCCTGCATCCGGAAGAAAAAGCGCCAGTTCTCGAGCTGGTTTTTACCCGTCTGCACGCGGGCGGCAAGTTTGACAAGGGCGCGGGCGGGGCTTACAGCTTTTCGGGTGGCCTGCATGGCGTGGGTGTCAGCGTGACCAACGCGCTGTCAAAGCGGCTTGAAGTGACCTCCTACCGTGAAGGCACGGTGGCCGCACTGGTGTTTTCGGGTGGTGATGTGATTGAAAAACTCCACTTACGCAAGCAGGTCGAGGGTGACCGCAAACAAGGCACCACGGTACGGGCCTGGCCGGATGCCAAATATTTTGAGTCGTCGGCCCTGCCAATGGCCGAGCTGACGCATCTGCTGCGCAGCAAGGCGGTGCTGATGCCCGGCGTGACGGTAAGCCTGACGATCGAGAAAACCAAAGAGCTGCAAAGCTGGGTTTTCAAAGGCGGCCTGCGTGATTACCTGATGCAATCCCTGACCGCAGACCCGGTCATTCCCATGTTCGAGAACGAAGGCTTTGCCGATGCCTCGCATGAAACCTTTGCCGAAGGCGAGGGTGCCAGCTGGGTCGTAGCGTTTACCGAAGACGGCCAGCCGGTGCGCGAAAGCTACGTCAATCTGATTCCCACCCGCGCTGGCGGTACGCACGAAAGCGGCCTGCGCGATGGCCTTTTTACCGCAGTCAAAAGCTTTGTCGACCTGCATTCATTGCTGCCCAAAGGTGTCAATCTGATGCCCGACGACGTGTTTGCGCGCGCCAGCTACGTGCTGTCGGCCAAGGTGCTGGACCCGCAGTTTCAGGGGCAGCTCAAGGAGCGGCTCAACTCGCGCGATGCGGTTCGGCTGGTGTCAAGCTATGTGCGTCCGGCGCTTGAGCTGTGGCTGAACCAGCACGTTGACTACGGCAAAAAACTCGCTGAACTGGCGATTCGGGCGGCGCAAAGCCGCCTGAAAGCCGGCCAGAAAGTCGAAAAGCGCAAGGGCTCTGGCGTCGCCGTGTTGCCCGGCAAGCTGACCGATTGTGAAAGCCGGGACCTGGCGCACAACGAGGTGTTTCTGGTCGAGGGCGATTCGGCTGGTGGCAGCGCCAAAATGGGCCGCGACAAGGAAAGCCAGGCGATTTTGCCCCTGCGTGGCAAGGTGCTCAACACCTGGGAGGTCGAGCGCGACCGCCTGTTTGCCAATACCGAGATTCACGACATTGCAGTGGCCATTGGCGTAGACCCGCATGGCCCGGATGACACGCCCGACCTGTCCGGCCTGCGCTACGGCAAGGTCTGCATCCTTTCTGATGCCGACGTTGACGGCTCGCACATCCAGGTATTGCTGCTGACGCTGTTTTTTCGGCATTTCCCCAAGCTGATCGATGCCGGGCATCTGTATGTAGCACGTCCACCGCTCTTCAGGGTGGATGCGCCAGCGCGCGGTAAAAAACCAGCTTCAAAGGCGTACGCGCTTGATGACGGCGAGTTAACGGCTATTCTCGACAAGTTGCGAAAAGAAGGGGTTAAAGAGGCAGCATGGAGTATCAGCCGTTTCAAGGGCCTGGGTGAAATGAATGCGGAACAATTATGGGAAACCACACTTAATCCTGACACCCGTCGTTTGCTTCCAGTCCAGCTGGGTAACCAGAGTTTCTTGCAAACCGAGGGACTCCTGACCAAATTAATGGGCAAAGGCGAGGCTGCTGCCAGACGCGAATTGATGGAATTGCACGGGGATGCGATTGAAATTGATATTTAAGGGAGGTGGATGATACCGATGTACCTTTTTCCGTCATTGCGAGCGAAGCGCGGCAATCCATGCACCCCTGGATTGCCGCGCTTCGCTCGCAATGACGAGTGAGTGGTATTTTGGAAATTTCTTACTCCCTAATCAAGATGAATATTTTTACCGCCGCTCCTGACTCAAGCCATCCCGAAGCCGCCGACCAGGACTCGCTCGCCGCCTACGCGCAACGCGCTTACCTTGAATACGCCCTGAGCGTTGTCAAGGGCCGCGCACTGCCCGATGTGTGTGACGGCCAAAAGCCCGTGCAGCGCCGCATTTTGTACAGCATGGCACGCATGGGGCTGGGCTTTGGCGGGGCCAATGGCAATAGTGGCGCAAAACCTGTGAAAAGCGCGCGCGTGGTGGGTGACGTGCTTGGCAAATACCACCCGCACGGCGACCAGGCGGCTTACGACGCGATGGTGCGTATGGCGCAGGATTTTTCACAGCGCTACCCGTTGGTCGATGGCCAGGGCAACTTCGGCTCGCGCGATGGCGACGGCGCTGCCGCCATGCGCTACACCGAGGCGCGCCTGGCACGCATCACCTCCCTGTTGCTCGACGAACTCGACGAAGGCACGGTTGACTTTGTACCGAATTACGACGGCTCATTCGAAGAGCCGCAACAATTACCCGCGCGTTTGCCTTTCACGCTGCTCAACGGCGCAAGCGGTATCGCAGTCGGTCTGGCCACTGAAATCCCGAGCCACAACCTGCGTGAAGTCGCTGATGCCTGCATCGCGCTCATCAAAACGCCCAAGTTAAGCGACGACGAACTCTACGCCATCATTGCCGGGCCAGACTACCCCGGTGGCGGGCAAATTATTTCAAGTACAGCAGAGATTGCAGCGGCCTACACCACAGGGCGCGGCTCACTCAAGGTGCGTGCCCGCTGGAGAATAGAAGACCTGGCGCGCGGCCAGTGGCAACTGGTGGTGCAGGAGCTGCCGCACGGTGTCAGCACGCAAAAAGTTCTGGAAGAAATTGAAGAAATCACCAACCCGAAAATCAAGGCGGGTAAAAAAGCACTCAGCACCGAGCAAATTAATTCCAAGCAAACCGTGCTGGCGGTGCTCGATGTGGTGCGTGACGAATCAGGCAAAGAAAACGCCGTGCGTCTGGTGTTTGAGCCCAAGACCAGCCGCATTGAACAGCAGGAACTCATCACCACACTGCTGGCGCACACCAGTCTTGAAAGCTCGTCGCCGATCAATCTGACCATGGTCGGGCTGGACGGCAAGCCCGCGCAAAAGTCATTGCGGCAAATGCTGGCCGAGTGGATTGAATTTCGCCAGACGACGATACAGCGCCGCACACAATATCGCTTGAGCAAGGTGCTGGATCGCATCCATATCCTGGAGGGGCGGCAACTGGTGCTGCTCAACATTGATGAAGTCATCGCCATCATCCGCCAGTCGGACGAGCCTAAGGCCGCACTGATTGCGCGCTTTCATTTAAGCGACCGGCAGGCCGAAGATATTTTAGAAATCCGCCTGCGCCAGCTCGCCAGGCTGGAAACCATCAGGATTGAGCAAGAGCTTAAAAACCTGCGCGAAGAGCAGGGCAGGCTGGAAGAAATCCTCGGCAGCCCGGCAGCACTGCGCCGCCTGATGATTAAAGAAATCGAGCTTGACGCAAAACAGTTTGCCGATCCGCGCCGCACGTTCATCCAAGCCGATAAAAAAGCCGTGCTTGAAGTCAAGGTGTTAGACGAGCCTGTAACGGTAGTGGTCAGCAGCAAGGGCTGGGTACGCGCCCGCACCGGGCATGGTCACGATGCGGCAAGCTTTGCCTTCAAGGCAGGCGACGAGCTGTACGCCACGTTTGAATGCCGCACGGTCGATACGTTGCTGGCCTTTGGTTCGCGTGGCCGCATTTACTCGGTGCCAGTGGCTATGTTGCCCGGTGCACGTGGTGATGGTCAGCCCATCACCACATTGATCGAGCTTGAATCCGGCACGCAAGTGCTGCACTACTTTGCCGGCCCAGCCAATGCCATGCTGCTCATGAGCAGCAGCGGTGGCTACGGTTTTATGGCCAGCGTTGAGGGTATGACTTCACGCCTGAAAGCGGGCAAGGCGTTTGTCAATTGCCTTGACAACGAGACGCTGTGCAAGCCATCCCATGCTTCGGGTACATCAACACCATCGGGTATGGCGACTCTGCTAGATGCCACCCACGTCGCCTGCGCATCCACTGGCGGGCGGATTTTGACGTTTGAGATCAGCGAGCTCAAACAAATGGACAAAGGCGGGCGCGGCCTGATGCTGCTAGACCTCGATGCCAAAGACACCTTGGCAGGCGCAGCGGCCTACACCCGCAGCGTGAAAATTGAAGGCATAGGCCGTGGCGGCAAAGCGCGTGAAGAAACGCTAGAAATCCGCAGCCTGAACAACGCACGCGGCGCACGCGCCCGTAAAGGCAAAGCGGCCGATTTGGGCTTCAAACCGACCGGAATTAGCCGCGTTGAGTAGTAACAACTTCCCCCATTCAGTGAGATCACGCCACCTCAGCAATCATCTCAATCTCCACGCAAGCTCCCAGCGGAATTTGCGCCACACCAAACGCGCTGCGCGCATGTTGGCCCGCGTTGCCAAACACTTCTACGAGTAGTTCGCTGCAGCCGTTGGTCACCAGGTGCTGGTCGGTGAAGTCTGCGGTTGAATTGACGAGGCTCATCACTTTGACGATGCGTTTGACTTTGTTCAAATCGCCCACCGCAGCGTGCAGCGTGCCCATCAAGTCGATGGCGATGGCTCTGGCTGCTTGTTTGCCTTCTTCCAAGCTGGTATTTTTGCCAAGCTGGCCGACGATGACCTTGCCGTCTTTTTTGGCTATGTGACCGCTGATAAAAATCAAATTTCCGGTTTGCACAAAGGGCAGGTAGGCGGCTGCCGGGCTTGCGACTGCGGGCAGGGTGATGCCCAGGGTTTTGAGTTTTTCATAGATGTCGGTAGTCGTATTTTGGTTTGTGGTCATGATTTTCTTTGATTTTTGATGATTTTTGAGGGTTAAAAATAGCCACAACCCAATCAATACGGGCGTGGGTAGCTATTCTATTTGTAGCGAACGTGACTAATTGGAGTCTGACCCTAATTCTTTTCTAGATGCAATAAGGGCCAGAGGCATTTTCATCTATTTTTCCTGCATCCAGCCCCAGAGCCGCGAGGGCGACAGGGGCATCTGCAGCTCTCTGGCCTGCGCGGCCATGCCGTGGCGTGCCAGCGCGTCGGCCACGGCGTTCACCACCGTGGGGACCGCGCCTATGGTGCCGAGTTCGCCCACGCCCTTGACGCCCAGCGGGTTGTTTAGGCAGGGGGTGGATTCGTCCATTTCGGTGCGGAAGTCAGGCGCGTCCCCGGCGCGCGGTGCGGCGTAGTCCATCAGGCTGCCGGTCACGGGCTGGCCGGTCTCAACGTCGTACACCATGCGCTCGCACAGCGCCTGGCCAATGCCCTGTACGGCGCCGCCGTCAAGCTGGCCGCGCACGATCATCGGGTTGACGACGCGGCCCACGTCGTTGACCGACGCATAGGCGACCACCGCCACGTGGCCGGTCTGCGGGTCGATCTCGACCTCGCTGATGTGGCAGCCGTTGGGCCAGGTCGGCCCGGCCACGGTACTGGTGGAGTCGACAAAAATGCGCTGCCCGCTCTGGCGCCCCGCCAGGTCAAAGAGGTCGATGCGCAAGTCGGTGCCGGCCACCGTGAAGCTGCCGTTGGCGTAGTCAATGTCCTGCTCGGCGGCCTCAAACTCCCTGGCCGCAAGTTGTTTGCCCAATGCGATCGCGCGGTCGGCGCCCGTGCGCACGGCCGAACCGCCGGTGAACAGCGAGCGTGAGCCGACGCTGCCAAAACCGTTGCCGCGGTCGGTGTCGCCCATCACGACGCGCACCTTGTCGATAGTCACGCCAAAGGCATCGACCACCAGTTGCGCCAGCGTGGTGGCAATGCCCTGCCCCATCGCGTTGACGGCGGTGAAGACTTCGATGATGCCGTCGGCCTGCACAGCCACCGTCACGCGTTCTTCGAACGCGTTGCCGCCGGTAATCTCGAGAAAAGTGGCAATGCCCAGCCCGCGCAGCAGGCCGCGACGCGCCGACCCGGCCGCCCGCGCATCGAAACCTTCCCAGTCGGCCAGCACCAGCGCCTGGTCCATCACCGACTCGAATTGGCCGGTGTCATACACCTGGTTCATGGGGTTTTTATAGGGCATCTGCGCAGGCTGGATGAAGTTGCGGCGACGCAGCGCAATGCGGTCGATGCCGGTCTGGCGCGCGGCCTCGTCCATGAGGCGCTCCATGATGAAGATGGCTTCGGGCCGACCGGCACCGCGGTAGGCGCTGGTCGGCGCGGTGTTGGTCAGCACCGCCTGGAAATGAAAGGCTATGGTCTGGATGTCGTACACGCTGGTCTGCACGCAGGGGCCGATCAGCAGCTGGATGGCTACGCCCGTGCCGATGGGATAGGCGCCCACATTGGCCCGCGAGGCCAGGCGCAGGGCCAGAATCTTGCCGTGTTCGTCGAGCGCGAGTTCGGCGCGGCTTTGCAGATCGCGCCCGTGCGTGCTGGAGACAAACTCCTCGCTGCGGTCGGCCACCCATTTGACCGGGCGCTGCAACGCGCGGGCGCACCAGGCGGCGGCAATGTCTTCGGGGTACACGCCGGTTTTCATGCCGAAACCGCCGCCTACATCGCCGACCACCACGCGCACCTGCTCGGGCGTCATGCCCAGCGCATCACAGACCGAATTGCGCACGCCGGTCGGCTTCTGTGTGCTCATGCGTATCGTCAGGCGCTGCGAAGTGCCGTCAAAGGTGGCCAGCACCGAGCGCGGCTCCAGGCTCAGCGCGTGCAGGCGCTGGTTGACGATGTCCAGCGCCACCACATGGCGGGCTTTGGCAAAAGCCGCTGCGGTGGCCGGGACGCTGCCGTAACGCGCTTCGCAGGCGATGTTGTCCGGGGCTTCGGGGCAGAGCGCCGGTGCGCCCGAAGCGGTCGCGTCGTTCATGTCCACGACCATGGGCAGCTCGTCATAGTCGACCAGCACGGCTTCGGCCGCGTCGCGTGCCTGCTGCAGCGTCAGCGCCACCACGGCGGCGACCGCCTCGCCGACAAAGCGCACACGCTCGTGCGCCAGCACGCGGCGCAGCGGCGCGGCGCCAGGCGAACCGTCGGCGCGCGCAAAACCGCTGGAATCCGGAATCGGCTTGACCCCGGCCGCCACCAGCTCGGCCCCGGTGACCACCTGTAACACACCTGGCATGGCCAGCGCGGCGGCAGTATCGACAGCGACAATGCGCGCGTGCGGATAAGGCGAGCGCACAAAAAACAGGTACGCCTGCCCGGGCAAGGTCACGTCGTCGGTGAACCGGCCGGCGCCGGCCAGCAGCGCATCGTCTTCCAGGCGGCGCACGGCCTGCCCGCTGCCAAAGCGGGTTGGTTGGGCGGGCGCGGTGGTGGTGTCGGTCACAAAATGCTCCTCAGGTGGCCCGCACCCACGGTGGTGTGCAGCCCGAAAATGATCAGCACACTATAAGGGATTTGGAAATAGCAGAAATACCATCAGAGCGTCATCGCGCAACGGCTCGCCGCGCCAATTTGATGTAATGAAGGAAAAGAGTCGATGCTCAACCTTGTTCCATTTGCTGGTGCCTGGAGGGAAATGACAGACCGAAATGGACAGCCCCGTTTCATCGGCGAGTCTTTGCAGCTCCAGTTTCCAAAGCTGCAGTCGCGACCCATTGCTTCCTCCGCCGTCGGAACTAATTGGAGTCTGACCCTAATTCTTTTCAAGTACTTGAATTCAGATCAAATACATGTTTGACAGGAAAAATACCCACAAATTCCGCTGACGAGCCGGAATTCCTATCCTTCGGTTGGAATTCCTATCCTTGGCCGCCTCAGGAAACGCCGTTTCACATGAACAAATCCGCACCGCCAGTGATTCTGGAAATTCCATGGCTGATCAAACGCAATATGATCTTTTTGGCGCTTGCGCTGGCCTTTGGCGGCGTTGGGATGCAATATGCTTATGGCTTTGGTCCGCTGATGATCGTGCAGTTGACCGGTTCAGCCGGGCTTGCGGGCGTCTCAGTAGCGCTGATTGCACTCAGCCGCTTTGCCATCGCCTATCCGATCGGCAAGATCACTGACAGCTATGGCAGAAAACTTGGCGTTTTCCTTGGACTGGCGCTGGCTATCGTGGGCGCGCTGGCGCTCGGCCTTTCGATCGGGCTGAAAAGCCCGGCGATGTTTATCGGCGGCTTTTTCGTCTTCGGAATGGGCATGAACGCCTCGCAGCAATTGCGGGTGGCTGCGGCGGATATGGTGCCGCCGAGAATGCGCGCGCAGGCGCTTGGTTATGCCGCATTGGGCATGCTGGTGGGCGTGGTCGCAAGCCCGCTGATTGTCACAAGCGCGGAACGGCTGGCGCCCGGTTTGGGCCTGGACACTCTGGCGCTTGCGTGGCTATTGCTGCCTATTCTGATCCTACCCGGCATGGTTATGGTGGCATTCGTGCGGCCGGATCCCAAAGAGATTGGCATGAATCTCGAACATTATTACCCCGGCTATAAACAGCCGCCGCGTATGAAGAACAAGCCGGTCAGTTTCAGTCCGATGCAACTGTGGCGTAACCCGGCCTCACGCGTCGCCATTATCTCGAACTGCTCGGGACAGGCTAATATGTCCATCGTGATGGTGCTGACATCGCTGGTGCTTGCCCATCACGGTCATACGCTGTCGATGATCGCCTTTTCGCATATGTTTCATGCAGTCGGCATGTTTGCGTTCACTGTGCCGCTGGGCAAACTTGCAGATCGCTACGGACGCCACTGGATCATGTATCCCGGTGTAGCCGTCGCTTTGCTGGGCGCGGCGCTGGTTTCATTTACCAATGGCGCATTGATACCGGTGACGCTGGGGACATTTTTGGTCGGCGTGGGATGGGCCGGATCAAATGTCGCGTCGACGGCGCTGATCGCCGATATGGTGCAAACCAACGAACGTGGACGCGCCATCGGCGTCAATGACAGCGCTGCGGCCTTCATCAGCGTGTTAGCCGCGTTGATTACCGGACCCTTGATTGAGTTGTGGGGGCTGGCGGCTGCCGGCGCGCTCGCCGTGCTGCTCGCCGTGCCGCCGCTGCTGATATTCGCCATGCGGATTGTGCGGGGCAATCATGCAGTGTGAGTTCGATATATGGCTCGTTGGGCTCGCAGCAACGAACTCGCGTCAATGCCCTGGTCCAAAATAGGTGTCATTTATAGCGCTGCGCTGGGATAAAAGGGGTCAGACCCCTTTACACCCTAATGCAATAGGGAAATGAGTAACGTCCCTCCTCACATCTCGGGAATACCGATTTGCCAATCAAGCGGATTTGCGTCACGATGCGGATTGGTTTGTTTATTTGTATAACTTATCTGGAGACTCAAATGGCGACATATGAATGTTCTAAATGTGGAATGAGCGTAAATGCAACTTGTGGAAAATGTAACGCTCCGCTGGTGAATGACAGCATCAAGCTTGATGACGGCAATGCAGTTCAAGTTTCAAAATGCCCGAATGGCCATGGCAAAATCAAGTCTCCTTTATGTTGCGGACAGGATATGACCTGCAAGGTGTAGTTTTTTAAGCTGCGACGGATTGCAACACTATTGGCAGTGCGAACACGAAAAAGCGCTCAAGGGGTCAAGCGCGCAAGGGGTCAGGTCTTGACATCGTTGTTTCCATGTTTTCCAGGGCCGCTTTAAATCCATCCTGGTGCAGCGCGATCGTATCTGCTCGAACTGGCGCGCTATGTCGTGCTCAACCCCGTGCGCGCGGGGTTGTGCCCAAGCGCCGACGACTGGCCTTGGAGCAGCCACCCCGCCATGATGGGCCGGGCGCAGCCGCACAATTTGCGGCCCCAGCGTGACCAGGTGGTCTCGCTTATTTCAAATAGGGCCTGTTAACTTGCAGCTATTGCGCAAGATTACCTGCTAGCAAGAGCTGCGCCAAATGAAGATGGTGTGGCGGTTAGGAGTCGGCGGCCAGCCTGGTTTTTGCCCCTTCCAATGCGGCAAACCGGGATGGCGAACAAGTTCCCGAGATCAGCGCCGGGGGGTGCCCACCGGTCCACGACGCGACTGCGACTGATTGCTGCCGCCCACATGCGCCTCGCGGTCGCTGCGGCTGTCCGGCGTGCGCTTGCCCTGATTCACCTGTGTGGCAGCTTGCGCACCCAGCTTGTTGGTGTCGTTTTCAACCTTGCCGGCCTTTGGGGCCTGCTCGTCACGCGGATTTTGCTTGTAAGTCATGGTGCTCTCCTGGTTTTCTGTTTGCCAATTGATTCGGGCCTTGCCCAGCCCGGCCAGCGCTTGGCATGCCATTATTTTTGACCTGGGCTGCCTGCAGCTTGTTCTTCCACCCCGCAAAGAGGTCGAAAGGAAAATTGCCTTTCGGGTTCGCCCGGAAAATGAGGAACAAATGCCAGCAACGCGACAGTACCACGGGTACTGCCCCATTTTTGGCCTGTTGCAACTGGCCGTGTCAGACAGCGCCGCGTTTGCAGACACGACCAGGGGCGGCTTGGCAGCCAGCGGGAAATTAGGGTCAGATTCCAATTAAATCAAATTTGATAGAGCCTGCCGCAATGAATACGCAAGAAAGAATTAGGGTCAGACTCCAATTAGTGGCGTGGTTCAAAAAGTAACGTTTTTAGGTAACACTGACTGAATGTGACTTTTGAACGCTTTGCCCATGGCTAAATCGATGGCCACCCGAAAAAGTGTTACCCGGTTTTGAACCACGCCTAGAAAAGCACGAATCATCGCGCAGATCCGTCGATTGTTGATGTAGATCAAAAGCGGTGGCTGCCATGCGGCCTACGATGGTCATTGCCGCATGGACGCGGCGACACACCTCACTAGGAGATCAACATGACAAACATCATCCGCTACGATCCTTTTTCGACGAATATCGACGAGCTGTTCAAGGGCGTGTTTCTGCGCCCGGTGCGCTTGGACCTCGATGTCCCCGAAGTGCAGATCAAGCTGAATATCACGCGCAGCGATGGCGGATTTCAGGTTGACGCTGAAATGCCAGGCGTCAAGAAGGAAGACATACACGTGAGCGTTGAAGGATCGATGGTCACGATCTCCGGTGAAGTAAAGAAGGAAAAGGAAGAGAAGAAAGGCGAGCAGGTCGTCCGCTCGGAGCGCTACTTCGGGAAAGTCGAGCGCAGTTTTTCGCTGCCGTACGAGATCGATGAAGCAAAAGTGGAGGCGAAGTTCAGCGACGGCGTGCTCAAGCTCACGCTGCCGCTGCACGAGAAGACGAAGGCGAAGCAGATCGAAATCGCCTGAAAAGATGCAAGCCCACTGGAAGAACGGCCGGACGCGTCAGGCGCGCCCGGCCCGTACGCGTTGACGTGAAGTAAGACGCGCCGCAGCCCGGGCGTCAGCCTGGCAGTCCGCCGCTACCGCTGCTCGAAGAACGCAAGGGGTCAGGTCTTGCATTCATGCATCCAGCCTAACGAATAAGCCTGTGTTACCCAAAAACAGCACTTTTTGAACCACGCCGAATAAGACAGGATTTGCGTGCGGCTGTGCGGGGCCGTGTGGCGGTTAGTATCCTTTGGGTATGCCTTCAGCCATCAGAGTCGTCAAATCATTCATGCTAGCCATCCCAGCCATCCCTTGGGCTAGTTTGCTGACCGGCTTGGTCGTTGGCGTGGCGGTGCAATTGCAGCAAGCAGCGCTTTATGAAGGTGCGATTTACGCGCTGGCGATGTTCGCTGCGGCTACTGGCTTGGTGCTGTTGCTGGTCTTGCGTCAAAAGCGTTTTAGCTCGGTTTTGTTTGGCGTTTTTGCATTTCTACTCTGCGCCGTACTGACCTTTGGCCTCACGGGTTTTCGGGCCGGGGCTTTTCAAAAAACCGCGATTGCCCCAGCGCTCGAAGGCAAAGACATCTTGGTTGTTGGCCAGGTCGCAGCGATGCCGCAGTTTGGTGTAGACGGCCTGCGGTTTCGCTTCGATGTCGAGTCGGCCCGCCTGAACGGTCAAAGCGTAACCTTGCCGCCGAAAATCTACCTCAGCTGGTACTCTGGTTTTTGGGGTCGCCCGGCTAAAGCTGTAGCGCTTCAAATGCAGGACAACGACAGCACAGAACTACCCGAGTTTTCATACGAGTTGCAGCGCCAGCCGCAAACCTTGCATGCAGGTGAGCGCTGGCAGATGAGCGTCAAGCTCAAGGCACCGCACGGCAACAGCAATCCGCACGGGTTTGACTACGAGTTGTGGCTGTGGGAGCAGGGCATTCAGGCGACCGGCTATGTGCGTACCAGTGCAAAAGATGCGCCGCCGAAAAGGCTTTCAACAAGTTGGTCGCACCCGGTCGAGCGCGCACGGCAATCGGTACGCGAGGCGATTTTTGCGCAGGTTGATAACCGCCAACTGGCTGGTGTGCTGGCGGCACTCGTCGTCGGCGATCAAAACGCGATTGAGCGAGCTGATTGGGATGTTTTCAGGGCGACCGGGGTGGCGCACTTGATGAGTATTTCAGGGCTGCACATCACCATGTTTGCCTGGCTTGCATCGCTGGCCATTGGCTGGCTGTGGCGGCGCTCGGCACGCTACACGCCCAGGCTGTGTTTGTGGCTGCCCGCCAGCAGTGCCGGGGCTTTGGGCGGCCTGCTACTGGCCGCGCTGTATGCGCTGTTCTCGGGTTGGGGCGTGCCCGCACAGCGCACCATCTGGATGTTGGCAACCGTGGTGTTGTTGCGTCAAAACGGTAAGCAGTGGCCCTGGCCGGTGGTGTGGCTTTTGGCGATGGCGGTTGTGGTGCTGCTTGATCCGTGGGCGCTGATGCAGGCTGGATTTTGGCTTTCTTTTGTGGCTGTTGGTATTTTGTTTGCTACAGATTCAGGAGCTGGTTACGCCGGTAAACACGGCGTTTCGGCCACTTTTGAAGGTAAAAAAGAGCTTGAAAACGGTCTGTTAGGGCGTGTTTGGGCCAGTCTTGCCAGCGCCGTGCGTGAGCAATGGGTTGTCACGCTGGCCCTTACGCCGCTCTCGCTGCTGCTGTTCAACCAGGTCTCACTGGTCGGTCTGCTGGCCAATACGCTGGCGATTCCGTGGGTCACGCTCATCGTCACGCCGCTGGCCATGCTGGGTGTGCTGTGGCCTGCGCTGTGGGACGCTGCTGCTTTAGCAGTCAAACTGCTGACGATTTTTTTGCAATGGCTCGCTAGCTGGCCACTGGCATCCATCAGCGTGGCAGCCGTGCCTTTGTGGTGTGCTGTTGCTGGTGTGGCGGGCGGCGGCCTGCTGGCGCTGCGTTTGCCCCTGCATTGGCGCGCGCTGGGTTTGCCGCTGCTGCTGCCGGTGTTGCTGTGGCAGCCTTTGCGGCCTGCAGCAGGCCAGTTTGAACTGATAGCTGCCGACATCGGCCAGGGCAATGCGGTGATTGTGCGCACGGCAAGCCATAGCCTGGTGTATGACACCGGCCCGCGCTTTTCGCGCGAAAGCGATGCCGGCAACCGTGTGCTGGTGCCGCTGCTGCGCGCGCTGGGTGAGCGGGTTGATGTGCTGATGCTCAGTCACCGCGACATTGACCACATTGGCGGCGCGCCCGCCGTGCTGGCCATGCAGCCGCAGGCGCAACTGGTGAGTTCGATTGAAGACGGGCATGAGCTGCAAGCCGTGCGCAAATCAACCCGCTGTATCGCAGGTAGCCAATGGCGCTGGGACGCGGTTGATTTTGAGGTGCTGCATCCGCTGGCCAGCGACTACGACACACCACGTAAGTCCAACGCCATGAGTTGCGTACTGCGTATCTCGAACGGTAAGCGCACGGCGTTGCTGGTGGGCGACCTGGAAGCACCGCAAGAACTGCGGCTGGCCAGTAATCCAGAGCTTGCCGAAAAGATCAGGGCTGACTTTCTGCTGGTACCGCACCACGGCAGCAAAACATCGTCGAGCGCTGTTTTTCTGGATGCCGTCAAACCGCAGATTGCGCTGGCCCAGGCGGGCTATCGAAACCGCTTTGGACACCCGGTCGAGTCGGTGCTGGAGCGTTACCGTGAGCGCGGTATCCAGGTCGTCAAATCCCCGGTATGCGGGGCCGCAAGCTGGCGCAGTGATAGTCCCGGCGAGGTGCTTTGCCAGCGCCAGCAGGGCTTGCGTTATTGGCACCATCTGCCGTAGGAACCTGATGGTGGTCACGCGCAACGTGAAAGACTATGAGCTTTGCGGGGTGCGGGTGTTTGATTCGTTTTGAGTTACCTGACCCGCGCCGCCACTTCCAGCCCCAACTCAATCACGGCCATGGCGTAATAGCTGCTCCAGTTGTAGCGCGTAATGGCATAGAAATTATCCGTACCGGCCACATACTGCGGCGCATCAGGGCCGTTGAACAATTCGATCAATGCAAGCTGGCCGGTGTGCTGCAATCCAGCGCCTTCAAGCACGGCGCCCTTCGCGGTAAAACTCGCAACGCTAAACGTGGGCAAGATGTCTGGTGCCGTCAAGGCGTTCATGTCCAGGCGGCTGTTGTCAAAGCTCACCGGGTAATGGGTGGGCATACCGGGCTGCCAGTTGAAGGCTTTGAAGTAGTTGGCGACGGAGCCGATCACGTCTGCCGGACTGTCCCATAAATCGACCTTGCCATCGCCATCAAAATCAATCGCGTATTTGGCCCGGCTGGATGGCATGAACTGGGGCATGCCCATGGCGCCGGCGTAGCTGCCTTTGGCTGTAAAAGGATCAGCGCCCCGGCGGCTTTGCAGGGTCAGAAACTGCTCGATTTCACCCTTGAAAAACTCACTGCGCTCTTTGGCGTGCGGGTGATTGGAGGGGAAGTCAAAAGCGAGCGTGGTGATGGCATCCATGACACGAAAGTTGCCGGTGTATTGGCCATAAAGCGTTTCAACGCCTATGATACCGACGATGATTTCTGGCGGTACGCCGTATTCTTTTTCTGCGCGCTCAAGCGTGCTTTGGTTGTCGCGCCAGAACTTCACACCTGCTGCAATGCGGATCGGGTCAATGAAGCGGCTGCGGTACACGCGCCAGTTTTTAATAAAGGATTTTTCTGCTGGTTGCATGAGCCGTGCAACGGTTGCGTTGTAACGTGCCTGGCCAATCGCATCGCGCACCCATGCCGGATCAAGATCGCGCCTTGCTGCCACGTCGTCTGCAAATTGCATGGCTTCTACCCGCGTGGCGTAAAGCGGGCCCTGGGCTGACATGGGCTTTGCAGCTACAGTTTTTTTAACCGGTTTTGCAGTGCCGGGTGACGCGAGAATGAGCGTGAATACCATGAACACTAGCGCAAACCTGAGCTTGCGAAAAAACGATTGTGACATTCCGTCTGGTGAGTTTTGAAGGGGCATGCAATGGATTTTAAGCAGGCCACGCCAGCGAGCTGAATTGGCGTTTGAGCTTGCTGAGGTGCCGCGTTTGAGCCTGCCTATAATTCGCATCCGTTGCATCCGTTGTATCCCTTGCATAGCGTTGCAGTTCCAGTTGCATCAGCCAGTCATGTATCTCAGTTACCCGGTTGCCGGGTTCAGCCGGGTATTTCAACTGTATTTTCCCAGCCAGTTGGCGTGGTGATGTGGCGGGCGTGCTTTCAATGCCTGCCTTGGTTAAGCGCTTGCGCGCACGCGCCAATAAACGCAGCCATGGGTCGTGTTGGGTTCTGTCCCAGAGCGTCCAGGCTGCACCTATAAGGCTCGCCAGTACGACGATACCGATGAGTACATAGCTCAGATCTTGCCAGCTGGGAGATTCGAAGCCGATGTTCTTGAGCAGGTCGAGTTGCTTGCCCTGGGTGTAATTGAGCACGCGCTGGTTCCAGGCGTTGTTGACGGCTTCCCAGGTCGCGCGCAGCTGAAGTGAAAAGCGCGGATTCAGGTAGGTCAGCGCTTGCCCGACGATGTTTTGTGGCGCTACCAGCCTCTGAAAAGCGCCGGTTCTGCCGGGTGAGACAGCTGACGTTGGGTCAACCCGTACCCAGCCACGGCCTTCGTACCAGACTTCTGCCCAGGCGTGGGCATCGCTTTGCCTGACGGTCCAAAAGCCATCGACCGAATTTTGCTCACCGCCCTGGTAGCCCGTCACTATGCGGGCGGGCACATCGAGTGCGCGCATCAAAATGACAAAACTGGATGCAATGTGCTCGCAAAAGCCTTCCTTCTTGTCAAACCAGAACTCGTCGGCAGTGTTTTGCCCGTACACACCGGGCTCCAGCGTGTAGGTGTAGCCGCCCGTGCGCAGCTTGTTCATGGCCACATCCACCAGTGCGCCGCTACCCGCTTGGGTATAGCGGGCATCACGTTGTATGTCATTGGCCAATGCCAGTGTTCGGGGGTTAAAACCGGGCGGCAGCTCAACAAACTCACGCAGGGCAAGCACAGCGGTTTTAGGGCCATGCTGAAAGTTGGGGTAGCTTTGTACTTTGTAGCGCAGCAGGTCATTGAGCGGGCGATTCAGCTGCCACTGCAAATCAGCCTGCATCAGGCTTTGGTAGCCGGTCAAAACAGGGCTTTGCACGGCAGCGTCCATCACCATCAGCCACGGCCTGCTGCTGGGCTCCATCGTCACTTCATAGTTGATAGGCGCACCACTGACCACCAGGCTGGCGGTGATGTTGAAACGTGAAAACATATCAGTCTTGGAAGGCAGCCACTCGCGCCCGTCAAAACTCGACAGCACCGGGCCGCGAAAGTACAAATCACTTTGCGGCGGCGGCCGGTCTTCAAACTTGATGCGCATGGCCACGCTGTCGTCCAGCGCCAGGCTGGCAATGGTGCCAACCTGCATTTTTGCGCTCAAACCGCTGCGGCCCATCATCGCGTCACTGGGTACGCCCCACAGGGGAGCCAGCCGGGGGAACAGCAAGAACAGCACCAGCATGATGGGCGCGCCCAACAGGGCCATCCAGCCTGCGGTTTTGGCGGCCTCCAGCAGTGGCGGTTTGCCCACCGGCATGTGGGCATTGACCAGCACCGTCAACAAACCTAGCAGGCCCAGCAGCATGCTGAAGGCTGTCAAGAGCGACTGCGAATAAAAGAAGTTGCTCAACATGCAGAAAAAGCCGAGAAAAAACACCACGAATGCGTCGCGCTTTGCGCGCAGCTCTAGCGTTTTGAGGGTGAGCAGCACCACCAGTAGGGTCACACCGGCATCCCGGCCCAGTAGCGTTTTGTGTGTGAACAGCGTGCCGCCAATCGCCAGAGCCAAAAGCCCCAGCAGCCACCAGCGGCCCGGCAGTGGTTTGCCTTGCAACGCAAGCGCGCCGCGCCACAGCAGAACTGTAGCCGCAAGCAGGTTGCACCAGACCGGTATGTTGGTGGTCTGTGGCAACAAAACCCAGGCAATCACCAGCAGCAGGAAAAGTGTGTCGCGGCTATCGCGCGGCAAACCTTTTATCGTGATCAGCAATGCTTTCAGCATAGCGCCAAGGCCTCTAGGCAGCGCCGCTTGTGTGCCTCGCCACTGCCGGGTTTGATTTCAAGCGCTCTCAAGCGCAGTCCGTAGTCGAGGCCCAGCCTGTCGGCTTGCAAGACCCAGGCGCAAAGCCGTGACAGCTTGTGTTCAGCGTCCGATGTACCCGCCTGCATGAAGTCAAGCCACAACTCATGGCGCTGCGCCTGCTGGGTGTCGCGCACGATCAGGCCGCCACTTTCAGTGTGTGATTGCTCGTCAGCCTTCGCTGCCTTTTTCCAGACCACAAGCTTCATGGGGTCGCCGCGCCGATACGCCCGTACGCCGTCAAATTCGCCAGTGCTTTGGGTTTGTGCTGTGGCCGCAGCGCCGCCAGAGCGGGGCTCGCCGGGCGGTAAAGGCGGCGGCATGGCTTCGGGCAGCGGGTAGACCAGCATTTGCGCCGCAGGCCGCCAGACCGTCCAGACACGAAAGGTACCCAGCGGAAAGCGCGTTTCGGCCGTCAGCGTAGGCAGGCGGTGCAAGCCGCGTTGGCGCGGCGTAAAGGCCACTTGTACGGTGCTGCTGCTTTGCGCCGCAACATCTGTCCAGGCCCAATGCGTTTGTTTGTCTTGTGAATTGAGAACACTCAGGCCGATAGCGTAGCGGGTAGAGCGCCTGTCGTTGGTGATTTTTACATCGATAGTGGCTGCAGCGCCCGCATAATGAGCGTGGGGTGCTATTAAATGAAAGCTAAGTCCGCGCAGCGTGCCGTGGCACACATGCATACCGACCAGCGCGCTGCCAGCCAGCAAAAAAGTCAGCAGATAGCCCAGGTTGAGCTGGTAGTTGATAGAGGCGACCAGCAGGGTCAGCAAGGTAAGGCCCAGCATGAGGCCAGGGCGGGTGGGCAGGATGTAGACGGTGCGTTGGGTCAGGGTAATGTGGTCGCTAAGAGGCAGACGGTTTTCAAACCATGTTTGAAACTGCTTCCTCAAAAAAGACGGTTTCATGGCAGCGGCACAGCATCCAGCATGGCCCGCACCTGTTCGCGCGCACCACGGCCTGCGTCGCTGACGGGTATCAGGCGATGCGCGGCGGTCTGCGGCAGCACGGCTGCAATGTCATCGGGTGCTACATAGTCGCGGCCGTTCATAAAAGCCTGCGCCCGGGCCGCGCGCATGACGGCAATGCCTGCCCTGGGGCTCAGGCCCTGCAAAAACCAGCGCCCCGAGCGGGTGGCGGCTATCAGGTCTTGCAGATAATTAAGCAGTGGCTCCGCAGCATGTACCTGGCTGACCTGTTGTTGCAGCTCCAGCAGCTCATGCGCAGACAGCACGGCCTTGAGGTTTTCAACCATGTCGCGGCGGTCACTGCCCTTGAGCAGCTCGCGCTCTGCGGCGCGGTCGGGGTAGCCGAGTGAGATGCGCATGTGAAAGCGATCCATCTGTGATTCGGGCAAGGCGTAGGTGCCCAACTGGTCGTGCGGGTTTTGCGTGGCGATGACAAAAAACGGCACTGGCAACGGGCGGGTTGCACCTTCAACGGTGACCTGCTTTTCTTCCATGGCCTCCAGCAACGCGCTTTGGGTCTTGGGGCTGGCGCGGTTGATCTCGTCGGCCAGCAGCACCTGGGCAAATATCGGGCCGGGGTGAAAAACAAAACTTTCTTTTTGCCGCTCGTAAATCGACACGCCAGACAAATCACTGGGCATCAGGTCAGCCGTGAACTGCACACGTGAGAAGTGCAGGCCAAAAGAACGCGACAGCGCGTGGGCCAGTGTGGTTTTACCGACACCCGGCACATCTTCAATCAGCAAATGCCCCCCGGCCAGAAGGCAGGCCACGCAGTCCTGCACCTGTGCGGGTTTGCCCACAATGACCGTGTTAAGCTGATTTAAAAGTGCCTGGAGTTTTTCTTTGACCTGCATTTGAATTTTTTTCGGGGGTTATTGGGGTCAGACGCCAATTTCATTGCGATGCAGAGCATCGCACCCGGAGGGCGTGCCAAAGGCACGATGAATTTGGACTCTGACCCCAAAAACCCCACGTTACCCGAAAAGTTTAACGACATGAACGCGACTGATTATTTCACCCATATGTCAAGCTTCCCGTTCGGCTCCAGCTCGCGTGTGCCGTCCAGGGTTGATACCCTGGACGAATGGCTTGCCGCGCTGCTTCAGCCAGCATCATTGACCGAGCTGGCAGCATTGATTGGCTGCGGGCTGCTGGCCTGGGTGCTGACCCGCCTGCTCCAGCGCGTGATGCAGGGGCATGAGAGGAACGGGCATGAGAGGCAGGGGCACGAAGCGGGCGACTCGTCCATCCTGTTTGGCAAGCGCATCGTTGATGGCGTGCTGTTTCCGCTGCTGTTGCTGCTGTTGGCCTATTTGAGCAAAGGCTTGTTGGCCCAAGTGCTGCCACTGGCCATTTACAAGGTGGCGCTGCCAGCGCTGCTGGCTCTGGCGGTGATTCGCCTCAGCGTCAAGGTGCTACAGACCGCATTTAAAAATGCACCGTGGGTGCGGGCGCTGGAGCGAACGTTCTCATGGCTTGCCTGGCTGGCCATGGTGCTCTGGATCAGCGGTTTGCTGCCCGTCCTGCTGGAGGAGCTGGATGGTATCAAGTGGAAAGTCGGGCATTCGACCCTGTCGCTGCGCACCCTGCTGGAAGGCGCGCTGACGGCTGGCGTGGTGCTTTTGATCACGCTGTGGATTTCATCGTCCATTGAGTCGCGGCTACTGCGTTCGGCCACCGGCAGCGAGCTGTCGCTACGCAAGGCGGTGAGCAATGCGGTGCGTGCGGTGCTGATGTTTGTCGGCCTGCTGCTGGCGTTGTCGTCGGTGGGCATTGACATGACGGCGCTGTCGGTACTGGGCGGTGCGATTGGTGTGGGTGTCGGCTTTGGCCTGCAAAAACTCGCTGCCAGTTATGTCAGCGGCTTTGTCATGCTGGCCGAGCGCAGCGTGCGCATTGGCGACAACATCCGCATAGACAACTTTGAAGGCCGTATCACCGACATCAATGCGCGCTACACCGTGGTGCGCGCGCTGTCGGGGCGCGAGTCCATCGTGCCCAACGAGATGTTCATCAGCAACCGGATTGAAAATCTGTCGCTGTCCGATTTGCAGGTGCTGCAGACCACAGTGGTCTCGGTGGGCTACGACAGCGATGTTGAGCTGGTGATGCGCTTGCTGACGGATGCCGCCCTGGCGCAAGAGCGTGTGATGCGCGAGCCGGTGCCGAGTGCCCATCTGACCAATTTCGGCGCTGACGGGCTTGAATTCACCCTCAATTACTGGATGACAGACCCTGAAAACGGCCAACAAAACCTGCGCTCGCGCATCAATCTCGACATCTTGAAAGCGCTGCGTGCGAATGGGGTGGAGATTCCGTTTCCGCAGCGGGTGGTGCATGTGCCTGCGCAAGGGGCGGTGCTGGCTGATGCGGCACCCGCTGCGAAATCCTGATGACCTTGAAGCCCGCAGGCTGACCCCAGCATAGAATACAGGGTTTACCTTTACGTAAACGTCAATTAAGCATCAATCAATCAACTCTGGAGCTGCGCAATGAAGGTTCTCGTCCCCGTCAAACGTGTAGTCGACTTCAACGTCAAAGTCCGCGTCAAATCCGATGGCACTGGTGTCGATATCGCTAACGTCAAAATGAGCATGAACCCGTTTGACGAGATCGCGATTGAAGAAGCCATGCGCCTGAAAGAAAAGGGCGTTGTGACCGAAGTCATCGCTGTCAGTTGCGGCGTGCTGCAGTGCCAGGAAACCCTGCGCACCGCCATGGCCATTGGTGCTGACCGCGCCATCCTGGTTGAAACCACCGAAGAGCTGCAACCACTGGCCGTTGCCAAGCTGCTCAAGGCACTGGTCGAAAAAGAGCAGCCCCAGCTCGTCATCCTCGGCAAACAGGCGATTGATGATGACTGTAACCAGACCGGCCAAATGCTGGCCGCACTGCTGGGCTGGCCACAGGCTACGTTTGCTTCGAAAGTCGAAGTGGAAGGTGACAAAGTCAAGGTCACCCGCGAGGTTGATGGCGGTCTTGAGATCCTGTCGCTCAGCCTGCCAGCCATCATCACGACCGACCTGCGCCTTAATGAGCCGCGCTACGTCACGCTGCCCAACATCATGAGGGCCAAGAAAAAGCAGATGGACCACTTTAAGCCTGAAGATCTCGGTGTTGATGTCAAGCCGCGCATCAAGACGCTCAAGGTCAGCGAGCCGCCCAAGCGCAGCGCCGGTATCAAGGTCGCCAACGTTGCCGAGTTGGTTGACAAGCTCAAGAATGAAGCGAAAGTAATTTAATAACTAAGGAAATTTATGACTTCACTCGTTATTGCAGAACACGACAACGCCAGCATCAAGCCCGCAACACTGAACACCGTCACCGCAGCCATCCAGTGTGGTGGTGATGTTCATGTGCTGGTAGCAGGCAAAGGCGCAGAAGGCGCAGCCAAAGCCGCCGCGCAAATTGTCGGCGTTGCCAAAGTCATCCACGTCGAAGGCGATCATTTCGCCCACGGCCTGGCCGAGAATATGGCAGCCCAGGTGCTCTCAATGGCTTCAAGCTATTCGCACATCCTGTTTCCTGCCACCGCATCAGGCAAGAACATCGCCCCGCGCGTTGCTGCGCTGCTGGATGTGGGCCAGATTTCTGACGTGATCAAGGTCGATGCGGCTGACACCTTTGAGCGCCCCATCTATGCCGGCAATGCCATCTTGACGGTGCAAAGCCTCGATGCCACCAAAGTCATCACGGTTCGCACGACCGGCTTTGATGCTGCGGCGGCTATCGGTGGCTCGGCTGCGATTGAGGCACTTGCAGGCGTTGCTGATAGCGGTAAATCAACTTTTGTGGGTTCAGAAATTGCCAAGAACGACAGGCCCGAGCTGACAGCCGCCAAGATCATTGTATCGGGTGGCCGCGCACTCGGATCAAGCGAAAAGTTCAACGACCTGATGACACCACTGGCCGACAAGCTCGGCGCGGCACTGGGTGCGTCACGTGCTGCAGTTGATGCGGGCTATGCGCCCAACGACTGGCAAGTCGGCCAGACCGGCAAGATCGTCGCGCCTCAGCTCTATATCGCTGTCGGTATTTCGGGTGCCATCCAGCACCTGGCCGGCATGAAGGACAGCAAGGTCATTGTGGCTATCAACAAGGATGAAGAAGCCCCGATTTTCTCGGTGGCTGATTACGGCCTGGTGGCCGATTTGTTTGTTGCTGTGCCTGAACTGGTTGCTGCGCTGTAGGGGAGGTGGAATTTTCAAATGTACCTTTTCCGTCATTGCGAGCGAAGCGCGGCAATCCATGCACCCGGAAGTCATGGATTGCCGCGTCGCTGTGCTCCTCGCAATGACGAGTGAGTGGTATTTTGGAAATTTCTGACTCCCTAACTGGCGTGCATGTGAAAAAGGCATCGTTGACGATGCCTTTTTTGGATTTTTGATTTTTTGATGGTGACATCCGGAGACAAGACATGACTTACAAAGCCCCCCTCAAGGACATGCTGTTTGACATCAAGTACCTGGCCAACATCGAGCAGATCGCAAAAATCCCGGGCTTTGAAGATGCCGGTTTTGAAACCGCCCAGGCGGTGCTGGAAGAGTGCGCCAAGTTCAATGAGGGCGTGCTGTCACCGTTAAATTGGGAAGGCGACAAGAACCCTTCAAGCTTCAAGGACGGTGTGGTCACCACCACGCCCGGCTTCAAGGAGGCCTTCAGGCAATACGCCGAAGGTGGCTGGCAGGGCCTGCAACATCCGCTTGACTATGGCGGTCAGGGCCTGCCCAAAACCATTGGTGCGGCGTGCGGCGAAATGCTCAACTCGGCCAACCTGAGTTTTGCGCTGTGCCCGCTGCTCAGTGATAGCGCGATTGAAGCACTGCTGACCGCCGGATCGGACGATTTGAAGGCCGTGTACCTTGAAAAGCTTATCAAAGGCCAGTGGACAGGCACCATGAATCTGACCGAGCCACAGGCCGGCTCTGACCTGGCGGCAGTCCGCTCCAGGGCCGAGCCGCAACCCGACGGCAGCTACAAGGTTTTCGGCACCAAGATTTTCATCACCTACGGTGAGCACGACATGGCCGAAAACATCGTGCACATGGTGCTGGCGCGCGTGAGCGGTGCACCCGAAGGCGTGAAGGGCATCAGCCTGTTTGTGGTGCCGAAGTTCATGGTCGGCAAAGATGGCTCGCTGGGCGCACGCAACGACGTGCATTGCGTCAGCATCGAGCACAAGATGGGCATCAAGGCATCGCCAACAGCAGTGCTGCAATATGGCGACAACGGCGGTGCTGTGGGCTACATCGTTGGCGAAGAAAACCGTGGCTTGGAGTACATGTTCATCATGATGAATGCAGCCCGGTACGCGGTTGGAATGCAGGGTGTGGCGGTTGCCGAGCGCGCCTACCAAAAGGCTGTGACGTTTGCAAAAGATCGCGTGCAGAGCCGCCCGGTTGATGGCTCCATCAAGGCCAGTGCGCCCATCATTCATCACCCCGATGTCAAGCGCATGTTGATGACCATGCGCGCCTACATCGAAGGCTGCCGCGCCATGGCCTGTGTTGCTGCTGCGGCCTACGATGCGTCGCACCACCACCCTGATGCGGACGTGCGCAAACAAAACCTGGCGTTTTACGAATTCATGGTGCCGCTGGTCAAGGGCTACAGCACCGAGATGAGTCTTGAAGTCACATCGCTCGGCGTGCAGGTGCATGGTGGCATGGGTTTTATCGAAGAAACCGGTGCGGCGCAGTACTACCGCGATGCCAAAATTTTGACGATTTACGAAGGCACCACCGCTATCCAGGCGAATGACCTGATCGGTCGGAAAACTTCGCGCGATGGTGGCCAGACGGCCAAGGCGATTGCAAAGCAGATCGAGGCAACTGAAAACGAATTGACCCGGCAGGGCAGCCCTGATGCGGTGGCGATGGCCAGACGCCTGAAGGCCGCGCGTGAGGCGTTTGTCGATGTGGTTGACTTTGTGGTCGGCGGGCTTGGCAAGGCCCCTGACGGGTCCGCCAAAGCCAGCCCGAACACCGTGTTCGCGGGCAGCGTGCCCTACCTGATGCTGGCTGGCAATGTGCTTGCAGGCTGGCAGATGGGCCGCTCGCTACTGGTTGCGCAAGAGCAGTTGGCGCAGGGTGTTCAGGGTGTTGACAGCGCTTTCATGCAAGCAAAAATTATCACCGCACGTTTTTACGCCGATCACCTGCTGACCAAAGCGCCGGGCATACGCGACAGCATTGTCGAAGGTGCTGACTGCGTGACAGCGCTGGCACTGGAGGCGTTTTAAACGACGCGTGCCAATCACCCCGGATTTTGATCGAGCAACTATGTCCAGACTACCCCCGCCACTCAACAACTTGCCACTGCCCATCATTGGCGCGCCGCTCTTTATCATCAGCAACCCCAAGCTGGTCATTGCACAGTGCATCGCAGGTGTGGTTGGTGGCATGCCAGCTCTCAATGCCCGGCCTGCCGCGCAGCTTGAAGAGTGGCTGATCGAGATCACCGAAACGCTGGCTGCCTACAACAAAGCCAACCCCGACAAGCCCGCCGCCCCCTTTGCCATCAACCAGATCGTCCACAAGTCCAACGACAGGCTGGAGCACGACATGGCCCTGTGCGTTAAGTACAAGGTGCCCATCATCATCACCAGCCTGGGCGCGCGTGAAGACATCAACGCTGCAGCGCACAGCTATGGCGGCGTGGTGCTGCACGACGTCATCAACAACAAACACGCCCGCAAGGCGATTGGAAAAGGCGCTGATGGCCTGATAGCCGTGGCGGCTGGGGCAGGTGGCCACGCGGGTGTGAAAAGCCCGTTCGCATTGATCCAGGAAATCCGCCAGTGGTTTGACGGCCCGATTGCGCTGTCGGGTGCCATCGCCACCGGCGCTGCGGTACTGGCCGCACAAGCCATGGGCGCGGACTTTGCTTATATTGGATCGGCCTTTATCGCCACTGATGAAGCACGCGCTGCACACGACTACAAGCAGGCTATTGTTGACAGCAATTCCGACGACATTGTCTACAGCAACTTATTTACAGGCGTACACGGCAACTACCTCGCGCCGTCGATTCGTTCAGCGGGCCTGGACCCCGACAACCTGCCCACCAGCGACGCCAGCGCCATGAACTTTGGCAGTGACAAAACCAAAGCCTGGAAAGACATCTGGGGTTGCGGTCAGGGCATTGGCGCAGTGACCAAGGTGCAAAGCGCCGCAGCGTTTGTGGAGCAGCTCAGGCGTGAATACAACGAGGCCAAAGCGCGGCTGAGGGTTATTGGGGTCAGACGCCAATTTCATGACGATGCATAGCATCGCACCCGAAGGGCGTGCCAAGGGCACGATGAATTTGGACTCTGACCCCAAAAACCCTCCAAGCCCATGGCGCTTGTCCGTGGCCCCTATGATGGACTGGACCGACAGGCATTGCCGCTACTTTCACAGGCTGCTCAGTCGCCATGCGCTGCTCTACACCGAGATGATGACGACTGGCGCGCTGGTGCATGGCGACGTGGAGCGGCATCTGCGTTTTAACGCAGAAGAGCACCCGGTAGCGCTGCAACTCGGCGGCAGCGAACCCAACGACCTGGCGCATTGCGCCAAACTCGGCGAGCAGTGGGGCTACAACGAGATCAACCTCAACTGCGGCTGCCCTAGCGAGCGCGTGCAGCGCGGATCGTTTGGCGTCTGCCTGATGGCCGATCCGCAACTGGTGGCCGACTGTGTCAAGGCGATGGCAGATGTGGTGACTGTGCCCGTCACCGTCAAGCATCGCATCGGCATCGACAAAAGCGAGAGCTATGAATTCGTGCGTGACTTTGTCGGTACGGTAAGCCAAGCCGGTTGCAACACCTTCATCGTCCACGCGCGCAATGCCTGGCTCAAAGGCCTGAGCCCGAAAGAAAACCGCGAAGTACCACCCTTGCGTTATCAGATGGTGCATCAACTCAAGCGCGACTTTCCCGAGCTAACCATCGCCATCAATGGCGGCATCACCACAGCCAGCCAGATTGCCGACGAACTGCAGCACGTCGATGGTGTGATGGTGGGGCGTGAGGCGTATCACAACCCGTGGGTTATGGCCGATTGGGACGCAGCGTTTTTTGGCGCTACCGCCCAGACGGACCCCACCGCAAGCCGTGAAAGCATTGAAGCGCAAATGTGCGACTACATGGCGGCGCAGTTTGCAATGCACGGCACGCCATGGAGCGCCATTGCCAGGCACATGCTGGGCCTGCGCCACGGCATGGCAGACAGCCGCCGCTGGCGTCAGGTATGGAGCGACCACCGCCTCAAAACGCTGCACCCGCGTGACGTGATGGCGCTGGCGCATGCGCCAATCCAGTCGCAAACCCATATCGACGCTGGCAGCGGACACCATAACGACCAGCCTATCGACCACATTCATGCGTGACGACGCTGCGCTTCACGCGAATCAAGCGCGCCTGGCGATGGCCATGATCTGGCTCGTGCCCGCGCTCTGGACGGTCAACTATGTTGTGGCTCGCACAGCCCCTGGCGTGATTGGCCCCTACGCACTGGCTTTGGGCCGCTGGCTGGTGGCGGCTGTCGTACTGGTGTGTTTTTGCGGGCCAGAGCTGTGGCTGCGGCGTGTAGAAATAGCACGCTTCTGGTGGCAGTACGCCATTCTTGGCACCCTGGGCATGCTGATGTGCGGTGCGTGGGTTTACCAGGGTGCGCGTTCAACCGAGGCCATCAATATTGCGTTGATTTATTCCGCCTCGCCCGTGCTGATAGCACTGGGCGCTGCCGTGTGGTTCGGTGAATACTTCCGCTGGCGGCAGATAGCGGGCGTGCTGCTGGCGCTGGCAGGCGTGGTTCACGTTGTCGTCAAGGGCCAGTGGATGACCCTGGATGCGATTCAGTTTGTGCCGGGTGACTGGTGGATAGTGGGGGCCACGATTGCATGGGCTGCCTACGCCTTGCTGCTGAAAAGATGGCCAAGCCCCTTGAGCGAAACAGCCAGGCTTGCCGCCATTTGCACGGGCGGCGTGGTGGTGTTGCTGCCGTTTGCAATCTGGGAGGCAGGGCAGCCGGGATTGACGCAGTGGGGTTGGCAGGCCGGCTTGCTCATCGTTGCGGTGGGGTTGATACCCGGTCTGGGTGCGTACTTGATCTATGGCTGGGCACAAAAAATCCTCGGTGCCAGCCGGGTGGCCGTTGCGCTTTATCTGGGGCCGCTCTATACCGCGCTGGCGTCTTGGGCGGTGCTGGGCGAGAGGCCGGGCTGGCACCACGCGGCAGGAGCCATGCTCATCCTGCCAGGTGTTTTTCTGGTCAGCTGGCGGGTTGAGCGGCCAATTTTATCGTCTGATACGGCTGCAACCAAATAAACACGGGCGTGAGCTGCTACGAAATTAATAGCGGTCTAAAAAACACTCACTCCGCTTTAATGCCCGCCGCTTCAAGCCCATTTGCAAAATGCTCGCGCATACGCTGCATGGCGGCTTTGGCATTGCGACTTGACAGCGCCTGCATGATGGCCTTGTGCTCGGCCAGCGACTCTTCAATGCGCCCGCTTTTAAGCAGCGAGTTGTGGCGGTTGAGTTTCATCACCTTGCGCAGGTCGGCCACTATTTGGTCGCGCCAGCGGTTGTTGGCTATCACCAGCAGCTGCATGTGGAAGGCTTCATTGATTTCAAAAAAGCGTTCGCGGTTGCGCACGGCTTTTTCAAGCTGGTTGTGCAGGTCTTGCAGCACTTTGATTTGTGCATCCGTTGCCTGGGCTGCGACCACACCGGCGGCATCGGCCTCTAACAGACTGAGCAGGTGGTACACGTCCGTCAGGTCTTTTTCATTGACCTCGGTCACGTAGGCACCGCGCCGCACCTTCATGGTCACCAGGCCTTCAGTGGCTAGCACCTTGAGAGCCTCACGCAGGGGCGTGCGGCTGATGCCGTATTCGCTGGCGATTTTCAGCTCGTCTATCCAGGCACCAGCGGGCAGCTCACGGTTAAAGATGCGCTGACGAAGTAACTCGGCCACCTCTTCATACAGGGCGCTTTGTTTGAGGTTTTGGGGTAGTACGGATACATTCATTGCAGGCTGAAGTTTACATGAAACTGAATTTTAAATTTATAATTATAAAAGTCAAATCAGGGTAAACTCGAACCTATGAGCAACACATTCAAACCGTCAAGCCTCGCCGATTGGGAAAAAGCCGCCGCTAAATCTGCCCCCGGCGGCAACCTAGACGCATTAAATTGGCAAACGCCAGACGGCATTACTGTGAAGCCGCTGTACACGGCTGAAGACATCAAAGGCCTAGCCCACACCAACACGCTGCCGGGCTTTGAGCCGTTCATTCGCGGCCCGCAGGCCACCATGTATGCGGTGCGGCCCTGGACGATTCGCCAGTACGCAGGTTTCTCGACTGCCGAAGAATCGAATGCGTTTTACCGCAAGGCCTTGGCCGCAGGCGGGCAGGGTGTCAGCGTGGCGTTTGACTTGGCCACGCACCGTGGCTATGACAGTGACCACCCGCGCGTGACGGGCGATGTCGGTAAGGCTGGCGTAGCGATTGATTCGGTCGAAGACATGAAAATCCTCTTCGACCAGATCCCGCTCGATAGCGTGAGCGTGTCCATGACCATGAACGGTGCGGTGCTGCCGGTGCTGGCGGGCTACATCGTAGCGGCCGAAGAACAGGGCGTGGCGCAGGACAAATTGAGTGGCACGATCCAGAACGACATTCTCAAAGAGTTCATGGTGCGCAACACCTATATCTACCCGCCTGCGCCCAGCATTCGCATCATCGGCGACATCATTGAATACACGGCCAAACACATGCCGAAGTTAAATTCAATTTCGATCTCGGGCTACCACATGCAAGAGGCTGGGGCGAATCAGTCGCTGGAGCTGGCCTTCACGCTGGCCGACGGCAAGGAGTACGTCAAGACCGCCATCGGCAAGGGTCTGGATGTGGATGACTTTGCCGGCCGCCTGAGTTTTTTCTGGGCCATTGGCATGAACTTCTACCTCGAAGTCGCAAAGATGCGCGCTGCCCGTTTGCTGTGGTGCCGCATCATGAAGGGCTTCAATGCGAAAAGCCCCAAGAGCCTGATGCTGCGCACCCACTGCCAGACCAGCGGTTGGAGCCTGACCGAGCAGGACCCCTACAACAACGTGGTGCGTACCACCATCGAAGCGATGGCAGCAGTGTTTGGCGGTACACAAAGCCTGCACACCAACAGCTTTGACGAAGCGATTGCGCTACCGACTGAATTCGCAAGCCGTATCGCCCGCAACACGCAGCTCATCATTCAAGAAGAAACCCACATCACCAGTGTGATTGACCCTTGGGCGGGCAGCTACATGATGGAAAAGCTCACGCAAGACATGGCCGATGCCGCCTGGAAAATCATTGAAGAAGTCGAGCAGATGGGCGGCATGACCAAGGCCGTTGACAGCGGCTGGGCCAAGCTCAAGATTGAAGCGGCAGCGGCAGACAAGCAAGCCCGCATCGACAGCGGTCGCGACGTGATTGTCGGCGTCAACAAATACAAGCTGAAAACCGAAGATGCGATTGAGACGCGCGACATTGATAATGTGGCGGTACGCGATGGGCAGATTGCACGCCTCAACAGCATCAAGGCCAAGCGCGACAGCGCGGCGGTACAAGCAGCACTCGACGCGTTGACCGACGCTGCTGAAAATAACAGCGGCAACCTGCTCGACCTGAGCATCAAGGCCGTGCGCCTGCGCGCCACGGTAGGCGAGGTGAGTGATGCGTTAGAAAAAATTTACGGGCGCCATCGCGCCGATACACAAAAGGTGACCGGTGTGTACGCTGCTGCTTACGATTCAGCCGAAGGCTGGGAAACCCTCAAGACCGAAATCAACCAGTTCGCAGAAGAACAGGGTCGCCGACCCCGCGTGATGATTTCAAAACTCGGCCAGGACGGCCACGACCGTGGCGCAAAAGTCGTCGCCACCGCGTTTGCTGATTTGGGCTTTGACGTGGACATCGGCCCGCTGTTCCAGACACCCGAAGAGTGCGCCCGTCAGGCGATTGAAAACGACGTACATGCGGTTGGCGTTTCAACGCTGGCAGCAGGCCACAAAACGCTGGTGCCAGCCATCATTGCCGAGCTTAAAAAGCAGGGCGCTGACGACATCATCGTGTTTGTCGGTGGCGTGATCCCGCGGCAGGACTACGAGATGCTTTATGAGGCCGGTGTGAAGGGCATTTATGGGCCGGGTACGCCGATTCCAGCCAGTGCCAAGGATGTGCTTGAGCAGATCAAGCAAGCCCTTGGCAAATAAGGAAACCGGGGTCAAATCCGAATTCAGGACAGCGATGCCAACGGAGACAAACAACGCACAACGGAATTGGGCTCTGCCCCCAATTTCCGTGGACGCCATCGTCAAAGCAAGCGGGGCACAGCAACGCCGCGCCATCGCCAAGGCGATTACGTTGCTCGAATCCACTCGTGCCAATCACAGGGCGCAGGCCGATGAGTTGCTGACGGCCTTATTGCCGCACACCGGCAAATCCTTTCGCCTTGGCATCAGCGGCGTTCCCGGCGTTGGCAAATCAACCTTCATTGAAGTGCTGGGCCTGTATCTCATCAAGCAGGGGCACCGCGTCGCGGTGCTGACGATAGACCCATCTTCCACGCTGTCAGGTGGCTCCATCCTTGGCGACAAGACGCGCATGGAAATGCTCTCGGTACAAAGCCAAGCCTACATCCGCCCCAGCCCGTCGAGCGGCACGCTGGGCGGCGTTGCTGAAAAAACACGTGAGGCCATGCTGGTGTGCGAAGCCGCTGGCTATGACGTGGTGATTGTTGAAACGGTAGGCGTTGGCCAGTCTGAGACAGCAGTTGCCAACATGACTGACATGTTTGTGCTGATGCAGTTGCCCAATGCGGGCGACGATTTGCAGGCGATTAAAAAAGGCGTGATGGAACTGGCTGATCTGGTCATCATCAACAAGGCTGATATTGATGCCGATGCAGCCATGCGGGCTGAGGCACAGATTACCTCTGCGATGCGTTTGTTTGGACTTGTCAATAACGCGATGGCCTATCACAACGATAAGGCCCAAGCTGCGGCGTTTGACAGCTTCTGGCATCCACAGGTGCTGCAACTCAGCGCGCTGCATAACAAAGGTGTTGATGCGTTCTGGGTGGCAGTGACGCAATTCAAAACACTGCAAACAGCCAACGGCAAGCTCGCAGAGCGCCGCAAGCAGCAGGGACTTAGTTGGATGTGGGAGCGTATTGACGCTGGATTGAAACAGGCTTTCAGACAAGACCCATCCGTGGCTGGCCTGTTACCAAAAATGATTATGGAAGTCGTCAGTGGCCAGCTCCCGGCCTCGACAGCAGCACGAAATCTGCTTGAGGGTTATTGGGGTCAGACGCCAATTTTATTGGAGTTATTGGGGTCAGACACCAATTTCGCTGCGGTGCATCGCACCGCGCCCTCCGGGCGAGCCGTAGGCTCGGCGAATTTGGGCTCTGACCCCAAAAACTCTCCTTGAAAGAAACCAGAGAAGCAAAGCATGCAAGACATTCTTGAACAGTTGGAAAAAAAGCGCAGCGCAGCGCGTTTGGGCGGTGGGCAAAAACGTATTGACACGCAGCACGGCAAGGGCAAGCTCACCGCGCGTGAGCGGCTGGAGGTGCTGCTGGACGAAGGCACGTTTGAAGAGTGGGACATGTTCGTTGAACACCGCTGCACTGACTTCGGCATGGAGACACAAAAAATCCCCGGCGACGGCGTAGTCACCGGCTACGGCATGATCAACGGCCGATTGGTGTTTGTTTTCAGCCAGGACTTCACCGTGTTCGGCGGTGCATTGAGTGAAGCCCATGCCGAGAAAATTTGCAAGGTGATGGACCAGGCCATGAAGGTCGGTGCGCCAGTGATTGGCCTGAACGATTCCGGCGGCGCTCGCATCCAGGAGGGTGTGGCCTCGCTTGGCGGTTATGCCGATGTGTTCCAGCGCAATGTGATGGCCAGCGGCGTGATTCCGCAGATCAGCATGATCATGGGGCCGTGCGCGGGTGGTGCGGTGTATTCACCCGCCATGACTGACTTCATCTTCATGGTCAAAGACTCAAGCTATATGTTTGTGACCGGCCCTGAGGTGGTTAAAACCGTGACGCATGAAGAAGTCAGCGCTGAAGAACTGGGCGGTGCCATCACGCACACGACCAAAAGCGGCGTGGCAGACTTGGCTTTCGAGAACGATGTTGAAGCGCTCTTGATGCTGCGCCGCCTGTACAACTATCTGCCGCTTAACAACCGCGAGAAAGCCCCGGTGCGCCCGAGTGCCGACCCGGCCAACCGCATGGACTTGAGCCTGGACACGCTGGTACCAGAGAACGCCAACAAGCCCTACGACATGAAGGAACTCATCGTCAAGACGGTGGACGACGGTGATTTTCTTGAAATCCAGCCCGAGTACGCGAAGAACATCATCATCGGTTTTGCGCGCATGGAAGGCCAGACGGTGGGCATTGTCGCCAACCAGCCGCTGGTGCTGGCCGGTTGCCTCGACATCAAAAGCGCCATCAAGGCCGCGCGCTTTGTGCGCTTTTGCGATGCCTTCAATATCCCCGTCATCACGTTTGTGGATGTGCCCGGCTTCATGCCCGGCATCAGCCAAGAGTACGGCGGCATCATCAAGCACGGCGCGAAGTTGCTGTATGCGTACGCCGAATGCACGGTACCGAAAATCACCGTCATCACGCGCAAGGCCTATGGCGGCGCCTACGACGTGATGTCATCCAAACATTTGCGCGGCGACGTCAACTTTGCCTGGCCGAATGCCGAGATTGCCGTGATGGGTGCCAAGGGTGCAGTTGAAATCATCTTTCGCGAAGACAAGGGTGATCCAGTGAAGTTAGCTGCACGCGAAGCCGAATACAAAGCCCGCTTTGCCAATCCATTCGTGGCCAGCGCACGCGGCTTCATCGACGACATCATCCTGCCGCACGAAACGCGCAAGCGCATCTGCCGTTCGCTGGTGATGCTCAAGGACAAGAAACTTGAAAACCCGTGGCGCAAGCACGGGAACATCCCTCTGTGAGCGATCAAGAAAGATAGCCATGTTTAATAAAATTCTAATCGCCAACCGAGGTGACCAGCCGCAAAGCGGCGCAGCAGCGAAGCTAAATTGCATGGTGCGCGAAGCGCATGCAGGCGATTTCAACCCGATGGAGACTGGTCATGTTCAATAAGATTTTGATTGCAAATCGGGGTGAAATCGCCTGCCGCGTCATCCTTACCGCCCGCAAGATGGGCATCAAAACCGTCGCGGTTTATTCAGATGCCGACAAGGATGCGCGCCATGTCGAGCTGGCCGACGAGGCCGTCAACATCGGCCCGGCACCCAGCCGCGACAGTTATTTACAGGCCGAAAAAATCATTGCTGCCTGCAAGCAGACCGGGGCCGAGGCGGTGCATCCGGGCTATGGCTTCCTCAGCGAGAACGCGAGTTTTGCCAAGCGGGTTGAAGAAGAGGGCATTGTTTTCATTGGCCCCAAGCATTATTCAATTGCCGCCATGGGCGACAAGATTGAATCGAAAAAACTGGCGAGTGCTGCCGGAGTCAACTGCATTCCTGGTGTTAACGAGGCGATTGAAACGCCTGAGCGCGCCGTTGAAATTGCAAAAGGCATTGGCTATCCGGTGATGATTAAAGCCAGCGCTGGCGGTGGTGGCAAGGGCTTGCGCGTGGCCTTCAATGACAAAGAGGCGCTTGAAGGTTTCACGTCCTGCCGCAACGAAGCGCGCAACAGCTTTGGCGATGACCGCGTCTTCGTCGAAAAATTTATTGAAGAGCCACGCCATATCGAGATCCAGCTGATTGGGGACAGCTTTGGCAATGTGATTTACCTCAACGAACGCGAATGCTCGATCCAGCGCCGGCATCAGAAGGTGATTGAAGAAGCGCCATCGCCCTTCATCAGCGAGGCCACGCGCAGGGCCATGGGTGAGCAGGCCGTGCTGCTGGCCAAGGCCGTGAAGTACCAGAGCGCCGGCACGGTGGAATTTGTGGTTGGCAAAGACCAGAGCTTTTACTTTCTGGAAATGAACACGCGCCTGCAGGTCGAGCACCCGGTGACGGAATGCATCACCGGGCTGGACTTGGTTGAGCTGATGATTCGTGTGGCGGCGGGCGAGAAGCTGCCTTTGACTCAAAGCCAGGTCAAGCGCGATGGCTGGGCTATCGAGTGCCGCATCAATGCCGAAGATCCGTTTCGCAACTTCCTGCCGTCAACGGGCAGGCTGGTGCGCTTTCAGCCGCCAAAGGAGACGATGTTTGCATCCGACACCGCACACCTCTATGGCGTGCGGGTGGATACCGGCGTGCAGGACGGCGGCGAGATACCGATGTTTTACGACTCGATGATTGCCAAGCTCATCGTGCATGGCAAGGACAGGTTGGACACGATTGTAAAAATGCGCGAGGCGCTTAATGGTTTCGTGATTCGCGGCATCTCCAGCAACATCCCGTTTCAGTCGGCCTTGCTGGCGCACCCGAAGTTTGTGGCAGGTGACTTCAACACCGGCTTTATTGCCGAGAACTATAGCCAGGGCTTTCGCGCAGAAGACGTACCGCACGATGACCCGGACTTTCTGGTGGCGCTGGCGGCTTACGTCAACCGCCGCCAGTTGGGCCGTGCGGCGGGCATCAGTGGGCAACTGCCGGGCCATGGGGTGATGGTGGGTGAGGAGTTTGTGGTGATCAAGCTGGGCGCTGGCGGGAAAAACACCTCGCAGTCCGCGACCGTGCGTGACTTTGAAGCCCAATCGGGCTCCAGCCGCGTAGAGACGGGCGCCAGAAGCTATGAAATATGTAGCAACTGGCATCTGGGCGGCGCCCGGATTCGGGGCACAGCGAACGGGCAGCCCTTTGTCGCCCAGGTCGAGCGCGGCGTGGGCCGCAACCCGCTGGCCATCCGCATCGCCCACAATGGCACGCGGCTCGATGCACTGGTTTTGACACCACGCGCCGCGCAACTGCACGCCCTGATGCCGTACAAGGCGCCGCCCGACATGAGCCGCTATGTGCTGTCGCCCATGCCTGGCCTGTTGGTTGAAGTGGCGGTGCAAGTGGGGCAAAAAGTCCAGGCCGGTGAACGCGTGGCCGTGATTGAAGCGATGAAGATGGAAAACGTTTTATTCGCTATTGCCGACGGTGTCGTCGGCAAGGTGCTGGCCAACAAAGGCGAATCACTCAGCGTGGATCAGCCGATTGTGGAATTCGCATGATCCACCGTCCATTCAAGGTGTTGGGCATTCAGCAAATCGCCATAGGCAGCACCAGCAAGCAGCGCCTGCGCACCCTTTGGGTGGACATGCTGGGCCTTGAAGTGACCGGCAATTTCGTCAGCGAACGCGAGAACGTCGATGAAGACATCTGTGTTATCGGCAGCGGCCCCTTCAAAGTCGAGGTTGACTTGATGCAGCCGCTGGACATTGAAAAGAAGCCCGCCGTTCACACCACGCCGCTCAATCATGTCGGCTTGTGGATTGACGATTTGCCCAAAGCCGTGCAATGGTTGACGGCGCAGGGCGTGCGTTTTGCGCCAGGGGGCATTCGCAAGGGCGCAGCGGGTTTTGACATCTGCTTCATGCACCCGAAGGCGAATGATGAGTTTCCGATTGCCGGGGAGGGCGTGCTGATTGAGTTGGTGCAGGCGCCGCCCGAGGTGGTGGCTGCGT
>JBCKNM010000003.1:0-64027 GCA_038902775.1 Polaromonas sp.
AGTTTGAATTCATTGTCGGGCAATCCTCGAAAATGCTCGAATCGAATAGAGTGAATCGACTCACTCATTTGATACTTCCGCTTCAATTGGATCCTCAAGGGCGAGCGCTGCAATTACATCCGCCGACGTCGGTGCTGTAGCTCTTAGTAGTGCCACCAATGATTTAGACGTCGCTTCTGGTAGTGTTCCAGCAGCCTTGAGTATTGCTGTGAATTGCATTTCCAGATTGGACTGCAACTCTGCACGTAAATCCACCTGAGCAGATTCGCTCTCAGCTTTGGGCACGGGCGGTTCCATTGTCTCGGTAGTCATGTGTTTAATGATGGTTCGACCATGCTCAACTCCCCGCTCAGCAGCTTCGGCAGCAGCGTGTCGCGCAGGGTGGCGAGGGTGCGGGATTGCTGTTTGTTGTCCTCGATCTGCAAGTGTGCGGCCTCGGCAATAGCGGTGAATTTCTTCACCAGATCGACGGGTGGCACGACGAGCATCGGCATTTCGAGAGCGTCCATCGGGAGCATGTTGATGGTGGTGCCATTCGAGAAACCGCTAATCCAGTAGTGCCAGCGGCGGTTGTTAAAAAGCTCGACGAGGTAATGCGGGCTGAACGGTGACGATGGCTTGTTCCGCACGCGGTAGATGTGGTGGCTGTAAATTCCTTTCGAGCCGTAGCACCTTGGCACGATGGCGGCGTGGCCGATGAGCAGATGGTCGAAGCCTTGCTCTGTGTTGGTCACAATCATGTCACCCGGTTCAAGCAAATGTCTCTCGCGATACTCTCCGGCGTAGTACTTGAGGCCTTCGTGCTTGTAGCCGCCTCCTTCGTAAACGGAGTTGAGGTTATGCATCGGCAAGCCGGTGCCGTCTTCGCGCAAGCCTTCGCCTTTGTAGCTGAGTCCACGGTCGGCGGTGATGTGCGCGTCGAATCGTTCGACTTTCCATCCTTTTGGCACGGGACCAATCGGGGAGTCTTGAAAGTGGGCAGGGAAAAGCGCGGCGGTGGCGGCGTCGAGGCCGATGGGTTGACGGCCATCGAGTTTGGCGCGGACGGGGTCGAAATCCACGAACCAGCTCTGGAACAGCGCCCGCGCCATCGCCTCCAGCGTCGCGTTCATCCGCCGGTTCAACTCGATTTTGTCGTCCAGCGCCCCAAGCACCGCCGCGATGGCTTTTTGCTCAGCGAGGGGTGGGAGCGGGACTTCAAATTCCTTGAGCGAAGAAAGCGGCCGACTGATGCACGGAACGCCGGTTGGGTTGACTCGCGACCGTATCGTTTGTTGCCCGCCAGCGGAGATGAAAAAGTAATAGAGGAACCGGGAATCGACTTTGGCTCTGTCACCCGAAAACTTCATCAGGTTTTGCGAGAGGACGCTTTTCTGAAACATCGGAACATCTGGAACAATCCCGACTCTACCCACCGTCCCCTGCGCAACAAAAACCAAGTCGCCCGGAAACGCCTGTGAGTTTTGCAACTCCGCAGCCTTCTCCTCCGAAAGGAAAACCAAGTCGCTGCCTGAGAATCCACCGTCACCTAAATTCACGCCGCGCAGGACGGGAATACCGGTTGGCTGATAGTTCTCGCTCTTGATGTTTGAACCGAACGGACCCATCGCGAAACCTTTGCGGTCGGTGGCTGCGATGGCTTCAAGCCGAACGTTTGACCACGATTCACCCGCCATAACCCAGCCCCCTCAGGTTTGCCTTAATGGCCAGCTCCAGTTTCGCAGACTGGGCGAACTGGGCGTGCAGTTCGGCGACGAGGCGCGGCATCTTTTCCGCGAACGAGTTATTCATGGTCGGCCTCCTGATCGTCGTCCGCCTCAGAGTCCCACATCTCGCGATAGGCGAAGATGTAGTTGGCGGTGGCTTGAGGGTTGATCTGCCAGTAGTAGCGGCACAGAGACTTGAAGCAGGCGAGCCCCTGCGCAGTGCAGGCATGGTCCAGCAGGTGATCGAGGGTGTGTTCGATCAAGCGGGTATCCCGGCTGCGGTTCTGGAGGATTTCACGGACTGTGGGGGCAAGGGTCTCGACCGCTTGCTGGTGGAGCGTCTGGAGTGGGGCAATGGCTGCCGTGAGGTCACAGAGCAATCCTTGGTAGGCATCTGAATCCGCCGAGGCATCCATTTGTGGCAGGCGTTGGGCTTTCACGAGCCCACCTCCTGGCCGATTTGGGTGATGAAGCGTTCCATTCCCGAGCGGGCGAGCAATTCGGGAGTCACTGACTCCCGAATTGGGGGGCGTACTGTGGGCAGAAGCGAAGCGATGACTCCGAGGCCGGTAGCTACCAGAGATTTGGGAGTCGCTGACTCCCAAATGTGCGGGTAAGCCTGGTAGAACTGCCGAAAGCGACGTAGTTCCCGGGGCGTCGCGCGGCTCAGTCCTTGTGGGACGAGACGCTTCGAGAGGGCGTCCATCAATTGCTCGCCATAGGCTGCCCGGTCGTGCCCTTTTTGCTCAAACTCGACGATGTGGTGGCCGATGAGCCAGTTCCGCAAGGTCAGCGCGACATTGACGGCTTTGGTGGCGAAATCCTGGGTCTGCCGGTGAAGGTGGACGATGGACGACACCAGCGAGTCAAAGTCACCGGATGCGGCAGGTGTGGAGGGCTTGTTCTTAGAGGCCATAGCCAAGACCCTCCAGGTTCTTTTTGATCTGCTGCTCCAGTTTCGCGGACTCGGCGAACTGGGCGTGCAGTTCGACGACGAGTCGTTGCATTTTTTCCTCGAAGGGTTCGCCGTCGTCTTCGACTGCCTCGGCGCCGACGTAGCGTCCGGGCGTGAGGACGTGGCCGTGGGCGACAATCTCAAAAGTGGTGGCAGATTTGCAGAAGCCGGGGATATCGGCGTAAGAGGCTGCCCCCTCTCCCCGGCCCTCTCCCGCGAGGGGAGAGGGAGTTAAAGCGTCGCCGCGCCAGGCGTAGTAGGTGCCGACGATTTTCTGGAGATCAGCGTCGGTTAGCTCGCGGTGGACGCGGTCGATCAGCGTTCCCATTTTGCGTGCGTCTATGAACAGGGTTTCGCCACGGCGGTCGCGGCGCTTGTTGGGTGACTTCGCGGCGCGTTTGTCTTTCGTCAGGAACCACAGGCACACCGGAATCTGCGTGCTGTAGAAAAGCTGACCGGGCAGCGCGACCATGCAGTCCACCAAGTCGGCTTCGATAATCGCTTTGCGAATCTCGCCCTCGCCGGACTGGTTGGACGACATGCTGCCGTTGGCCAGCACAAAGCCGGCAAAACCTTGGGGTGCCAAGTGGTGGATGAAGTGCTGCACCCAGGCGAAGTTGGCGTTGCCTTTGGGTGGCACGCCATATTGCCAACGCACGTCGTCGTCGCGGCGATGCCAGTCGGAGTCGTTGAAGGGCGGGTTGGCTAGACAGAAGTCGGCGCGCAGGTCGGGATGGAGGTCGCGGCGGAAGGTGTCGGCGTTCTCGGGGCCGAAGTCGGCCTCGATGCCGCGCAGGGCCAGGTTCATGATGGCCAGGCGGCGCGTGGTGGGGTTGCTCTCCTGGCCGTAGATGCTGATGTCGCCGAGCCGGCCGCCATGGGCTTCGACGAATTTTTCTGATTGCACGAACATGCCGCCGGAGCCGCAGCAGGGGTCGTAGATGCGGCCCTTGTAGGGGGCAAGCATCTCGACCAGGCAGCGCACGACGCAACTTGGGGTGTAAAACTGGCCGCCGTTCTTGCCTTCGGCGCTGGCGAACTGGGTGAGGAAGTATTCAAAGACGCGGCCCAGCAAGTCCTTGGAGCGGCTGGCGACATCGGCGAGCTGGATGGAGCCGATGAGGTCGATCAGTTCGCCGAGGCGGTGCTTGTCGAGATCGGCGCGGCCGTAGTTTTTGTTGAGCGCGCCTTTGAGGCGGGGGTTGTCGCGTTCCAGCGCGACCATGGCGTCGTCCACGTCCTTGCCGATGCTGGGCAGCTTGGCGCGCGATTGCAGTTGCGGCCAGCGGGCGTCCGCCGGCACCCAGAAGACATTGGCGGCGAGGTATTCGTCCTTGTCTTCGGGATTGGCGCCTTCGTAGTCGCCTTTGCCGGCGATGAGCTTGGCGTGGTGTTCGTCGAAGCTGTCGGAGATGTATTTGAGGAAGATGAGACCGAGGACGACGTGCTTGTATTCCGCCGCGTCCATGTTGTTGCGCAGCTTGTCGGCGGCGAGCCAGAGCTTGGCCTCGAAGCCAAGGTTGGCGCTGGAGTCGTTGTTCTTCTTTGCTTTGGCCATCGGGCATCCCTTGGATTTTTCCAGGAGATGCTAACTGATTTCGGGCATCTACTTCGGCAAAAACAGCAGCCAGACTAGCAGCAGCTTCCACAACACAGTGGGGTCGCGCTGGATCAGGGGCGTGGCGGGCGGAGCGGTCAGGGGCCAGCCCGACACGCACGCATTGTGTGTAGCGCACCAAAAAATCCTGCCTCCTAACTCGAATTGCGCCGCGCGGGTGCGTTTTTGAACGCCCCGAGTTGGCACGTTTCTCGCACTGTTTTTGTGAATCAATCATTTTTCACAAAAGGACTGCACCATGGCGGGTTTTCGCGCTTTTCTCAAATCGGGGCACTCGCCCACCTTGTTCGCCTCATTTTTCTACTTCACCTATTGCTGCGGCGTCTGGGTGATGAACGGGGCGATGGCCCCATTCATCAAGGAGTCATTGAACCTGAGTCCCGCGCAAATGGGTTTCATGCTCTCGGTGCCGATTCTTGCCGGTGCCCTGATGCGGTTTCCGCTCGGAATCCTGGCGCAATACATCGGGCGCAAGAACGCCACGCTGGTCGAGATGGGCGCCATCGCCATCGCCCTGGCCTTCGGCTACTTCTATGTGGAGTCGTTCAACGACCTGCTGGCCATGGGCGTGCTGCTGGGCATTGCCGGCGCCAGCTTTGGCGTGGCGCTGTCGCTCGGCTCAGGCTCGTTCCCGGCGCGCCACAAGGGACTGGCCATGGGTCTGGTGGGCGCCGGCAACGTGGGCACCGCGCTGTCGGCCCTGCTGGCCCCCGTGCTGGCACAAGCCTATGGCTGGCAAACGGTGTATGGCATCGCCGCGGTGGGGCTGATCGTGCCGATCCTGGTGATGATCGTGCTGGCCCGCGAGCCCGATGATGTGGATAAACACGCCCGCTTCAGGGACCACATTGCCTGCCTGTTCGAAAAGGACGGCTGGGGCTTTAGCATCATCTACGCCATCACCTTCGGCGGCTTCATCGGCCTGATCACCTTTCTGCCCAGCTACTACCACGACCAGTTCGGCGTCACCAAGGTGCAGGCCGGTCAGCTCACCATGCTGGTGGCCTTCATGGGCGCGGCGCTGCGCATTTTTGGCGGCTGGATTTCCGATCACTGGGGCGGCATCAACACGCTGACTGCCGTGCTGGTGATCGTGGCGGTCACCCTGGTGTTGTGTGGTTTTGCCGGGGGCTCACTGGTGGCCACCACCTTGCTGCTGATGACCTGCTTTGCCGCTTTAGGCGCTGGCAACGGTGCCTTGTTCCAGCTGGTGCCGCTGCGCTGGCCGACGACGACGGCGGTGGCAGGCTCAATGATTGGCGAAATCGGCGCACTGGGCGGCGCACTGGTGCCCAACGTGATGGGGCTGTCCAAACAATACCTTGGCACGTATATGTGGGGCTTCATGCTGGTTGCCGTATTGACGCTGCTCGCACTCGCCATGATACGTTCCATGCAAATTCGCTGGACCCAAACCTGGGCTGAGAAAGGTGGACGGGCACGCAGTGCGTAATCGGATACACCATCAGGTTTGCCAAATTTTGGCAAACCAACTAGCTCGGCAAAAACACCAGCCAATACACCAGCAACAAATTAACCAGCACAGACACCATAAACACCATCTTCCAGACCGCTGTCGGGTCACGCTGCATCAATGGGGTAGTCTGCGGTGCTGTCAAGGGCCGCGATGCGCCGCGCTCCAGGGTCAGCAGCAGCTCTTCTGCGGTTTCAAAGCGTTGGCGTTTGTCACGCGCCACGGCCTTGAGGACGATGTGGTCCAGCCAGATCGGTACCTCGGGGTTGATGCGGCTGGGCGCTACCGGGTCGCGGTAGTAGCGGCCTGCCTGAAAGGGTAATACCTCGCCATAAGGCAGCCTGCCGGTCAGCAATTGGTACAGGGTTACGCCGAGTGCAAACAAATCGCTTTGCGCGTCGGGCAATTCTTCGGCTGCATCCAGCACCGTGCCGCCTGCGGCTTTGAAGCCCCACTGCTCGGGGTTGATGAAGCTGGGCGTGCCGGCATGCAGGCGGCGCATCGCCTCGGGCTCGCGGCCACTCAGGGCCACACCTAAATCGAGCAGGCGCAGCACGCCGTCTTCGCCCTGGTGCAGGTTGGCGGGTTTGACATCGCGGTGAATCACGCATTGACGGTGCAAGCAGCTCAGTGCTTTGGCGGTTTGGGTGGCTACGGCCAGGACCTGCACCACACTGAACTTGTGGCCGCGCTGTAGTTGCTGCTGCAAGGTTTCACCGCTGTGCCAGTCATACAGCAAATAAAAAGCGCTGCGTTCATGGCCACCCGGCAGGCGCTCATGCAGGCGGACCAGGTGCTCGGCTGCGCGCCCCGACTGCATACGTGCGGCCAGCCAGCCTTCGTGCGCGAGCATGGCGCGCTCCTGTTCGTCGTGGGCTCGGGCGGGGTTGAGGGTTTTGAGGGTGTAGAGCTTGCCCTCCATACTGCGTACTTGGTAGAGCACATTGATGCCGTTGTCCGCCACCGGTGCGGTCACGCACAAGCCATCTATCATCTCGCCGACCCGCAAGCGTGCTGGCACCGGCAGCGTCTGCGCGATGCGGTTCACATCACCCAGCGTGGCATCGAGCAGCCCGCGCACATACACCACCACTGCCGTGACGTTGTCGGTACTGCCGTTGGCAAGCGCTGCATCGACGAGTTTCTGGCTTGCAGCCTGGGCACTGTCCTGGGTATGACCGCTGTGTGCAAGGTCTTGCAGGCGGGCATCGCGCACGCTGCCGTATACGCCATCAGAGAGCAGCACAAACACATCTCCGACATGAAGGTCGCCCTGCATGTAGTCCACCACCACATGGTCTTGGGCCCCCACCGAGCGCAGCAACTGGTGCTTGAAGTCGGGGTGGTTAACGACATGGTCGTGCGTGAGCTGAATGGTTTTGCCGTCACGTAGCAAATAAGCCCGCGAATCGCCTACATGCGCCAGGGTGTACGACTGCCCGCGCAGCACCAGCGCTGTCAGCGTGGTCAGGCCCAGGGCTGGCTGGCGGCGGCGGTTGATGCCTGCCAGCCAGGCGTTTTGCGCGCCAATGATGCGGTCCAGGGCCACGCTGGTGTCCCATATTTCTGGCGTGCCGTAGTAGTCGCGAACCAGGCTGGTGACGGTGGTCTGGGCGGCCTCTTTGCCCATCCCACCGGTACTCACGCCATCGGCAATCGCCACGATGGAGCCCATGCCCTCCTGCCCCGTATCGGGCAACATCGCGGCACAAAAGTCTTCGTTGATGTTTTTGCGGCCTGCCAGGGAGACAAAGCCAATGTCGAGATCAAATGCCATGCACCAATGTAAGCAATTTACATGCCCCTTACAAATTGCACCCAGTGATATTCTCTGAAGGGCACTTCTATAAATTAATTTTTCGGGCGAATTGCGTCGTTGGAGGGTTTTGGGGTCAGAGTCCAAATTCATCGTGCCCTTGGCACGCCCTTCGGGTGCGATGCTTTGCATCGTAATGAAATTGGCGTCTGACCCCAATAACCCTCCTCCGTCCACCTTGCACTTCATCCCGAAAATCTGAATTTCTAGAAGTACCCTTTATTTGGATCTGCCTGTCATCCGGGCTGGTCAGAAACCGTGGAGTTTTCATGTCTTACCGTCTTCCCCGACGCGCCCTCATCTGCTGCGCGCATGCTTTTTTTCTTTTCTCGTCTGTTGCAGCGCACGCGGCCGACGATTTCGCGGTCTCTGCCGCGCAAATACAGGCGTTGGGGGTTCAACTCCAGAAACTGGATAAGCCGGCCCAGATCGAGGGCCTGAGCTACCCGGCCAAAGTCGTTCTCCCGCCCCGGCAGGAATCGGTCGTCAGCGCTCCGGTTGCGGGAATGATCGATCAGCTGCTGGTCTCCGAAAACGAATCCGTGCGCCTGGGGCAGCCTCTTTTCAGGCTCGCCAGTCCGGAATTGGCCGAGCTGCAGCTCAAACTGATGGAAGCGGCATCCAAAAGCCGGTTGTCGCAAAAGACCCTGGCGCGAGAACGTCAACTTTTCAGCGAAGGCATCACCCCAGAACGCCGGGCGCAGGAGGCCGAGGCCGCAGCCGCTCAGGACCTGGCGCGTTTGCGTCAGACCGAGGCCGGCTTGAGACTGGCCGGTGTGGATGCCCCGACGGTGCAAAAAATCGCCGATGGCGTGGCAATGCAGGATGGCCTTTATCTGAGGGCAAAGTCCGCAGGGATTATTTACGCCATCGAAGTCCGGCTAGGACAGCGTGTGCAGGACGCACAAGCCCTGGCACGCATCGCCGATACGAGCAAGTTGTGGCTCGACATACAGATACCCGTCGAAATGCGAACCAGGATTGCCGCGAAAGGCGGTGCGATCAGCGTGGTTGACCGGGATGTTGCCGCGGTCACCTCAGGCTCCGGGATGGTGGCCAGTGACAACCAGACGCTGACCTTGCGAGCCGAAGTCACCCGAGGCGTGCAGTTGCTGCGACCGGGCGAGTTTTTGCAGGTTCGCATTCCCTTTGTTGGTGCCGGGGAGGGCTGGGCCGTGCCCATGCAATCTGTTGTCAGGCAGGGTGACAAGGCTTATGTCTTTGTCAGGACAGCCACCGGTTTTCAGGCAACGCCGGTCACGGTCCTGGAAAGCGCCGGCCAGTCGGTACGTGTGAAAGGCAAGCTAATGGCGAATCAGGAGATTGCGACAGCCTCTGTGATCGCTCTTAAAGCCGCCTGGCTGGGCAAAAGCGGAGGCAACTGACATGTTGTCCCGTATCGTTCAATTTGCGCTGGCGCAGCGGCTCTTCGTGATGCTGGCGGCCGTCTTGCTGGTCGGGGGCGGTTGGCTGGCCTTCAAAGATCTTCCCATCGACGCCTTTCCCGACGTTTCCAGTACCCAGGTCAAGGTCATCATGAAAGCGCCCGGGATGACACCCGAAGAGATCGAAAGCCGGATAGCGGTCCCTATCGAAGTGGAAATGCTCGGCATCCCGAATCAGCGCATGCTTCGTTCGGTATCCAAGTACGGGCTGGTGGATGTCACCATTGATTTTCTGGATGGCACGGATATCTATTGGGCACGCCAGCAGGTGGCCGAGCGCCTGGCCAAAATCGCAACCGACCTGCCGCCAGGCATCAGTGGCGGCATGGCGCCCATCACCACCCCATTGGGCGAAATGTTCATGTTTACTGTGGAGGCCCCGCAGATGACGCTGGAGGAGCGCCGCTCCCTCCTCGACTGGGTCATCCGCCCGGCCCTGCGAACGGTTCCCGGCGTGGCCGATCTCAACGCCCTGGGCGGTAAGGTTCATAGCTTTGAAGTGGTGGCCGATCCGGGCAAACTTGCGGCCCTGAGCCTGTCAACGGCCAAGCTCAAGAGTGCCATTGAAGCCAACAACCGCAACGATGGGGCTGGCCGATTGGGCGAAGGCGACGAGGTGTTGCTGGTGCGCAGCGAAGGCCGCATTCGTACCAAGGATGACCTGCGGGCCATCGTGGTCAAAGCGGGTATGGCGGGCAAAGGCGACAGCGTCCGTTTGGGCGACGTCGCCCTGGTGCGCGACGGCTATGTCACGCGCTACGGTGTCGTGACCCAGGACGGCAAGGCAGAAGCTGTGCAAGGGCTGGTGCTCGGTCTGGCCGGTGCCAACGCCCAAAAAGTCGTGCAGGGTGTGGAAAAGAAGATCAAAGAGCTTATGCCGACCCTGCCCAAGGGTGTTGAACTCAAGGTGTTCTACAACCGCGCCAGCCTGGTTGAGAAGGCCGTGGGCACGGTTTCCAAGGCAATGCTGGAGGCGACGGTGCTGGTGCTGATATTGCTGGGTGCCTTTCTGGGTAACGTCCGCGCGGCCGTCACGGTTGCCCTGGTGCTGCCGCTGTCAGCGCTGTTTACGTTCATTTTGATGCGGTTTGCCGGCATGTCGGCCAACTTGATGAGTCTGGGCGGGCTGGCGATTGCTTTGGGGATGCTGGTGGATGCGTCCGTGGTCGTCGTCGAAAACATCGTCCGGCAGCTGGGTCAGACCTCTGACCGAAGCCGGCTTCCGCGCCTGCACATCGTACTGCGCGCGGTGCGCGAGGTCGCCTCGCCGGTGGCGGCGGGTGTCCTCATCATTGTGGTGGTGTTCCTGCCGCTGCTCACCTTGCAGGATCTGGAAGGCAAGTTCTTCGTCCCGGTGGCGCTCACCATCGTCTTTGCGTTGGCCGGCTCTCTGGTTTTGTCGCTGACGGTAATTCCCGTTGTCGCGTCATTCCTGATTCGCAAGGTCAGCCATGAAGAGCCGTGGCTGCCGCGCAAGCTGCTCAAGCTCTATGAGCCCACGCTTAGCTGGGCTTTCGGACACCAAAAAGTGGTTTTTGCTGTCGCGGTGGCCATGCTGGTCGTGGCAGCGGGTGTTTACTCGCTGGTGGGCAAAACCTTCATGCCGACGATGGATGAGGGCGACATCATTGTCGGCATTGAAAAGCTGCCCTCCATCAGCCTGGAAGAAACCGCCGCGCTCGACCTGAAGATTCACCAGGCCCTGATGAAAAACATCCCGGAGATCACGGGTGTCATCGCGCGCGCTGGCTCGGACGAAATCGGCCTGGACCCGATGGGGCTGAACCAGACCGACAGCTTCCTGGTCCTCAAGCCAAGAGACCAGTGGCAGTCCGCCAGCAAGGAAGAGCTGCAGGACAAGATCCGCAAGGTGCTGGATGAATTGCCGGGCATCAGCTACAGCTTCACCCAGCCGATCGAGATGCGGGTGTCCGAAATGATCATCGGCGTGCGCGGCGACCTGGCCATCAAGGTGTTCGGCCCCGACCTCGCCACGCTGAATCAGCTGGCGGCTCAAACCGAGGCGGTGCTCAAGCAGGTTCCCGGCAATCAGGACGTGTACACGGTAGAAAACGATGGCGTCCAATACCTGAAAGTGGTCGTGGATCGGCTGGCGGCTGGACGTTATGGACTGTCGATCGAAGATGTGCAGGACGCATTGCGCGTCCAGGTCGAGGGGCAGCGCGCGGGCACGGTGATAGATGGCAACCGCCGCATTCCCATCGTGCTGCGCGGGCCCGACTCCGTCAAGATATCTCCCTCGGAATTCGCGGCCCTGCGTTTGACAGCGGCCGACGGCCAAAGCGTTCCCCTGCAATCGGTGGCCAAGCTGGAGCGCGACACTGGACCCGTCAAGATTGACCGCGAGATGGGCAGCCGGTACAGCGTTGTCATTGCCAACGTGACAGGGCGAGACTTGGTTGGATTCGTCGAAGAGGCCAAAAACAGGGTTGCCCAGGCGGTCAAGTTACCCGAAGGCTATTCGATAACCTGGGGCGGGCAATTCGAGAACCAGCAAAGAGCCGCGCAGCGGCTTGCGCTGGTGGTGCCAATCTCGGTGGGCTTTGTTTTCCTGATCCTCTTTTCCACTTTTGGCTCGGTGCGCCAGGCACTTCTTGTGCTCAGCAACGTGCCCTTCGCGCTGGTGGGCGGCATCGTGGCCTTGTGGATAACTGGCGAGTACCTCTCGGTACCTGCGTCGGTGGGTTTTATTGCGCTGCTCGGCATCGCTGTGCTCAACGGCGTTGTTCTCGTGAGCTATTTCAACCAGTTGCGCGCGGAAGGATTGAGCTTGATCGACTGCGTCACCCAAGGCGCCAAGCGCAGGCTACGCCCCGTCCTGATGACCGCTTCGACCACGGCGTTCGGCCTGATTCCGCTGCTTTTTGCGAGCGGGCCGGGGTCCGAGATCCAGCGCCCCCTGGCAATCGTAGTCATTGGCGGGCTCATCACGACAACGGCCCTGACGCTCATCCTCTTGCCGATTCTCTACCTGCGTTTTGCCTACGCGAAAACGCCAAGCACCGAAGGAGTGTCCCGTGGATAAATACTGTCTGAATCTGCTGTGCCCGCCGGAATCGGAGGAAAGGCTGCTGGACCTGCTGCTGGAGAGCACGGGTGACAAGCTTTTCACAAGCAGCCGCGCCTATAGCCATGGCGCTGCCCACAGCCTGTTGAGCAGCCTTGACCAGGTGTTGGGCCGGCGCCAGTCGGTTCTTGTCCAGGTGCTCCTGGAAAAAGACGAGATTGAACCCCTGCTTGCGCAGTTGGCGCAATTGTTCGCCGGAATTGGACTGACGTACTGGGCAACTCCGCTTGCCCTGGAAGGAGAAATCAAATGAAGGTATTTGTTGCAATGGCGTGTCTAGGGTGGGCGTTGGCGCTACACGCGGCATCTGCAGCGCCGCAGTCACCCAGCGATTTGCCAGAGGCGCATCAGGTTGCCGCACTGATTGAGCAGGACCCCTCGGTGGCGCAGGCGCGTGCCGCGCTTGAAGCGACAGTGCACACTGCGACCATGGTCAGGATGTCTCCCTATGAGTGGACAGCCAGGGTGCAAGGCCAGAGAAGGCGCTACGACAGCGCTGGTACCTCGAATGAGTGGGGCGTGCAGCTGGAGCGTCCGATCCGGATAGGAGGCAAAGCCGAGATCGACGCAGAGCTCGCGCAGACCTTGGTCCGGCAGGCGCAGGCCCGCCTGGGCGAAGCCCGCCATGAAGCGTCGCGTGCGCTGCTGGATGGCTGGCTTGACTGGCTGGCCGCAATACGCGCGCGAGGGCTTCTTGCGGAACAGCTCGTGTTCGCACAAGCCAACGACAAAGCCGTCGACACCCGACGCAAGGCAGGTGATGCCTCCATGCTTGAAGTCAACGTGGCCAAGGCCGATGTCACAGCGGTGCAGCGCCAGTTGAGCAGCGCCAAGGCGCAAGAAGACCGGGCGGCAGTCAGGCTGCGCGTGCGCTTTCCATCATTGAATCTCAGCTTTGTGCCGCTCTCCACGCCTGCTGAGCCCGAGGGAAGCGAAGCCCAGTGGCTGGCGAAGGTGATGGAAGCGAGCGAGTCCTTGCAGGTTGCGCAGCAGGAAGTCAAGCGTGCGGAGCTGGTGGCATCGCGCGCCAGCGCGGAGCGAACGGTCGACCCGACCATTGGTGTGTTTACTGCCTCGGAAGCATTTCGCAATGAACGGATTGTGGGTGTGAGCATCAGTATTCCTCTGGGCGGTAGCTACCGGCGCGAAAAGGTCGCCGTAGCACTGCAGCAAGTTGAGGTGGCGCGGGCCGCCCTGGATGTCGAACGCCGCGCTCTTGAGGTGCGCGTTGCGGAGACCTATGCGGAAGCGGTCTCCGGGGTGCAGCGCTGGCGTCAGTCGGAAGAAGCCGTGGCTGCGGCGCGCGAGTTGGCCCGGCTGACGCAACGCGCCTACACGCTCGGTGAAGCCGATTTGCAGACTTTGCTGCTGGTGCGTCGGCAATCCCACGACGCACTCGCCGCTACCAACCTTGTCCAGATTGAAGCGCTGCGCGCCCGCTACCGGCTTTGGCTGGACGCGGAGTTGCTTTGGCCCCCGTCCGGTCACGGTGGCTCCGACAGGGCCCGTTAAGGAGGCACGCCATGTTCCAGGTCCTGGCGTGGTTCAAAACCGGGTAACACTTGTCGACGCCCTGAGCGGGTTGGCAAAAGTCCGACGCAACTATTGACCGGCAAAGCCCATCCGCATTGGCTCGAACTGCTGGGCTTTACCCGGTTTCAGCGGACCTGAGGCTGCGCTGAAGATCCAAACACTGCCTCTTCAGATCAGCATTTTCAAATCAAGTTTGGCCCATTTCGGGGCAGAAATCTCTTCACCTGTGTTACCCAAAATTGGCACTTTTTGAAGCACGCCGATATTTGGTTTATTGATCGCAGAAATCAGCGACCGTAAACATCCTCCAACCGCACAATATCGTCCTCCCCCAAGTACGAGCCAGACTGCACCTCAATCATCTCCAAGGGCACGCAGCCCGGGTTTTCAAGCCGGTGGGTGGTACCCAGCGGAATAAAGGTGGACTGGTTCTCCGACAGCAAGAAGCTCTCAGACCCGCGCGTCACCCGCGCCGTACCACTCACCACAATCCAGTGCTCGGCGCGGTGGTGGTGCATCTGTAGCGACAAAATGCCCTGCGGCTTGACCACAATGCGTTTGACCTGAAAACGCGGGCCCGCATCCACGCAGTCATACCAGCCCCAGGGGCGAAACACCTTGCGGTGGATATTGCCCTCGCAGCGGCCTTGCGCCTTGAGGCTGTCAACCACCTTCTTCACATTCTGCGTCTTGTCTTTGTGCACCACCAGAATGGCGTCGGCGGTCTCCACCACAATCAGGTCGCTCACGCCCACGCAGGCCACCAGCCGGCCTTCGGATAGCGCCAAGGTGTTGGCGCAGTCCAGCAACAGCACGTCGCCCTGCGCGACATTGCCCGCAGCGTCTTTGGGCAGCACCTGCCACAGCGCATCCCACGAACCGACATCGGACCAACCCGCGTCCAGCGGAATCACCACGCCCACCGGCAGCGGCGCGGCATCAGCGCTGGCACCAGCACTAGCCGCCAGGCGCTCCATCACGGCGTAATCGATCGAATCACTGGGGCACCGGGCAAACGCCTCTTTGCCCACGCGCACAAATTCGCCATCGGTCTTGCCCTGGTCCCAGGCGCTCTGGCAGGCCGCCAAAATGTCGGGGCGGCAGACGCCAATCGCGGCCAGCCACACCGAGGCCCGCATCATGAAAATGCCGCTGTTCCACAGATAAGTGCCGGCATCCAGGTATCGCTGCGCCGTGGCCAGGTCGGGCTTTTCCACAAACCGGGCGATCCGCTTGGCGTCCAGATGGGTCGCGCCCGACTGGATATAGCCGTAGCCCGTCTCCGGCGCATCCGGCGTGATGCCAAACGTGACCACCACGCCTTGCTCGGCCAGGGCCGCGCCTTGGCGCACCGCGCTCTGAAAGGCGGCAGTGTCGAGCATCACATGGTCTGCGGGCATCACCAGCAGCACCGCATCGCTATCGCTTTGGGTCGCTGCCAGCGCAGCCAGCGTAAGCGCGGGGGCCGTATTGCGGCCCAAAGGCTCCAGCACGATGGTGCCGGGGCGGCCCATCAGGCGCAACTGCTCGGCGATCACAAAACGATATTCCTCGTTGCACACCACCATCGGGTCGGCGAGCGTGATGCCCTCCAAACCCTGCACACCTTCCACCCGGCGCAGCGTGGCCTGCAACAGCGAATCCTCGCCAACCAGGGCCAGCAACTGCTTGGGGTACTTTTCGCGGGACAGGGGCCACAGCCGAGTGCCGGAGCCGCCGGACAGAACGACAGATTGAATCTTCATGCGGGTGTTTGCCGTGGAATGCATTGGTAGGTATCAGTGGTGGTTGGAAATTCTTTCGACAAGTGTAAGGCGTGGCATGTCTGGGGCAGCTCCGTCCAGCTGCAGTTGAAATCGAGGACAGCTTAAACTGAATGAAAAATTGTCTTGACCCGGGGGTCCACTTTAGATGGCCCCTTTCTTGAGGTTTTGCTAGGCCGCCTTGCTTGGAGTTCGTAGTCATAAACATATATATTGACTAAATAGCTATTAGCCATAAAATATATGTATATATGACAAAGAAAACCCAAGCACTTGCATTACTGCCGCCGCAAACGATTGCGGCTCTTGAGGCGATGGGATCGCACCTGGCGGTGGCGCGTATCCGGCGCAAAGAGTCGTTGGCAACGCGCGCCAAGCGGATGGGAATTTCCATTCCTACATTGGGGCGCATGGAAGCAGGCGATCCAACTGTTTCCATGGGCATCTATGCGATAGCGCTTTGGCTGATGGGGCGTGATGGCGAGTTGGCCAAGATAGCAGCACCTGAGACTGATCGCGGCGCACTTGAGCTCGACGTACAAAAGGCTATCCAATTGGGCAAGCAGCGCGCACGCCTCTCGGCCAACGCGAGAGCGACATCACGCGCAATAGCGGATCTGACGGCGGGCCCTGTCGGCATACCAGAATCAAATCCATAAGCCAGAGGTTTAAAAGTCAAGCATGGCTACAAAAATCGCTCACCAAAAAACACCCTCCAGACTGTTTCTCTGGATGCTCACCGACCCAAGGCAGCCAAGACTGGTGGGTGAAATCTTTCACAGGACTGATGGGGACTGCGCCCTTCGTTATTCTCCAAGCTGGACTGCATCGGGCTTCGCGCTGAGTCCGGATATGCCGCTTTTTGATACGGACTTTGTCCCGATTCACCACCTTATGCGGACCAGTGGCGCACCCGGCGCTGTTGACGATGCCCGGCCGGATCGCTGGGGCCAGAAGGTCATTCGCTACCTCTACAAACCTGGTGCCTCGGTTTATGACAGCCTCTACTTTTGCGGCCACGAGCGCTTTGGCGCTCTGGGGGTTTCTACCTCCGAACAGGCATACGCGCCGTTTCACCTGAGAACCTTGCCGCGGCTTGAGGATGCACGTACGCTGAGTGAAGCCGCAAAAATCATTGAGTCTGGGGAAGGCGAACTTCAGCAGCAGCAGGCCGACCTGATATCGGTGGCGGCTAGTCTGGGAGGGGCCAAACCCAAGGCGGCTATCTCCATCGATGGAGAAGAATGGGTTCTGAAATTCTTTAACGGTGAGCCCTACGACCTGCCTCTGGTCGAGTACGCCACGATGGAGTTGGCGCGCAAAGCGGGAATCAATGTCGCGCAAGTCCAGCTTGTACCCATGCGCGCAGAAAATGCGCTTGCCATCAAGCGGTTTGATCGCCAAGGTGCCGCGCGTGTGCATTGCATTTCTGCATGCACCCTGCTCAGAGCCGTCACCGCGCAGGGGGCCGACCCTGAGTTTGGCTACCCTCAACTGGCGCGCACATTGCGCCAATACGGGAAAACGCAAACGCTTGATGCCCAACTCAAAGAACTGTTTTGCAGAATGGTTTTCAACATACTCATCGCTAACAAAGACGACCACGAGAAAAATCATTCTTTAATGTGCGAAACCCACGGAAGAACCATGCTCATGGAGCTCAGCCCCGGCTACGACATCCTGCCGACCGGCTCTGGTGCGGTAGAGCACCAGTTCATGATTTCTGACTCCAGCAAGGAGCCAAGTCTCATGGAAGCCATGACGGTCTGCGCGGAATTTGGGCTGACCCCGACGCAGGCGGCAGGCCTTGTCACACACCTCATCGGTTTTGTGAACGGCTGGCAGGAATTCTTCAAAGAAAAGGGCATCAGCGACAGAGACATCGCCGAGATGGTTGCACTGATCGATGCTCCAGAACTGCTGGAACAGCGCAAGAGCTTTGATGCAAGCCAATTTTCTGACACAAAACCAGCCAGAAAGCGACGCTCCGGTGCCGCGGCTTTTCGATAGCAACCACCTTTTAGGCCACACAAGTTCGCGTTGGCGCATGTGGCCCTAGGGTTACTTGACGGCAGGCTGCATGTGCTACAGGGTTATTGGGGTCAGAGTCCAAATTCATCGTGCCTTTGGCACGCCCTCCGGGTGCGATGCTCTGCATCGCAATGAAATTGGCGTCTGACCCCAATAACTCCGCCCTACCTGGGTCTGCTGTAGTTCTTTCTGAATCATCGTGCCTTTAACCGTAGTCGTTGTCCTGAGCGGGTTGGCAAAAGCCCGGCGCAACTACTGACCGGCAAAGCCCATCCGCATTGGCTCGAACTGCTGGGCTTTACCCGGTTTCAGCGGACCTGAGGCTGCGCTGAAGATCCAAACACTGCCTCTTCAGCCCCAATTTCAAAGTCACATTTGACCCACTTTATGGGCCGGGATTCCTGCGCCCGTGTTACCCAAAATTGGCACTTTTTGAAGCCATGCACCAATGTAAGCAATTTACAGGCCTGCGGGGCCGTAAATGACCACCAAAGCCCAAATTTGGTGCATCGCAGCAATCCGACTGTTCATCTGACTCCTGTGAGCCAGCGCTAGCCCACCAGCATCTGCGCCCAACCCACCTCGGCCCGGCCCAGCAGCAGGCGGATCTCCTGGCTGGTCAGCGGAATATCGCCCAGATATTTCAGCGTCTTCTCAAAGCCGTCGCGGGCCTCTTTCAAGCCAGCCTCATTGCGCTGCGAGGTGTCTTTGTCACTGATCGCCCGAAACAATGCATATTTGGCAAAGCGCTGACTGAGCATACGCTGGCGGCCCGCCGTGTTCAGCACCTGTAGCGGCGGCATGGCAGCGGCATTTTCAAGGCTGCTGGTCAGGCGTTCGGAGTCCTGCAGTAGTTGCTCGGCCAAAGCGTCTATGCGGGCAATATCACGCGCATCGGACTTCTCCAGCAAAGCCGGTTTGAGGCGGCCCCAGGTCAGGTTGACCTGCCCCAGCAAGTCGCCAAATGTCGCATTGGAAAGACTTTTTTTCAACGCTGCCATATTCGTATCGACGCGCTGCATCGACTCTGCTAGGCGCTCAGGCACCTGCCAGGCCAGTCGAGTGGCACAACTCTTGCCTAACTCAGATCAGGGCTTCAACTTTCAAATTAACTTTCAAATTAACGGGGAAGGGCAGCAATGAAAAAATCGAAACTGGTAATGATTGGCAACGGCATGGCTGGTGTGCGTACGCTTGAAGAACTGCTCAAGCTCGCCCCCGAGCTGTATGACATCACGGTGTTCGGCGCCGAGCCGCACCCCAACTACAACCGGATCTTGCTGTCGCCTGTACTGGCAGGCGAGCAAACGCTAGACGAAATCGTGCTCAACGACTGGGATTGGTACAAAGACAAGCACATCACGCTGCACGCGGGTAAAAAAGTAATTGAGGTTGATCGCATCAAGCGCATCGTCAAGGCTGACGACGGCACTGAAGTCGAGTACGACCGCCTGCTGATGTGTACCGGCTCCAACCCGTTCATTTTGCCGATTCCGGGAAAAGACCTGGAAGGCGTGATTGCCTACCGCGACATTGCCGACACTGAGACCATGATAGAGGCCGCGAAGCAATACACGAATGCCGTCGTCATTGGCGGTGGTCTGCTCGGGCTGGAGGCCGCCAATGGCCTGATGCGCCGGGGCATGAACGTGAGCGTGGTGCATGTGATGCCGACGCTGATGGAGCGCCAGCTCGACGCCACGGCAGGCAAGATGCTGCAGAAGTCGTTGGAAGACCGTGGCATGAAGTTCCTGATAGGCGCCCAAACCCAGGAGCTTGTCGGGGGCGACGACGGCCGAGTCAGCGCGATACGCTTCAAGGACGACACCGAGCTGGCCGCTGAACTGGTCGTCATGGCGGTGGGCATACGCCCAAACATCGCGCTGGCCGAGGCGATGCACCTGCATTGCAACAAAGGCATTGTGGTCAACGACACCATGCAGACCATCACCGATGCGCGCATTTACTCAGTCGGCGAATGCGCAGCGCATCGCGGCATTGCCTACGGGCTGGTGGCGCCGCTGTTCGAGCAAGCCAAGGTGGCGGCCAACCATCTGGCGCAATTCGGCATTGGCCGCTACACCGGCTCGCTTACATCCACCAAGCTCAAGGTCACCGGCATCGACTTGTTCAGCGCCGGTGACTTCATGGGCGGCGAAGGATGCGAGGAAATCGTCATGAGCGACCCGTTTGGCGGCGTCTATAAAAAGCTGGTGCTCAAGGACGACAAGCTCATCGGCGCCTGCCTGTACGGCGACACCGTGGACGGCAGCTACTACTTCAAACTGCTGCGCGACGGCCGCAGCGTCGCCAGCATCCGCGACAAGCTGATGTTCGGCGAGTCCAACCTGGGCGATGCAGGCCACGAAGGCCACAGCACGGCCGCCACCATGTTAGACACCGACGAAGTCTGCGGCTGCAACGGCGTGTGCAAGGGCACCATCGTCAAGGCGATCCGTGAAAAAGGCCTGTTCACGCTCGCCGAGGTACGCAAGCACACCAAGGCCAGCGGCGGCTGTGGCTCCTGCACCGGCCTGGTCGAGCAGATTCTGATGGCCACCGCCGGCGGCGATTATTCGGCCACGCCCAAGCTCAAAGCCATGTGCAGTTGCACCGACCACGGCCATCAGGCGGTGCGCGACGCGATCCGCGCCAACAAGCTGCTGTCGATCGTCGACGTCTACTTGTTTCTGGAATGGCGCACGCCCAACGGCTGCGCCAGCTGCCGCCCGGCCATGAACTATTACGTGACCAGCACCTGGCCGAAAGAAGCGAAAGACGATCCGCAAAGCCGCTTCATCAACGAACGCAGCCACGCCAACATCCAGAAGGACGGCACCTATAGCGTAATCCCGCGCATGTGGGGCGGCCATACCACGGCCTCTGAACTGCGCCGCATCGCCGATGTGGTGGACAAGTACAAGATCCCGACCGTCAAGATCACCGGTGGCCAGCGCATCGACCTGCTGGGCGTGAAAAAGGAAGACCTGCAAAACGTCTGGAAAGACATCGGCATGCCGTCTGGCCACGCCTACGCCAAGGCCCTGCGCACGGTCAAGACCTGCGTCGGCAGCGAATGGTGCCGCATGGGTGTGCAAGACAGCACCCAGCTGGGCAAGGACCTGGAGCGCGCGATGTGGCGCATGAGCGCACCGCACAAGGTCAAGTTTGCCGTGAGCGGCTGCCCGCGCAACTGTGCCGAGGCCGGCATCAAGGACGTGGGCATCGTCGGTGTCGATTCCGGCTGGGAGATGTATATCGCCGGCAACGGTGGCATCAAGACCGAGGTCGCGCACTTCTTCACCAAGCTCAAAACGGCCGCTGAAGTGATGGAGTACACCGGCGCCTTCTGCGAGCTGTACCGCCAGGAAGGCTGGTATCTGGAACGCACGGTGCACTACGTACACCGCGTCGGGCTCGACTACGTAAAGAAGAAAATTCTCGACGACCACGAAGGTCGTAAGACTCTGTGGGAGCGGCTGCAGTTTGCGCTGGAGGGCGAGCCCGATCCGTGGGCCGAAGTCGACAAGGCGGGCGTGGACACGCGGCAGTTTGAAAAATTGGATCCCACGTGTGCGTTACCACCTGACCTGAATTTTTTAAAAGATCAGTGCGTTACCACCTGAGCTGAATTTTTTAAGAGATCACTATGTCTGAATGGAAAAAAATCTGCCTGGTCACCGATATTCCGGTGCTCGGCTCGCGCCGGGTGGCGCGCGCGCGCGGCATGGACGTGGCCGTGTTTCGCAATGACCAGGACCAGATCTTCGCCCTGCTCGACCGCTGCCCGCACAAGGGCGGTCCGCTGAGCCAGGGCATTGTGTTCGGCACCAGTGTCGCCTGCCCGTTGCACAACTGGACGATTGGCCTGGAAGGTGGCTGCGCCATAGCGCCTGACGAGGGTTGCACGCCAAAATTTAACTGCAAAGTAGAAGCAGGTGTCGTGTTTCTGGATGCGAACGAGCTCGCGTCTTTGGCGCTGGATGTGAAAGCACCCAAAGCCGGCCCCGCTGCATCGCTAGGTATCACAGGTGATGAAAGTTTCGAAGTACAGACACCACACACCGCTTGAATTTGTGCAGTTAGCTGACGCTTCATGACACTTTCATCGCCCAAAGAAACCAAATCCACCTGCCCCTACTGTGGGGTGGGCTGTGGTGTCATTATTGAATCTGCGGGCACGCAGATAACAGGCGTGCGCGGTGACCCCGATCACCCGGCCAATTTTGGTCGCCTGTGTACCAAGGGCTCAACACTGGCGCTCACCGCCACCCATGCCGTCACGCAGCAAACCCGCCTGCTGTACCCGATGCGACGAGAGCATCGGCATGAAGCGCCCAAGCAGGTGTCATGGGACAACGCACTGGGCTTTGCCGCGACAAGCTTTGCGCAGATCATTCGGGAGCACGGGCCAGAAGCCGTGGGTTTTTATATCTCTGGCCAATTGCTGACCGAAGACTATTACGTCTTCAACAAACTCGTCAAAGGCCTGATTGGCAGCAACAACGTAGACACCAACTCGCGCCTGTGCATGAGCAGCGCCGTGGCGGGCTACAAGCAAACGCTGGGCGCTGACGCACCACCCGCCTGCTACGACGATGTCAACCACGCGCAATGTATTTTTATTGTCGGCAGCAACACGGCCTATGCGCACCCGATACTGTTCCGGCGGATTGAAGATGCAAAAACCGCCAACCCGACGATGAAAATCATTTTCTGTGACCCGCGCCGTACCGATACCGCTGAAATTGCCGATTTATATTTACCAATTCAACCTGGCACCGATGTGTCGCTGTTCAATGGCATGTTGCACATCATGCTGCGGGAAGGCTGGCTAGACAACGCCTACATAGCCGCGCACACCACGGGTTTTGACGCACTAAAAACCACGCTACGCGACTACACACCTGACCTGGTCAGTGAAACCTGCGGCATCAAAAAGGAAGATATTTTTAGCGCTGCAAAAATGTTCGCTACATCGCCTGCCACGCTCAGTTTGTATTGCATGGGCTTGAACCAATCGAGCAGCGGTACAGCCAAAAACGCCGCGTTGATTAACCTGCACCTGGCGACTGGGCAAATCGGAAAACCGGGCGCAGCGCCCTTCTCGCTCACGGGTCAGCCCAATGCCATGGGTGGCCGCGAAGTCGGCGGAATGGCCAATTTAATGAGTGCGCACCGCGACATGGCCAATGCCGAGCACCGCGCTGAAGTAGCCGCGCACTGGGGTGTACCTAGCGTGCCAGACAAGCCCGGCAAAACAGCGGTTGAAATGTTTCAGGCCGCAGCCGATGGTGAGATCAAAGCGCTGTGGATAGCTTGCACCAACCCGGCGCAGTCCATGCCCGACCAGGCAACGGTGCGCCGCGCACTGGAGCGTGCTGAACTCGTCATCGTACAAGAGGCTTTTGCAACCGCATCGACCTGCGCCTTTGCCGACCTACTGCTGCCTGCCAGCACCTGGGGCGAAAAAATCGGCACTGTGACCAATAGCGAGCGGCGCATTTCCAGAGTGCGGGCAGCAGTGGCCGCGCCGGGTGAGGCGCGGCATGACTGGGTGATTGCAACTGACTTTGCACAACGGCTTGAAAAGCTGCTTGATCCGCTTGATCCACCTGATCTGCTTGATCCACCTGATAGGAAGGCCAAGCTGTTCCCCTACTCGATCATTGATGAAGCTGCGGGTGTTGAAGCCATCTGGAACGAACACCGCGAATCAACCCGTGGCCGTGACCTTGACATCACCGGCATGAGCTACGCCATGCTCGATGCCGGGCCGCAGCAGTGGCCACTCAAGACGGGTGACACCACGGGTAAGGTGAGGCTTTATGAAGACGGCATCTTCCCCACGCCGGATGGCAAGGCCAGATTTGTCAACACCATCTACAAACCGGTGGCTGAACCCCGTGAGTCGCGTTACCCGTTTTCACTGACTACAGGCCGCCTGCGTGACCAGTGGCATGGCATGACGCGCACCGGCACGCTGGGTCGGCTGTTTGGTCATGTGGCCGAGCCGTCGGTACAAATGAATGCGCAAGACATGGCGCGGCGGCTGCTCAAAGACGGCGATCTGGTTTACGTCACATCCAAGCGCGGCACGATTGTGGTGCCGCTGCAATCGTCCCCGGAGATAGCAGTCAGCCAGGCGTTTATCGCCATGCACTGGGGCGAAGAATATTTAAGCGGCTTGTCGAGTGCTGGCGAGCCGCTGGCAGGGGTCAACGCCCTCACCACATCGGCGTACTGCCCGAGCTCGAAACAGCCCGAACTCAAGCACGCGGCTGTCAAAATTCTGAAGGCCGAATTGTCCTGGTCACTGCTGGCCATGGCCTGGCTGCCCGAGGGCGATGCGCTCACCGCACGCGAGCAGCTCAAGCCGCTGATGAAGGCCTTTCCGTTCACCAGCTGCACGCCGTTTTCAAACAACACGCCACTGGTGTCAAACCCCGGCGAGGATAGAGGCGAACGCACCGGTATTTTGTTTCGTGCGTCCGGTCATCAGGCACCAAATGAGGATGTGCTCGTCAGCATTGAAAGTATTCTGGGCTTGAAGAGCAGCGACACCCTGCATTACGCGGACCGCAAAAAAGGCCAGCGTCGCAGCGTGCGTCTGCACCGGGTTAATCGTGGTGGGAACGAGCATGCCGAGCTGCTCGGCTTTGCACTGTCGGGCGACACCAGCGCCGAGGCCTGGATCAAAACCCTGCTGCAAGATGAGTTGCCAGCAGAGGCCTATGGCCGCCTGCTGCTCTTGCCCGGCGCAAAGCCACCAGCAGCCGTCACCGACTCGATGAAAAAGCGCGGCAAGCTGGTCTGCACCTGCCTGAATGTGACCGATGCGGCGATTGACGAGCACTTGGCCAGCTTGAGCCAGGGCATCAACCTGGGTACCAGTGGCATGGGTTCTCTGGCGACCGACGAGGCCCGCTTGGCATCACTGCAAAGCACCTTGAAGTGCGGCACCAACTGCGCCTCGTGCGTACCTGAACTCAAGCGCATGGTGCGCTCAAGCCGGGTCGCAGCCGCAGTCACCAACACACCTCCACGCGCAGTGATCCCCATCAGGCAGGTAGCCTGAAACACTGCTTAAGCTCATAACCCCCGGTTACATGGATTCTCAGACAATCAGCGGAAAAGCAAACCATTATGAGCATCAGTCAGTACATCAAAAAAATAGGTCGCGGCAAAGATGGCGCGCGCGCTTTGTCGCGTGAACAGGCGGCTGACTTGTTTGCGCAAGTGCTCGATGGCAACGTCACCGATCTTGAAGTCGGCGCGTTTTGCCTCGCCATGCGCATCAAAGGCGAAACGCCCAGCGAGATGGCGGGCTTTTTAGACGCAACCCGGCAGCGCATGCACTTGGTATCCGCAGGCGCATCCAATACCCCCATCGTGGTGCTGCCAAGCTACAACGGCGCACGCAAATTGCCGCTGCTGACACCGCTGCTGGCACTACTGTTGGCACGCGAAGGTTTGCCGATACTGATACACGGCACGGCTACTGAGTCAAGCCGTATTTTCGTATTAGAAGTGCTTAAAGCCCTTGAAATACGGGCGCAAGCAGCTATCACTTCAATAGCAGGCGGAGAACTCGCCTTCATACCAACTGAGGTGCTCTGCCCGGAACTGAAGCGCCTGCTGGACGTGCGCCGCGTCGTCGGCCTGCGCAATCCGGCGCACAGCTTGGTGAAGATCATGAACCCCTGCGCTGGCCCGAGTCTGGTCATCAGCAGCTATACGCATCCGGAATACGCGGTGTCCATGGCCCAGACCTTTGAGCTAATCGGGGCCAACGCCCTGCTGCTGCGCGGCACCGAAGGCGAAGTGGTGGCCGACGCGCGCCGCATGCCGCAGATGCAGGGCTTTATCGGCGGCAGGCAAATCCTGCTGCAGGAAGGCGTGAAGGGAACGCTGCCCTCGGTGCCCGATCTACCCAAGGAGATCGATGCCGCCAGCACAGCGGCCTATATTCAGTCAGTGCTGGCAGGAAAAAGCCCGCTGCCGGCCTCGATTGCGCAGCAGGTGGAACATATCTTGCATCTGGTCTCGCAACTATGAACAACGGAAAAGTAACCCTGGTTGGCGCGGGTCCTGGTGACCCGGAACTGCTGACCATCAAAGCACTCAAGGCCATTCAGGCCGCGACAGTGCTGTTTGTGGACGATCTGGTCAGCGACGACATCGTGGCCTTTGCAAATCCGGCTGCACGCATCGTCCACGTTGGCAAGCGCGGCGGCTGCAAATCAACACCGCAGGCTTTCATTGAAAAGCTCATGCTGATGGCTGCCAGAGAAGGTGAAAACGTGGTGCGACTCAAAGGCGGAGACCCTTTCGTTTTTGGCCGTGGCGGCGAAGAAGTCGAGCATTTAAAGGCGGCAGGCGTAGAGGTGGATATCGTCAACGGCATCACCGCAGGTCTGGCAGCCGTCACGTCGCTAGGCGTGCCGCTCACGCATCGTCAACATGCGCATGGCGTGGTGTTTGTCACTGGCCATGCCAAGCCGGGTGAACAAGCTACAGACTGGCCGCTGCTTGCATCAACCGCCTACAAGGCCAAACTCACGCTGGTGATTTACATGGGTGTCAGCGGTGCAAAACGCATACAGAACGAGCTGCTAACAGGCTTGCCCGCCAGAACCCCCGTGGCCGTGATTCAAAACGCAACGCTGGCAACGCAGCGCCACATCACCACTACGCTTGGCACGCTGGCCGATGCCATCGCTGGTGCAGGCTTGGCCAGCCCATCGGTCATTGTTGTAGGTGACGTGATTAAAGGTGTAGCTCTGGCAGCTACGCACCCTGAAATGGTTCGCGCCGCCTGAGGGTTTTTGGCTTAGAGGCTTCAGGGCACTTCTAGAAATTCAGATTTTCAGGATAAAGTGCAAGGCGCACGGAGCGGAGCAACCGGAATGTACTTAAGGTACATGAGGATTGCGAGCACCGCGCAACGCAGCAATTTGCCTGAAAAATGAATTTATAGAGGTGCCCTTCATTGACCCATCAATTCGACGTTGTAGTCATAGGCGCAGGCGCTGCGGGCCTTTTTTGTGCAGGCATCGCAGGTCAGCGCGGACTGAAGGTTCTGCTGATTGACCACAGCAAAAAAGTAGCCGAAAAAATCCGCATCTCGGGTGGTGGCCGCTGCAATTTCACCAATCGTGACACCACCCCGGCGCAGTTTTTAAGCGACAACCCGCACTTTTGCCGCTCGGCCCTGTCGCGCTACACGCCGCAGGACTTCACCACCCTGCTGCAAAAGCACGGCATACCCTTCCATGAAAAGCACAAGGGCCAGATGTTTTGCGACCGCTCCGCAGAAGACGTTATCAACATGCTGCTGGCCGAGTGCGATGCGGGCGGCGTGACGCGCTGGCAGCCGTGTCGTGTTGCGGGCATAAAAAGTGTTGCCGACAGCAAAAATGCTGAAAATAGTGCTCAAAACACACCTGAAAATAGCCAGAGCCCAATAGATACGGGCAATACGTCCAATACGTCCATTAGCAGCTATCAAATAGATAGCGATAACGGAGTCATTGAAACGCCACAAATCGTGATTGCAACCGGCGGTTTGTCCATCCCGAAAATGGGCGCGACTGATTTCGGTTACCGCATCGCGCAGCAGTTCGGGCTAAGGCTGGTTGAGCCACGCGCGGCGCTGGTGCCGCTAACGTTTGACGGCGCAGACTGGGCACCGTTTGCCGAGCTGGCCGGGCTGGCGCTGCCGGTGTTGATCGATACCAGCCCCAAAGATGCTAGCCCTAAGCAACGCAAAAAGGCAGTGACGTTTTCAGAAGACCTGCTGTTTACCCACCGGGGCCTGAGCGGCCCGGCGGTGCTGCAAATATCGAGCTTCTGGCGCGAAGGGCAGCCGATTCATGTCAACCTTGCGCCGGGTGTTGATCTGGCTGAAAAACTGTTGCGAGCCAAGGCCACATCGAAAAAGCTGATTGCCAACGAACTGGCCGCCCTGGTGCCCAGCCGCCTGGCCGATGCATGGACAAGCTCCGACCCTGCCTTGCAGCGCCCCATTGCTGATGCGACAGACAAAGCCCTGCTGGGCCTGGCCGAGCATCTAGCCGACTGGCAACTCACACCCAACGGCAGCGAAGGCTACAGAAAAGCCGAAGTCACAGTGGGCGGGGTGGATACGCACGATCTGTCGTCGCAAACCATGGAATCAAAGCAACCGGGGCTGTATTTCATTGGGGAAGTGGTAGATGTAACCGGCTGGCTGGGCGGTTACAACTGCCAGTGGGCTTGGGCTTCCGCCTTCGCCTGTGGAAATGCCTTGATTCCAGCTTCAGAAAATGTCTTATAATTTAAGGCTTTGCTAGCAAACCCGCGTCCGGCCTGATTCTGATCAGATCACAAAAGGCGCACCAATTTCTGGACTATAGGATCCCTTCATCAATGACGACCATTCGTGTAAAAGATAACGAACCCTTCGACGTGGCTCTGCGCCGTTTCAAGCGCACCATTGAAAAACTCGGCCTGCTGACCGACCTGCGCGCACGCGAATTTTACGAAAAGCCAACCGCCGAGCGCAAGCGCAAGAAGGCTGCTGCCGTCAAGCGCAACTACAAGCGTATCCGCTCCATGCAATTGCCGAAAAAGCTGTACTAAAAAGCTTATCTGAGAAGCTTATCTGAGGAATTAGCCTCACGGCAAGCCAAAGCCCGCATGAGCTATCTCTGCGGGCTTTTGTATTTTTGACCCCGAATTTTTAATGGAGACCAGCATGTCAGCACTCAAAGACCAGATCACCGAAGACATGAAAACCGCCATGCGCGCCAGGGACAGCGAGCGCCTGGGCATCATACGCCTGCTGCTGTCAGCCATCAAGCAAAAGGAAATAGACGAGCGCGTGGTGCTTGACGACACAGCGGTGGTCGCGATAGTCGACAAGTTAATGAAGCAGCGCAAGGACTCCATCGAAGCTTTCCAGAAGGCCGAGCGCAAAGACCTGGCCGACAAGGAAGCGGCAGAGCTGGTCGTGCTGCAGGCCTATCTGCCTGCACGCCTGAGTGCAGAAGAAGTCACTACGGCTGTCAAAGCCATTGTTGCCGAGCTGGGTGCAGAACTCGGTCGCGCTACAGGCCCAGGCGACATCGGCAAGGTGATGGGCGCTGTCAAGGCCAAACTGGCCGGCAAGGCCGACATGGGGCAGGTCTCAAGCGCGGTGAAGGCGGCGCTGGCGGGGTAACTACCCCACTACTTTCGCACCCATTCTTGAACCGGTTCAAGGAATCAATCCGGGCCGGCGACTACGCTTACAAATCTTCGAGGGCAGGCCGTAGCGTGCGTGAACTTGTTTTTCGCGTCCTTGTTTGTTCCAGATCAAAGACAAGGCAGCAGCGGGTGCCGAAAATTCACCTGTTCGTCGTTGAAATTCAATCCAAGGAGACCGATATGTTGCAATCCGTTCCCACCCCTGCATCGCCACCCGCAACCGATGGCCCCAACGAGCCACTGATGCAGACAAACATGATTGGCGCACCGACCTCATTGCCCCGCCGTCACCTGCTGGCCATCAGCACCAGCGCACTCGCCGCCGCAGGACTGGCAACCTGGACCAATGGAGCCATGGCTCAGACTGCTGCGGTGACCGCCAAGCCACTGCCCGCGGCAGCGGGTCATGTCGATAAGCTGCCACGCGTAACACAAAAGCTGGTGGCATCCCCTTTTGCACCGGAGCATGATCAAGTTGCCAAAGGCGGCCCCAAGGTTGTGGCCGTGCGCATGACGACTGATGAAAAACTCATCACAATTGCACCGGATGGTACAAAAATCTGGGCCTTGACTTTCAACGGCAGCGTACCCGGTCCGCTGATTGTGGTGCATGAGGGCGACTATGTCGAAGTCACTCTCGTCAATCCAAAGACCAGCACGCTGCCGCACAACGTTGATTTTCATGCGGCAACCGGTGCCTTGGGTGGAGCAGAGTTGACGTTGGTGGCGCCTGGCGAGGAAGTGGTAATACGCTGGAAGGCGCTGAAGACAGGCGTATTCGTTTATCACTGCGCTCCGGGTGGAGTCATGATTCCGTTTCACGTCATTTCCGGAATGAGCGGCGCCATTATGGTGTTGCCGCGCGGTGGTCTGACAGATAACAAAGGCAAACCGGTACGCTACGATCGGGCTTATTACATTGGTGAACAGGATTTTTACGTTCCCAAGGATAAGAATGGAAAATACAAATCCTACGCCCAACCCGCCGAAGGTATGGCTGAGATGCTGGAGTTGGCGAAGGGACTCATCCCGACCCACGTAGTTTTCAATGGCGCAGTAGGTGCGCTGACCGGAGCCAATGCGCTCAAGGCAAAAGTGGGTGAGAAAGTGCTGTTCATTCACGCCCAGGCAAACCGCGATAGCCGTCCACACCTGATTGGCGGCCATGGCGACCTGGTATGGCAAGGCGGTTCGTTCAACGACCCACCCATAACCAATCAGGAGACCTGGTGGGTTCCGGGTGGTGCTGCGGTTGCTGCGCTGTATGAATTCCGCATGCCCGGGCTATATGTGTATCTCAGTCATAACCTGATTGAAGCAGTGCTTCTGGGAGCTGCTGCGCACATGAATGTCGAAGGCAAATGGGACGACGACATCATGAAACAACTCAAAAAACCAACACCTTCGAAATAGACCTTCATCAAGGTCGTAAACCGACGTAGCTTCAACTTTATACCAGCTAAGGACCAAGGCTTCAAGTCAATCAAAAGGGTTTGAGGCTTTTGACAGTTTTCACGCCTTTCACAGCTTTAAGGGCACTTCTAGAAATTCAGATTTTCAGGATGAAGTGCTAGGCGGACGCAACGCAGCAATTCGTCCGAAAAATGAATTTATAGAAGTGCCCTTCATGTCAACCGATCAACTCCCCGCTACCTTCATGCGGTTAACAAGGATCGACCCCACGGTTTTCGCCCCGTAGTTGTAGGCATCTGCTCCCACGGCCTGAATGCCCATCAGCATGTCTTTCAGGTTGCCGGCAATCGTGATTTCTTCGACCGGGAAGGCGATCTGCCCTTTCTCGACCCAGAAGCCCGCCGCGCCGCGTGAATAGTCGCCCGTCACGTAGTTCACGCCCTGGCCCATCAGTTCGGTCACAAACAGGCCTGTGCCCAGCTTTTTCAGCATGGCATCGAGGTCGTCGCCCGCTTGCGTCTGGCGGCTGCTCATCACCAGGTTGTGCGAGCCGCCTGCGTTACCGGTGGTGCGCATACCGAGCTTGCGGGCTGAATAAGTGCTTAAAAAGTAGCCGCGCACAATGCCGGCATCGACAACCGTACGCGCACGGGTCTTCACACCCTCATCATCAAACGGCGCACTGCCCTTGCCTTTGGCGAGGTGCGGGTCTTCAGTAATGTCGATATGGCTGGGGAAAGCCGGCTTGCCCATGCTATTGAGCAAAAACGTGTTTTTACGATAGAGCGCGCCGCCGCTCACAGCCTGCACAAACCCGCCGAGCAAGCCCGCAGCCAGGGGGGACTCAAACAGCACCGGGCATTCGCAGGTTTTGACTTTGCGGCTTTTCAGGCGTGACAGTGCACGCTCTGCGGCATAGCGGCCAACCACGGCCGGGCTGGCCAGCTCGCTGGCATCGCGCATCGAGCTGTACCAGGCATCGCGCTGCATGTCGCCGTTTTTGCCGGGCGATGAAGCAATCGGCGCAACTGAAATACTGTGCCGCGAACTCGCGTAACCGCCCCTAAAACCCCGCGTGTGGGCGCTGAAAAAATGGCTCTGCTGAGCCGACACGCCAGCGCCTTCGCTGTTGGTGATGCGTTTTGACGTAGACAGTGCCGCAGCTTCGCATTCAAACGCTATTTTTGCCGCTTCTTCGCTGGTAATCGACCAGGGGTGAAATAAATCGAGGTCGGGGTGAATACGTGCAATGTCGCGATCGGCAGGCAGGCCGGATGATTTGTCTTCTGCCGTAAAGCGGGCAATGTCGTATGCCGCCTTGACGGTTTGTTTGATGGCCGCATCAGAAAAATCGCTGGTGGCTGCATTGCCGCGCTTTTTGCCGACATAGACCGTGATACCAAGCGATTTGTCGCGATTCCGCTCGACGTTTTCAAGCTCGCCCTTGCGCACGCTGACCGACAGGCCGCAGCCCTCGGAGGCCTCGGCGGCGGCATCGGTGCTGCCCAATTTTTTGGCGTAGCTAAGTGCGCTGTCCACCAGGTGTTCGAAAAAATCGCGGTGGTAACTGAAGCCTTTTTCGGGCTGGGTTGATGGTCGGGCTGTGGATGGCTGGCGCGAAACGGCTTGGGGGGTCTTTGGTGTCATATGGGTAGCTATGATACTGACTGCTATGAACACCAAGACTTCCAAGGCCAACAAGCCAGTCATCAAAGGCTACTGGTCCAACGGCCGCTTCGTCAAACCGGAAGAAATCGCGCTTGAAGAAGTCGGCCCGCCCAGCAAAACCCAGCTCAAGGCCGAAGCCGACGAAAAGCAGGCCCTCGGCGAAGCGCTGCTGACCCTGCGCGCCGACCTGATGACGCGGCTTGATTTGCCCGACAAACTGCTCGATGCAATAGCAAGTGCGAAAAAAATCACCACCTTTGAAGGCAAACGCAGGCAGATGCAGTTCATCGGCAAGCTGATGCGCCCGCTGGATGCCGAGCCGATACGTGAAGCCATCAACGAGCAGCTCAATGGTTGGTCGCAGCTCACGCTGGCCCTGCACCTGGCCGAGCGGTGGCGCGACAAGCTGGTGCTGGATGACGAAGCGCTTGGCGTATGGCTGACCGAATACCCCGCCACCGATTCGCAACAATTGCGCGCGCTGATTCGCCAGGCCCGCAAGGATGCCAAGCCTGAAAAACCCGTCAGCTTTGGTGAAGCCCCGCGCCACGTCAAGTCGTACCGCGAGATTTTTCAGCTGGTCAAGGCGGCCATGAAGAGCAAGGCTGAAGGTAATAACGAATGAGTGGAATGACTACTGGGCACTTCTATGTATGACACGGTAAAAATCGGCATCGTCTCGGTCAGCGACCGCGCATCGAGTGGCGTGTATGTTGACAAAGGCCTGCCCACCTTAAAAGAATGGCTGACCCGCGCGCTGCTCAACCCCATCACGTTTGACGAACGCCTGATCCCCGACGAGCAGGCAGGCATCAGCAAGGCATTGATTGCACTGGTAGATAGCGGCTGCTCGCTGGTACTGACCACAGGCGGCACCGGCCCGGCACTGCGCGACGTGACGCCCGAAGCCACGCTGGCTGTGGCGCACAAGGAGATGCCCGGCTTTGGCGAGCAGATGCGGCAGATCAGTTTGCGCTTTGTGCCAACGGCCATACTGTCGCGCCAATGCGCCGTGGTTCGTGACAAAAGCCTCATCATCAACCTTCCCGGCCAGCCGAAATCCATCGCTGAAACGCTGGGGGGGTTAAAAGGTGAAAGTGGTGAGCAAATCGTGCCTGGCATATTTGCCGCAGTACCTTATTGCATTGACCTGATAGGTGGGCCTTATCTGGAAACTGACAGCCAGGTGTGCAAGGCCTTCAGGCCCAAGTCTGCGCTGCGCACGCCAGCCCCTTAGAAAGAAGGGCATCTCTATAAATTCATTTTTCAGGCGAATTGCGTCGTTGGGCGGTACTCGCAGGGTTATTGGGGTCAGACGCCAATTTCATTGCGATGCAGAGCATCGCACCCGGAGGGCGTGCCAAAGGCACGATGAATTTGGACTCTGACCCCAAAAACCCATTCCGGTTGCTGCGCGACCCTCGCATGAGCCCAAAGGGCGATGCGACACCCGCCTAGCACTTCATCCTGAAAATCTGAATTTCTAGAAGTGCCCAGAGCCCTTGAAATCGACAAATGGGTGCGACGGAGGTTACGTGACCCGTATGTCCGGTGGTGTGGGAGGGAGGGGCCGCGAGGCTTCTTCCTATCCCGATTAGACATTAGTTGCATGTGCGTACTATTGTGCATACAATTGTGATATGGAAATCGTTTGGGATCCCGAAAAGGCAGCGGTCAATTCTGGAAATCATGGTGGCGTTACTTTTGAAGAGGCTACGCCAGTTCTTTTTGATCCATATGCGCTAACTCACGAAGATCGTGACGCTCACGGCGAGCGCTGCTTTGTGACGCTGGGGTCGGGCGGAAAAGCCCGACTCCTGGTTGTTGTGCATACTTTTCGTGGTCAGACAATTCGGATTATTTCGGCATGGAAGGCGAACTCACCCCAACGGAAGCGCTATGAAAAACAATTCTGACAAGCTGTACGAGAAATTCAAAAATCTGGACTTTGCGAACGCACAGCCGGTTGCACTGACGACGCAATTGCAGCGACTCCAAGCTATGGCCGGCGTAAAATCGCGCATCACGATGCGGGTGGATAGTAGCGTTCTCGCTGTGTTCCGTGCCCGTGCGCAGTTGCTCGGCGGAAGTTATCAAACACTGATGAATGACGCATTGAAGCAGTTTGCGCAAGGTGTAACTTTGGCTGATATGCTAAATCACACCGTCCGCGAGACCGTTGATGCATGCCTAACCTCGCGTTCAACCTCGCGTTCGAGTGGACACGCAAAAGCAGCACGCCACTCAACTTGATCGGTGTGCCGTGCATGGCACGAATTCAGTCGGGTGAAAGTCCTGACACCAGGTATTCGCAGAGCCGAAGGTTAGCCAAAGGGCAAGTGCGTCGTCGCGAGGCAGGGTGCGGTAGGCAAGCCCAAGGGGAAATCGCGGGACGATGAACAAAAACCGGCGTGGCTCAAAACCGGGTAACACTTTTTCGGTAAGATGCGACGGACAAAACGTTATTTGGAGAATCGCCATGCAAGCCGTCCTGGATGTGAATACCCTGCCGATCGCGGAGCGGCTCAGGCTCATGGAGTCTTTGTGGGAGTCTTTGTGTGCCTCCCAGCCCGATGGTGCAGCCCTACCTGCGTGGCATGACGAGGTACTGACACAGCGCATAGCCAGGATCGACAACGGTAGCGAATCAGTCAGCCCATGGCCGCAAGCAAAAGAGCGCATCCGCGCACAAGCGCGTGGTAGTTGATGCGGGTAGAGATTGCCCGGTCTGCAGAGACTGATCTGCTGCAAGGCTTTGCGTTTTATGAACGACAGCAAGCGGGCGTTGGCGACTACTTTCTCGATAGCCTGTTTGCGGATATCGATGCCTTGAGGGCACTTCTAGAAATTCAGATTTTCGGGATGAAGTGCAAGGCGCGTGTCGCATCGCCCTTTGGGCTCATGCGAGGGTCGCGTAGCAACCGCAATGTACTTCAGGTACATGAGGATTGCGAGCACCGCGCAACGCGGCAATTCGCCCGAAAAATGAATTTATAGAAGTGCCCTTGACGCTCTATGGGGGCATCCATCCCAATCCGACGGACGCCTGCACCGCACTCTGGCGAAGCGGTTTCCATTCGCCATCTACTACACTTTTCAAGACGACACCGTAACGGTCGTTGCCGTGCTTGATTGCCGCCAAAATCCAGCCTCGATCATCGGCCATTTGCACCGCGTGTGAATCGGACCGAACCGTGCCAGTGACAGGAACGGGGCGTAGTTCAAAAAGTAACGTTTTTGGGTAACACGGACAATGTGAATTTTGGATGGTTTGCCTATGACTCAATCGATGGTCACCCGAAAAAGTGTTACACGGTTTTGAACCACGCCCCGTAACCCTTTAAATGCCGTAACTACTCAGGTTTCTGTAGGGTGGGCATCGCCCACGCAATCCCCGACTTGGCCCCATTCATGAAGCCAGCGTGGGCAGTGCCCACCCTACAAATCAGCAAGACCTGAGTAGTTACTAAATACCAGCGTAAACAGCTACTAAATCAATAGCATCACATCACTTGCCAACCAGCTGTTTGAGCTTGTCGGCTTCAAAGGTTTCTTCGCGCGCTGCATCAATCGGCACACAGTCCCTGCGCGGGCTGGCTGCTGTGCTTGACAGCGTCTCTATGGCCTGCCACAGCAGCGCAATCTGGTGCTCATGCGACGATGCGTTGTCGATCAGCCCCTTCATGGCCTGGCCTATGGGGTCGTCATCCAGCGTGATGCCGTAGGCAGAGAACTTGGTGTCGGGTGCTGTGACATCGGCGCTTTCGCCCACTTTGGACAGGATGATGCGGGCCGGAATCCCCACCGCCGTGGCGCCAGCGGGCACCGGCTTGATGACCACCGCGTTGCTGCCGATCTTGGCACCGTCACCCACCACAAAGCCGCCCAGCACTTTGGCCCCCGCGCTCACCACCACGTTGCGGCCCAGTGTGGGGTGGCGTTTTTCGCCCTTGTAGAGCGAGGTACCGCCCAGCGTCACGCCCTGGTAAATCGTGCAGCCATCGCCAATCTCGGCAGTCTCGCCCACCACCACGCCCATCGCATGGTCAAAAAACACACGCTCGCCAATTTTTGCGCCAGGGTGAATTTCAATACCCGTCAGCCCACGCGCGATGTGTGAGATGAATCGGCCAGACCACTTGAAGCCGTGCGTCCAGCAGGCGTGCGCCCAGCGGTGCAGCACCAGCGCGTGCAGGCCGGGGTAGCAGGTGAGCACTTCCCAGGCCGTACGGGCCGCAGGGTCACGGTCAAGAATGCACTGGATGTCGGAGCGGAGTCTGGAGAACATCCTGCGAGTTTAGGGGTTAGCGGCCGGTTTTGCTGAAGCAGCGGTTTTTTGCACCATCGGCTTGGCCAGCATCGCTTTCGCCACACCGCGCAGGATGTGGATTTCTTCAGGGCTGAGTTGCGCGCGGTTAAACAGCTGGTTGAGCCGGGGCATGAGTTTTTTGGGTGAAACGGGGTCAAGAAAGCCGATGTCAGTCAGCGCTTCTTCCCAGTGCCTGAGCAGGCCTGCCAGCGCAGCAGCATCGGCCAGTTGCGGCCCGGCCGTCGCGCTCTGGACTGCAAAGCCGCCAAGGGCTTCACGCCAGTCATAGGCAATCAACTGCACCGCCGCCGCGAGGTTGAGCGAGCCGAAGCTCGGATGGGTCGGAATGCTCAGCGCCACGTGGCAACGGTAGACGTCCTCGTTTTGCATGCCGAAGCGCTCGGAACCGAACAAGAAAGCCACGCCTTCCGGTTTCGATGCCTGATCCTTTCCCTGCCCGGAAGGCGAGCCGGGGCCACCCAGGAGTGCGGCGAAGTGCTTACGTGGGGCCTGCGTCGGCGGGCCGAAGTCGCGCGGGGTCATGGCCGTGGCGCACAGGTGCGTCATGCCGTCCAATGCTTGGTCCAGCGTTTCAACTATCCGCGCATTGGCCAGCACATCCAGCGCACCGCTGGCGCGCTGAAGCGTTTCTTCACGTCGCAACACATTGGCCCAGCGCGGCTTGACCAACACCATGTCGTCAAAACCCATGACCTTCATGGCGCGCGCCGCCGCGCCTACGTTGCCAGCGTGGCTGGTGTGGATGAGGATGAAGCGCGTTTTCATGAGGAAAAATTCAAGCCTTTCGGGCCAAGCCGGTAAAATGGCGCTATTGTCGCCTGCCAGCCCGGTTGCCTGGACGCAGCCCTTACGCTCTTTTTTAGCCTTATATGTCCAGCAATCTCCACCCCATGCTCAACGTGGCCATCAAGGCTGCGCGCGCCGCTGGTGCCATCATCAACCGCGCTGCGCTTGATATTGAATCGGTTCGCATCTCGACCAAACAGACTAATGACTTCGTCACTGAAGTTGATCAGGCTGCCGAGGCCGCCATCATCGAAACACTGCTCACCGCCTACCCCGGCCACGGCATTCTGGCCGAAGAATCGGGCAGCGAGCATGGCGCAAAAGATTCAGACTTCATCTGGATCATCGACCCGCTGGACGGCACCACCAACTTCATCCATGGCTTTCCGGTTTACTGCGTCAGCATTGCCCTTAGCGTTAAAGGCAAGGTCGAGCAAGCCGTGGTGTACGACCCCACCCGCAACGATATTTTTTGCGCCAGCAAAGGCCGTGGCGCCTACATGAACGACCGCCGCATTCGCGTGGCCAAGCGCACCCACCTGCAGGAATGCCTGCTGTCAACCGGCTTCCCCTATCGCCCCGGCGACAAACTCAAAATGCACCTGCGCATGTTGGGCGACATCATTCCCCAGTGCGCCGGTGTGCGCCGCCCCGGCGCGGCAGCGCTGGACCTGGCCTACGTGGCCGCAGGTTTTAGCGACGGCTTTTTTGAACTCGGCCTCAAGCCCTGGGATGTGGCCGCTGGCTCGCTACTCGTGACAGAAGCGGGCGGCCTGGTGGGTAACTTCACCGGTGAGTCCGAGTTTTTGCATGAGGGCGAATGCGTTGCCGGCAACCCCCGCATCTACGGCCAGATGGTGACCGCGCTGGGCAAATACAGCAAGTTTGCGGGCACTGTGAAAGCCAGAACCCAAAGCACCCCAAAAGGCGCATTGGCACAAGCTAATGCCGCCGCTGATCGTGACGATGGCGAGGCCAACGACCAAGCCGTTGTTATGGCCGCGTTTGAAAAATCCAGTACTACGCTGACGGCCAAGCCCAAACGCATCAAACCCGCCAGCGCCATCGCAGATAAACGCATACTCAAAATCAGCTGTTGATGCTATTGCCTCAGTGGCAGCCAAGGACTTGATAGACTCAATAGATGCTAGAAGCCCCCAAGCAACATACCCCCATGATGGCCCAGTACCACGCCATCAAGGTGGAGTACCCCGAGACGCTGGTTTTCTATCGCATGGGTGATTTTTACGAGGTGTTTTTTGCCGATGCTGAAAAAGCCTCGCGCCTGCTTGGCATCACGCTAACGCGACGTGGCCAGTCGGCTGGTGAGCCGGTTGTCATGGCGGGTGTGCCTTTTCATTCGCTTGAAGGCTATTTGGCCAAGCTCATCAAGCTTGGTGAGTCGGTCGCGATTTGCGAGCAGGTGGGTGATGTGGCTACCGCCAAGGGACCGGTCGAGCGCAAGGTGGTGCGTGTGGTCACGCCCGGCACCCTGACCGACACCGAACTGCTCAGCGACAAAACCGAATCCATCCTGCTGGCCGTACACCAGGGCGCGCGCAACACCTGCGGCCTGGCGTGGTTGAGCGTGACGCAGGGCCAGATCAACCTGGCGCAGTGCCCGAACGATGAGCTGGAAAGCGCTCTAGCACGCATTGCCCCCAGCGAGCTGATTTACAACGTTGATGTCACGCCGACTTTTGAGTTGCGTTTGAAGGCGCTGCGCTGCGCTGTCAGCGCCCGCCCGGCCTGGCAGTTTGATGCCGCACTGGGTGCGCGGCGGTTGCTGGATCAACTTAAGGTCGCATCGCTGGCTTCATGGAACGCTGAAGGCTTGCATGAAGCGCACGCCGCTGCATCCAGCCTGCTGGGCTACGCAGAACACACGCAGGGCCGCACCCTGCCCCATGTGCAGGCCCTGGCTGTGGTGCGCTCGGACGAATTGATTGAGCTGCCGCTCACCACACGGCGCAACCTGGAGCTCACGCAAACGCTGCGCGGTGAAGATTCACCGACGCTGTTTTCATTGCTCGACACCTGCGTCACTGGCATGGGTAGCCGTACGCTTAAAAGCTGGCTGCTCAACCCCAGCCGGGACCGCAGCCAAGCCGCAAGCAGGCTTGAAGCCATCACGTATTTGCGCAGTGGCCCACAGCAAACCTTGCGCACGCAGCTCAAGGGCACCAGCGACGTAGAGCGCATCACCGCCCGCATCGCACTACGCCAGGTGCGGCCACGCGAGCTGCTGGCCTTACAGTTGACGCTACAGCGTTTGCTATTAAAAAAAGAGCTGGTCATGTCAATTTCTATTGGACTACAGCCACTTTTAGCCTCTATTTTTTCTGATTTAAAGCCGCCGGAAGGCTGCGAAACGCTGATTAGCCGCAGCATCCTGCCCGAGCCCGCTGCGCTGGTGCGTGACGGCGGCGTTATCAACCATGGCTGCGATGCAGACCTTGACGAGCTGCGCGGCATACAGACCCATTGCGATGCGTTTTTATTGGACCTTGAAGGCCGCGAAAAGCTGCGCACCGGCATCAGCAACCTGCGCGTGCAGTTCAACAAGGTGCACGGCTTTTACATCGAGGTCACGCAGGGCCAACTTGACAAAGTGCCCGCTGACTACCGCCGCCGCCAGACGCTGAAAAACGCCGAGCGCTACATCACGCCCGAACTGAAGGCGTTTGAAGACAAGGCCCTGTCGGCGCAAGAACGGGCGCTGGCGCGTGAGAAGTTTTTATATGAACAGTTACTGGATCAGTTGCAGACCTACATTCCCGCACTGAGTCGCCTGGCACGCGCCCTCGCCGCACTGGATGCGCTGTGTGCGCTGGCCGAGCGCTCGCTCACGCTGAACTGGGCCGCACCGGTTTTTGTCAAAGAGCCGTGCATTGACATCGCCCAGGGCCGGCACCCGGTGGTTGAAGCGCGGCTGCTGGAGACCGGTGCAACAGCATTTATCGCCAACGATTGCCAGTTGCTGGCCAAGCAGCGTATGCAGGTCATCACTGGCCCCAACATGGGCGGCAAGTCAACCTACATGCGTCAGGTAGCGCTGATTGTGCTGCTGGCCAGCATCGGCTCTTATGTGCCCGCTGAGGCTTGCCGGCTGGGGCCGATTGATGCCATCCACACCCGCATTGGCGCGGCAGATGATGTGGCCAACGCGCAATCGACTTTCATGCTGGAGATGCTGGAGGCGGCGCAAATTTTGCACAGCGGCACAAAGCATTCGCTGGTGCTGATGGACGAGATTGGGCGCGGCACATCAACCTTTGATGGTCTGGCACTGGCGGGCGGCATTGCCGCGTACCTGCACAACAAAACGCAGGCCTTCACGCTGTTTGCCACGCATTATTTTGAGCTGACCGAGTTCCCGGCCAAACACCACGCTGCCATCAACGTCCACGTCAGCGCGGTTGAGGCGGGTAGTGACATCGTGTTTCTGCATCACATAGAACCCGGCCCGGCCAGCAAGAGCTACGGTATTGCGGTGGCCAAACTGGCAGGCGTACCGGCTGCGGTCGTCAGCCATGCGCGGCACGCCTTGGCGGCACTGGAGGCCCAGCAGGTGGACGCACGTGCGCAGGTTGATTTGTTTGCCGCACCGCCTGAAGCGGCTGCCACTGAACCAAGCGCCCTGGAGAAGACATTGGCTAGCATTGACCCTGATGCACTTAGCCCACGCGAGGCGCTGGATACGCTTTACCGGCTGAAAAAACTCTCAAAACAAAGCTGATTTAGCCCACATGTCACGGACAGCGTCTAAACCACTGATTATTTTTTCCCACGGCAACAGCTTCCCCGCCAGCACCTACGGCGTGCTGTTCCGGAGGCTTGAGGCGCGTGGTTATCAGGTCAAGGCGATTGAAAAATTCGGCCATGACCCGGCCTACTCCGTCACCAGCAACTGGCCGCACCTGGTGCAGCAACTGGCCGACTTCACGGCAGAGCAGGTTGAGCGCACCGGCCAGCCAGCGTTTCTGGTCGGTCATTCACTGGGCGGTTTTTTAAGTCTGATGAGTGCGGCCATGCACCCCCAGTGCGGTGGCCAGCCCGTGCAGGGCGTTGTGCTGCTCGACTCTCCCGTCATCGGTGGCTGGCGCGCCACGGCGCTCAGTGTGGCCAAGCGCTCCAGGCTGGTCGGCTCGGTATCGCCGGGTGCCATCAGCCGCAAACGCAAAAACCAGTGGCTGGGCAAAGATGAGGTGTTTGCATACTTCCGGAGCAAAAAAACCTTTGCGAAATGGGATGAGGAAGTACTGCGCGATTACATCGAGCATGACACCCATGACGCGCTGGACAAGACCGATGGCGAGCGGCATTTGAGTTTTGACCGCGATGTGGAAACCGCGATCTACAACACCCTGCCCGACAACCTCGAAGGCCTGCTCAAGCGCCATCCGCTCAAGTGCCCGGTGGCCTTTATCGGCGGACGCCAATCGGTCGAGATGAAGCAGGTGGGCATGGCCATGACCGAAAAAGTCACCAAGGGCCGCATCATGATGCTCGACGGCAGCCACCTGTTTCCGATGGAAAAACCGGCGGCAACAGCCGCGGCCATCGAAGCGGCCCTGCGCAACCTGATGGACTAAGGGAAATGAAAATTACAAAAATACCATCAGAGCGTCATCGCGAGCGCAGCGTGGCGATCCATGGTCGCGAGCCGGCGGGGCATGGATTGCCGCGCTGCGCTCGCAATGACGAAACAGGTATGTTTGAAGTTTCCATCTCCCTAAGCAGTCCAGGAAACCCAGCCCATCTGCGCCGTCACCAGCACCACCACACCGAAGACGATGCGATACCAGGCAAACGGTACGAAGTCGTGTGTGCTGATGTAGCGCAGCAACCAGCGCACGCACAACCACGCGCTGATGAATGAAAATACCAAGCCCACAGCGAACATCGGCACGTCAGCCATCGACAGCAAAGCACGCTCTTTATACAAGCTGTAAACACCTGCGCCAATCAGCGTGGGCATGGCGAGAAAAAATGAAAAATCAGTAGCCGCCTTGCGCGACAAGCCGAGCAACATACCGCCAATAATCGTCGCACCGCTGCGGCTGGTGCCGGGGATCATGGCCAGGCATTGCACCAGACCGACCTTGAGCGCGTCCACGACCGTCATGGCTTCCACCTCGTGGATGCGCGTTGTGGCCGGGTTCATTTTCTGGCGCCGTTCGGCCCAGAGGATGATGAAGCCGCCAATGATGAAAGTGCTGGCCACCACCACCGGCGTGAACAGGTGCGCCGTGATGGCCTTGCCAAACAGCAGGCCCAGCAGCACGGCTGGCAAGAAGGCAATGAAAACATTCAATACAAACTGCTGCGCCTGTTTGTCAGTCGGCAGCGCAACCACGGTGTCACGAATTTTTTGCCAGTAAACCAGAATCACGGCAAAGATGGCCCCGGTCTGGATGGCGATGTCAAATACCTTGGCTTTCTCATCATCAAACCCCAGCAGAGCGCCTGCAAGGATGAGATGACCGGTTGACGAGATCGGAAGAAACTCTGTGAGCCCCTCAACAATGCCCATGATGGCAGCCTTGATCAGCAATGTGATGTCCACGCACGCTCCAAAAAGATAAGGCGTGATTATCGCCGCTGCTACCCCTAAAATCAGGCCATGACCTCCCCCTCCGAAGCTAGCTCCAAATCACCTGCGCCCGTCGACAAAGAAGCCAAAACATCTAGCCAGCCTAGCAAACCCAGCAATTTCTTGCGCCAGATCATCGAAAAAGATTTGGCCGAAGGCACCTACGCCAGCCGCACATGGGGCGGCAGCCCCGGTGACGCGGCCCACCACGCAGCGGGTAAACCAGATGCGCAAAAAGTGCGTATGCGCTTTCCGCCTGAGCCCAACGGTTACCTGCATGTGGGCCATGCCAAAAGCATTTGCCTCAACTTTGGCCTGGCGCGTGAATATGGCGGCGTGTGCCACCTGCGCTTTGATGACACCAACCCCGAAAAAGAAGAGCTGGAGTACGTCAACAGCATCATTGAATCGGTCAAATGGCTGGGCTTTGACTACTCACAACCTGGCAACGATTTGCCGTATCAGGCCAGCGATTATTTTGACTTCATGTACCGCGCGGCGGAGTACTTGATCGAATCAGGCAATGCCTATGTTGACGAGCAGACGGCTGATGAAATGAAGCGCAACCGGGGCGACTTTAACCACCCCGGCAGCAACAGCCCTCATCGAGGTCGCACAGTTGCCGAGAACCTGGCGCGCTTTCGTGACATGCGTGACGGCAAGCTGCCAGATGGCGCTGCCGTGCTGCGCGCCAAAATCGACATGGCCTCGCCCAACATCAACATGCGCGACCCGGCCATCTACCGCATCAGGCGCGCCACGCACCACAACACCGGCGATAAATGGTGCATTTACCCGATGTACACCTTTGCCCACCCGGTTGAAGACGCGTTGGAGCAAATCACCCACAGCATCTGCACGCTGGAGTTTGAAGACCAGCGCCCGTTTTACGACTGGCTGCTCGACCGCCTGGCTGAAGGCGGCTTAATAGCCACACCGCACCCGCGCCAGTACGAATTTGCACGCCTGAACCTCACCTACGTGCTCACCAGCAAACGCAAGCTCGCGCAACTCGTCAATGAAAAGCGCGTCAGCGGCTGGGACGACCCGCGTATGCCCACCATCGTCGGCCTGCGCCGCCGTGGCTACACGCCCGAGAGCATCCACCTCTTTTGCGAACGCATAGGCGTGACCAAAAGCGACAGCTGGATCGACTACAGCACCCTCGAAGGCGCATTGCGCGACACACTAGACCCCATCGCCCCACGCGCCATGGCGGTGTTAGAGCCCATCAAGCTGGTGCTGACGAATTGGGATGAGGTCATGGGTATAAATACGCTTGATGAATGCAGCGCCCCAGTTCACCCGCACCACCCCGAGCAAGGCAAACGCAATTTCAAAATCGGCAAAGAAGTCTGGATCGAACGCACCGACTATGAAGAGACTCCGCCCAAAGGTTTCTTCAGACTTTTCCCGCCGCATGTGAACGCAAGCGGTGCAGCGCTTGCGGGGAGCAAAGTCCGCCTGAAATACGGCCACATCATCGAATGCATGGGTGCCACCAAAGACGCAGCAGGCAACATCACCCAAGTGCAAGCCATGCTGATACCAGACACCAAAAGCGGCACGCCAGGGTCGGACACCGTCAAGGTCAAAGGCGTGATTACCTGGGTCGGTGTGAGCGACGCGGTGCAAGCCGAAGTGCGGCTGTATGACAGGCTCTTCACAGTCGCGCACCCCGGCGCGGGCGACAACGACTTTTTGCAAGAACTGAATGCCGAAAGTTTGAAAACCGTGATGGCGTATGTAGAGCCATCACTGGCGAATGTGCCTGCAGGTACGCGCTTTCAGTTTGAGCGGCATGGGTACTTTGCGGCCGACTTGGTTGATCACAGCGCGGGGAAGCCTGTGTTTAATCGGGTTACGGGGATGAAGGATAGCTGGGGAAAATAAATGTTTTCATAATGGGCATCAAGGCATTCAACAACCCCACCGCGAACTTCACTCTAAAAATTATGATCCAGGCCTATAAATAGCAAATCGAAGAAAGAGAAAATGAAAATTGTTATGGGTGAACTGAATGGCATCAGGCTACTCGACTTGATGAATGCCTCTACCGCACACTGCAGCCGCGTTACGGCGGCAGTTGCATATGCCACAAGCAACAACCCATTTTTCGAGCATTGTCGCGATCACAAGTTCTTTCTGGATTTTTACGGGTTACTAGATGAGGATGAAGCCATAGCTATACCTGTATTGGAAAGATTTTTACAAGACGGACCTCTGGCGGTGAACTGCCGCCTTATCAAAGGTCATTTTCACTCGAAGGTAATTTGGTGGCATGGCTGGAGTGCCTACATAGGTTCTGCAAATTTGACGCACAAAGCTGGTTCGATCACTTGGTCATGAAATTCTTTTGTTTTCAAATTGAAGTGAATATTCGGGGTCAGACTCCAATTGATTCATGGCAAAAATTGTAAAAACAAGTCGCCTAACCCTCACCCCCAAAAGCGCTTCAAAAAGCCTTGGAGCAGTCCGCCCAGCAAGCGCAAAAACTGGCTGATGCATTCGGTGTAAAAGTGCCATTCACAAAGACCAAAAAATCAAGTTCTCCTGTCGTGACGCGCTAGGTCATATAAACCCCAAATTGGGTACAATAAACCCCATTATGGGTACGATTCGATCAATACTCCCCACGTCCGCCAGCTTGCCTGACGCTTTGTTTCCCAAAGTGCGGCAACGCGTGCTGGCCGTGCTGTTTGGTACGCCAGACCGCAGCTTTTACGCCAATGAGGTGATTGCGCTGGCACGGTCTGGCACGGGTGCTGTGCAGCGAGAGCTTGCGGGTTTGGCAGCGGCGGGCCTGCTTACCGTGCGCAGGCAGGGCAACCAGAAGCACTACCAAGCCAATGCCGGCGCGCCTGTGTTTACCGAACTGCGTGGCCTAGTTCTTAAAACCATGGGGCTGGCGGATGTACTGCTGGCGGCATTGGTGCCGCTGGCCGGGCAAATTGACGTGGCCTTTGTATATGGCTCTGTCGCGAAACAGCAAGATACGGCGCACAGCGACATAGATGTGTTGATCGTTAGTCCCAGTCTGGGCTACGCGGATGTTTTTGGTGCGCTCGAAGCGGCCAGCACCACACTTGGCCGCAAGGTCAACCCCACGCTATACACCCCTGCGGAATTGAATAAGCGCTTAGCCAAGAACAATGCTTTTGTTACCCGCGTTCTACAGCAACCCAAAATATGGCTGATCGGAAACGAGGAGTATCTGCATGTCACAAGCACTTGAAAACTTATGCGGTGCAGGCAAACCGCTAAAGTGCCACAACACCCGCAACCTGGGTGAATATGAAGGCCTGCTTGATGTTGATGAAGGGTTGGTAGCGGACTTAATCGCCGCAACCCAAAAGGTGTCTGATGCACTGGATGCCTGACAACTCAATGCCGCACAAGGTGCCGGCGGCTTGCCGCGCGCGGGCAAGCGCCATGCTGCTTGCGAAACTCACGCGGCTCAATGGCAGCCTGCGACCACAGGCCGCGGCCTGATGTCCTGGCCTGGGTTTCTTCAGTTGCATAGGGGCCGAGGTTGCGGCGGTGGTGGTAGCTCCAGGCGTGGCCGTTTACCACCATCCAGCGGCCCACATCGTCACCATCCAGGGTCACAGTGGCCAACATGCGGCCATAGTCGTCCTTGGTGCGGGTGTTGAGCTGCACGGTTTTAAATTTCACGCGCTGCGTCAATGCGGCAGTGGCCTGTTTGCCCCAGGCCTGGCAAAACTCCGGCGCATCAATGCCCTGAAAGCGCACCTTGCGCGGCTCGCCGTGGGCTGATGTGCGTACCCAGAACGTGTCGCCATCAGTGACGTGGGTCACAACCCCGGTGTAGAGGCGCGCCTCGGCAGCCGTTGTGAAGACTTGCAGGCCAATCGCCGCAAGGGTCAGCGCGATGTACACACGGTAGTTTTGAAGAGCCATGCAGAGTTAACGCTTTTCCAATCAATAGGGCCTACACCCAGGCAAAGTCATTATTCCATTTCCAGATCAATACGATATGTTGTTGCTTCGCCTTGGCCGTTACAGCACTGTCTGCGGCTTCGCGCCTAATCTCCTATCGATCTGAAAATGGAATTAAACCTTCCACGCAAACAAACTCCACTAAAACGCGGGCTAGTGCACTTAGGGAGGTGGACGATACCGATGTACCTTTTTCCGTCATTGCGAGCGAAGCGCGGCAATCCATGAACCCCTGGATTGCCGCGCTTCGCTCGCAATGACGAGTGGGTGGTACTTTCGCAATTGCCAACTCCCTAACAGCGCCCGCTTTACAAAATGCGCTGCGCAATGGTTGTGTACAGCGGTATGCCCAGCAAAATATTGAACGGAAACGTCAGCCCCAGTGACATGCCAAAGTAAAGCGAGGGGTTAGCCTCGGGAATCGCGTGGCGAATCACGGCGGGTACGGCAATGTACGACGCACTGGCCGCCAGCACCATCAACAGCGCCGTGTTGCCGGGTGTCATGCCGGTCAGCACCGCAAGCAGCAAGGCCAGTGATGCGTGTACCAGCGGACCAACGATCGCGTAGGTCAACAGCCAAAACGATTTCCCCCGCAGCCCGCCCATGTTGCGCGCAGCCAGCAGGCCCATGTCGAGCAGAAAAAACGCCAGCATGCCTTTGAACAAATCGTCCGTGAAGGTCTGCATTGCCGTTTGCCCGGACTGGCCCGTCAAAATACCGATCAGCATGGCACCCAGCAGCAACATCTGCGCACCATCCGTCAACGATTCATGCAAAATTTTCCCCATGGAGGGCGATGCGCTAGGGCCGACACCTATATCAACACCACTAACAGCATTGCGCTGCCGAACCATATTCGCCAGCACCACCGCCAGCACAATCGCTGGCGACTCCATCAAGGCCATGGCTGCAGCCATGTGGCCACCGTAGGCGATCTGATTCGTGTCGAGGTACTGAACGGCTGTGATGAAGGTCACCGCACTCACCGAGCCGTAAGTTGCAGCAATAGCCGCAGCATCAAACCCGTTTAAAAATCGCCGCAGCAGCGCGTACCCCAGCAAAGGCACCACAAACGCCAGTGCGACGGCACAGCCCAAACTGACGGCCACCTCGGTCGTCAACCCCGATTTAGCCAGCGCAAACCCGCCTTTAAGGCCCAGCGCCATCAAAAGGTAAAGCGACAAAAAGCGCGATATTTGCGGTGGAATTTCAAGGTTGGACTTCAGCGTGCCTGCAAAAATACCAAAAACAAAAAACAAAACGGCAGGGTCAAAAAAACTTTGCATCGGTAACTTTCAGCTATTTCTAAAAAAATCTGGTTTGCAACAAAAGGCGTTTCAAGCTGTCAAGTTTGGCCAAAAAATGCATTGATGTCTAATAATGCTTTATAATGTTTTATATAGACAAAATCGAATGTATTTAAACAAACCACCTCGCGCCAGTTTTTCCCAGCTGCGCAGCTTTGAAGCGGTGGCCAAATACGGCGGCATCACGCGCGCTGCCAAAGCACTGCACCTCACGCAGCCCACCGTATCAACCCAATTGCGCGAGCTGCGTGAATCGGTTGGCATAGACCTGTTGGTATCCGCCGGGCGAGGTGTGCAGTTAACTGACGCAGGCCGTACGCTACTGAAAACCGTATCGCACATGTTTGCCCACTGGCGTGAATTCGAAGAAGATATTGCCGACATGCAGGGGCTGGTACGTGGATCGTTGCGCATCGCGGGTGTAACGACTACCGAGTATTTTTTGGCGCAGTGGCTCAAACCTTTTTTAGACACCTACCCCGGCATTGAGGTGGACTTGGTCATAGACAACCGCGATGCCATCATTCGCCGCCTGGAGCGCGAGCAAGACGACCTGGCCATCATGATGATGCCGCCCACCCATTTGGCGCTGCAAAGCTTGGAAGTGATGGACAACCCGCTGTGCCTGATTGGCCCTGTCAATCACCCGTGGGCCAAGCGTCGCACCACGCCCTTAGCCAAGCTGGCTGATGTTGACTTGCTGATGCGCGAGGTTGGCTCTGGCACGCGCCAAGCCACGCTTGATTTTTTAGCCGAGCACAAGCTGACGCCGCGCATCCGCATGACGCTGGGCAGCAACGAAGCCATCAAACACGCAGTAGCTGCCGGGCTGGGTTTGGCGGTGCTGTCGCGCCACGCGCTAGCCAAAGACCCCGCGCAAGACGGCTTGTGCGTGCTGCGCGTCTCTAGCCTGCCCATTCAGAAGCACTGGCGCGTGGTCTGGCGACAAGACCGCCGCCTGCCCCGCGTTGCCAAAGTGTTCATGGAGTTTGTACAGCAGCAGTCGGCCCTGAAAGCCTAAAGGGCACCTCTATAAATTCATTTTTCAGGCGAATTGCGTCGTTGGGCGGTACTCGCAATCCTCACGTACCTGAAGTACGTTCCGGTTGCTGCGCTCCGTCCGCCTAGCACTTCATCCTGAAAATCTGAATTTCTAGAAGTGCCCTAAATTTAAGCCTAGATTCGGCGCGGTCTGCGGGTTATTGGGGTCAGACACCAATTTCGCTGCAGTGCAAGCACTGCACCCTACGGGCGAGCCAAAGGCTCGGCGAATTTGGGCTCTGACCCCAAAAACCCTTACTCATCCACCTTGCCGCGCAGGCTTTTGATCTCTGAGCGCTGGCTTTTGCCTTCCAGCCGCCGCTGCCGGGAGCCGTAAGTCGGCTTGGTAGGCCGACGTGTTTTGGGCGGCGTGGCAACGCTGTCCACCACCTCTTGCAGCCGCGCTAGAGCATCGCTGCGGTTCATTTCTTGCGTGCGGTGCTGCTGGGCTTTTAAAACGAACATACCAGCGTCTGTGATGCGGCTGTCGTTCAGGGCCAGCAGCCTTGCTTTGATGTCTTCGGGCAATGATGAGGCGGTGATGTCAAAGCGTAAATGGATGGCGCTTGAGACCTTGTTGACGTTTTGCCCACCAGCACCCTGCGCACGTATGGCGGTGCATTCGACCTCGCGCTCGTCAACAACAAAAAGAAGCTGCGTTGCCATGGCTCACCGCCTGCCGAATCAGACAGATGCAGCCATGTCAGCCAGCGCGGCAATCGCATAGGCGTAGCCCTTGACACCAAAGCCCGCCATCACGGCCTTGGCCACGGGTGAAATGTAGGAGTGACGACGAAAGGCTTCACGAGCGTGTACGTTGCTGATGTGCAGCTCGATCAGCGTCACGCCTGCGCCCTTGATGGCATCATGCAGCGCCACGCTGGTGTGGGTGTAGGCACCAGCATTGAGGATGACACCCGCCAGCGTTGCGGCAGCCTGCGCGCGGCCGGCTTCATGGATGGCATCAATCATCACGCCCTCGTGGTTGCTCTGGCGAAAGTCGAGCTTCAAACCATGGGTAGCACAGGCTACTGCGCACAGCGCTTCAACATCGGCCAGCGTCTGCGCGCCATAAACCGATGGCTCACGCACACCGAGCAGGTTGAGGTTGGGGCCATTGAGGACGAGTACGGTTTTCATAAAAGGCTTTCAAATAGGGTTTTTGGGGTCAGAGTCCAAATTCATCGTGCCCTTGGCACGCCCTTCGGGTGCGATGCTTTGCATCGTCATGAAATTGGCGTCTGACCCCAATAACCCTCCGCTTTGCATAATGTTGGGCGTCGTCACCACCACATCCGCATTCTGCGCACGCTGCCTCAAAGCATGTTCCATCACCACCAGGGCCAGCAGTGCCTCGGCAATCGGTGTAGCGCGTATGCCCACACACGGGTCGTGGCGGCCCTTGGTCACGACTACGGCAGGGTTACCAGCCGTGTCAATCGACTGGCGCGGCGTGATGATGGAGCTGGTCGGTTTGATGGCTATAGACACCTCGAGGTCTTGCCCGGTACTGATGCCGCCCAGCACGCCGCCCGCATTGTTCGACAGAAAGCCTTCAGGCGACAGCAAATCGCCGTGCGTCGTTCCGCGCTGGGTCACGCTAGCAAAACCGGCGCCAATTTCAACGCCCTTGACGGCGTTGAGGCCCATCATGGCGAAGGCGATGTCGGCGTCTAACTTGTCGTACAACGGTTCGCCCAAGCCGACAGGCACTTTACTGGCCGTAACGCGAATACGTGCACCGCAGGAGTCGCCAGCCTTGCGCAAGTCGTCCATGTAAGCCTCCAGCTTTGACACGTCGGCTACTGGCGCAAAGAACGGATTATTGGGAACGTGATCCCACGACTCGAACGGGATCACCACGTCACCCATCTGCGTCATGCAGCCTTTGAAGGTGGTGCCGTATTTTTCTTTCAGCCACTTTTTGGCGACTGCGCCAGCGGCGACCGTGGGCGCTGTCAGGCGCGCCGACGAACGCCCGCCGCCGCGCAGATCGCGCAAGCCGTACTTGTGCAGATAGCTGTAGTCGGCATGGCCGGGGCGGAAGGTCTCCAGGATGTTGCTGTAGTCCTTGCTGCGCTGGTCGGTGTTTTTTATCAAGAGGCAAATCGGTGTGCCGGTGGTCTTGCCCTGGTATACGCCGGAGAGGATTTCAACCGCGTCAAGCTCGCTGCGCTGCGACACATGACGGCTGGTGCCGGGGCGGCGTCTATCCAGATCGGCCTGGATGTCAGCCTCGCACAAGTCCATGCCCGGCGGGCAGCCGTCAATCACACAGCCAATGGCCGGGCCGTGGGATTCACCAAAGTTGGTGACTGCGAATAGGGTGCCTAGTGTATTGCCGCTCATGGTCTGATTATCTGCGAGCCAACCTCTGCCCGTTCAAACCGTCAATCAATCTTCCCATCTTCCACCTCAGGCCCGTGAATATAGGCCTTGAGCATCTTGTTCTCGAAGTTCTGGCTATCGACCACGGCCTTGGCGACGTCGTAAAACGAGATCACGCCTTCGAGCATTTTCTTGTTGAGCACCGGCATGTAGCGCGCATGGCTGCCCAGCATCATGCGCCGCACCTCGTCAATCTCGGTGTCGGGCGTGCAGGTCAGCGGCGCATCGTCCATGGCCGTGCGCACCAGCGCGGCGCCGATCTCGCCGCCGTTTTTGACGATGCACAGAATTACCTCACGAAAGGTCAGCATGCCGACCAGATCGCCATGCTCCATCACGACCAGCGACCCGATGTCTTTTTCGGCCATGATCTGGATCGCCTTGGCCAGTGGCTCGTCGGGCTGGACGGTGTAAAGCGTGTTGCCTTTGACGCGCAGTATGTCAAGAACTTTCATGGCGATCTCCTCGTTTTGCGGTTTTGCTATTTTCCCACTGCGATGTGCAGATGGGGGAATCTTTTTTACCAAGAGGGTTTTTGGGGTCAGAGTCCAAATTCATCCCCGGTATCATGCCATCGACATGCCCATGAACAAAACAACACAGATAGACGCCACACGCTGGCTGGCCCTGGGCAGCCTGGGCGGGCTGATTGTGCTGGGCCTGGCCTGGGAAATGTGGCTGGCGCCCCTGCGGCCGGGCGGCTCGCTGCTGGCGCTCAAGGTGCTGCCCTTGTGCATTCCGCTGGCCGGGTTGCTGAAAAACCGCATGTACACCTACCGCTGGCTCAGCCTGATGGTCTGGCTGTATTTCACCGAAGGCGTGGTGCGCGCCTGGAGCGACAAGCCGCCCGGCAACTACCTAGCGATGCTTCAAGTGCTGCTGTGCCTGCTGCTGTTTGCGGCCTGCGCCCTTCATGTGCGCTTGCGACTTAAAAATGCGCTTTCACCCGTACCCATCACTAAGGCTGTATGAGTGCAGATCTACTCGATGTATTGAGAAAAATTACAGGCATCGCCCATGTGCTGTCTGAAGGCGATTTGACCGCCTGGGAACTGGACTGGCGCAAACGCTCGCGCGGCAAGGCACTGGCGGTGGTGCGGCCTGCCAATACCCTGGAGGTGTCCAGCATCGTCAAGGCCTGCGCTGCTGCAGGTGTCAGCCTGGTGGCACAGGGTGGCAACACCGGGCTGGTGGGCGGCTCGACACCTGATGCATCGGGCCAGCAAATCGTCTTGAGCCTGCAACGCATGAATGCCGTGCGCAACATCGACGCAGCCAATCTGACCATGACGGTTGAGGCGGGTTGCATCTTGCAAACGCTGCAAGAGACGGCAGAAAAAGCAGGTTTTCTTTTTCCGCTCAGTCTGGCTGCAGAAGGCAGTTGCACCATAGGCGGCAACCTGGCGACGAATGCTGGCGGCACGCAGGTGGTGCGCTACGGCAATGCGAGAGAACTCTGCCTGGGCCTTGAAGTGGTCACGGCGCAGGGCGAGATTTGGCAGGGGTTGAGCGGCCTGCGCAAAGACAACACCGGCTACGACCTGCGCGATTTGTTCATCGGCAGCGAAGGCACGCTGGGCATTATCACTGCGGCCACCATGAAGCTCTATCCCATGCCGGTAGCGCAGCTAACTGCATGGGCGGCCGTGCCGTCGATGCAACACGCCGTGACCCTGCTGGGTCTGGCGCACCAGCACCTGGGCGCAGGCCTGACGGGTTTTGAAGTCATGGGCCAGTTTGCATTGAGCCTGGTGGATAAACACTTTCCGCAGCAGCGCGTGCCGCTGTACAAAGACACACCATTTTGCGTTCTATTAGAAAACTCGGACCACGAATCTGAAAGCCATGCGCGTGAGCAGTTCGAGCGGCTGCTTGAAACCGCGATGGACCAAGGCTGCGTGACAGATGCAGTCGTCGCCGAAAACATCGCTCAAGCCCATGCGCTGTGGCACCTGCGCGAGAGCATACCCATGGCGCAGGCTGAAGAAGGCCTGAATATCAAGCACGACATTTCAATCGCGATCTCGCGTATTCCTGAATTTGTAGCCACTACTGACGCGCTGCTTGAAAAAGCAATCCCCGGTATACGCCTCGTCAACTTCGGCCACCTCGGCGACGGCAACCTGCACTACAACGTGCAGGCCCCTCTTGACAGCGATGCGGCGGCGTTTCTGCGCGATGAAGAAGAAAACATCAACACCATCGTGTACGACTCGGTGCAAAAATTCGGCGGCTCGATCTCGGCAGAGCACGGTGTCGGCAGCCTCAAGCTCGACAAGCTTGAGCAGCACAAATCGCCAGTAGCCATGGGCATGATGCGGGCCATCAAGCAGGCGCTGGACCCGCAGAATGTGATGAATCCGGGGCGGGTGCTACGGGCATAATTAAATCTCTCCGGTTTTCGCTGTCCAACCCCTGTTTTTTCACCTGCTTACTTCCTGTCCCATGATGTACCCCATCCGCTCCCAATACGAAGACTTCATGCGCCACGTTGACACGCACGGCGTCTTCAAGGCGGACCGCACCGGCACCGGCACTAAAAGCGTTTTTGGCTACCAGATGCGCTTTGACTTGAACGAAGGCTTTCCGCTGGTCACCACCAAAAAAGTTCACCTCAAATCCATCGTGCATGAGCTGCTGTGGTTTCTACAGGGCTCCAGCGACAACAACTGGCTGAAAGAGCGCGGCGTGACGATTTGGGACGAATGGGCACGCGAAGACGGCGACCTGGGTCCGGTGTATGGCGTGCAGTGGCGCAGCTGGCCGACCACCGAGGGCGGGCACATAGACCAAATCACCGATGTGATCAACACACTCAAAACCAACCCTGATTCACGCCGCATCATCGTCAGCGCCTGGAATGTGGCCGATCTGTCAAAAATGGCGCTGATGCCCTGCCACGCCTTCTTCCAGTTTTACGTTGCGCCCGCCACCACACCTGACGGCAAAGGACAATTGAGTTGTCAGCTCTACCAGCGCAGCGCCGACATCTTTCTCGGCGTGCCCTTCAACATTGCCAGCTACGCGCTGCTCACGCACATGGTGGCGCAGCAGTGCAATCTGGATGTGGGTGACTTCATCTGGACCGGCGGCGACTGCCACATCTACAGCAACCATGCCGAACAGGTCGCGCTGCAACTGAGCCGCACGCCCATGGCTTACCCGCACCTCAACATCAAGCGCAAACCCGATTCGATATTCGATTACGAGTTTGAAGATTTCGAGTTTTTAAACTACCAGCATCATCTCGCCATCAAGGCTCCCGTCGCGGTGTAAGGGAGTTGGCAATTGCGAAAGTACCACCCACTCGTCATTGCGAGCGAAGCGCGGCAATCCATGAACCCCTGGATTGCCGCGCTTCGCTCGCAATGACGGAAAAAGGTGCATCGGTATCGTCCACCTCCCTAAGCCTCTTCAAGCACCACGATGCAAGTCAACCTGATTTACGCTAGATCCGCCAACGGCGTGATCGGCAACAACAACACCCTGCCCTGGCACCTGCCAGAAGACATGGCGCACTTCAAACGCATGACGACGGGCTGGCCCGTCATCATGGGGCGCAAAACCTGGGACTCGCTGCCACCACGCTTTCGCCCTTTGCCGGGCCGCAGCAATGTGGTCATCACGCAGCAAGCGCAATGGGTAGCGCAAGGCGCTTTGGTGGCTACCAGCCTGCCGGATGCACTGAAGCTCTGCGAAACGTCAGAACAGGTCTGGGTGATAGGCGGCGCACAAATCTACCAACAGGCAGAGCCGTTTGCGCAGCGCATCGAAGTCACTGAGATTGCGCAAGATTTTGAGGGCGACGCATTCGCTCCTAAACTCGGCACGCATTGGACTGAGGCGGCGCGTGAAGCCCATGTGTCGTCAAACGGTTTGAAGTTCAGTTTTATCACCTATAAAAAACACCAAGGAGATTGATATGGCCGGTTTCTATTGGGCTGCGGCCACTTTTGTATATTGAAAATATGAAAATTGCTACATGGAATGTCAACTCACTCGCTGTTCGCCTGCCGCAGGTCATCGACTGGCTGACTGCCAATCCGGTTGATGTGCTGTGCCTGCAAGAACTCAAACTCAGCGACGAAAAATTTCCCGTCAAGGAAATTGAAGCGGCAGGCTACCACAGCGCTTTTTTCGGCCAGAAAACATACAACGGTGTGGCCATACTGAGCCGTTGCGAGCTGGGGCCAGCGCGCGATGTCGTCAAAAACATAAGCGGCTTTGTCGACGAACAGTCCCGCGTGATTGCCGTCACATTAGACACGCCGCAAGGTGAAGTGCGCGTGGTCAATGGCTACTTCGTCAACGGCCAGGAGCCAGGCAGCGAAAAGTTTGCCTACAAGATGAAGTGGCTCGATGGCCTGCGTGCGGCACTGCGCGCAGAGCTGGCCGCGCATCCACGCCTGGTGCTACTGGGCGACTTCAACATCACGGTTGATGATCGCGACACCTATGACCCGGTGGCCCTGCGCGAAACCATTCATCACACCACCGAAGAACGGCATCACTTTCAGGGGCTGATTGAGCTCGGGCTGACTGACGCATTTCGCATGTTCGAGCAGCCTGAAAAAAGCTACTCATGGTGGGATTACCGCGAGTTTGGGTTCCGCCGCAATCGTGGTTTGCGCATCGACCACATTCTGGTCAGCGAAGCACTCAAGCCCCAAGTCAAAAGCTGTGTGATTGACAAGCTGCCGCGAAAAAACGAACGCCCCAGCGACCATGCACCTGTGACTGTAGAAATCGCTACCAGCTAGTTGCTATAAAAATAGTGGTTTTTGGGGTCAGACACCAATTTCGCGGCATCGCAAAGCGCCGCCCCCGTTGGGTAAGCTGAAGGCTTAGCGAATTTGGGCTCTGACCCCAAAAACCAACGTGGGGGCCACATTACTCTAAATTCAGCTCTTGAATTTTGCGCGTGATGGTATTGCGGCCTATGCCGAGCTTTTGTGCGGCTTCGATGCGCCTGCCGCGTGTGCTTTGCAAGGCGGTCTGAATCAGCTTCGATTCAAAACGCCGCGTCAGCACATCCCACACGTCGCTGCGGCCTGTCGCCAGCAAGGCCTTGGCTTCCACTTCAAGGCCGGTCTCCCAGTCCTGGCTGCCACCGGTATCGACTCCACCGGAAGGCAGACCGCCGACTGGCGCTTCGGCTACGGGCATCGCAGCCGCAGAAATTTCTGCTGCAGCGATTGCGTGGCCGGATGGTGCTGCACCCCTTGCAACACCCGACGAGGCGAGCGATGCGGTGGCCGCCTTGCCGTGTTCGGGCGTGCTGCCCAGCACCTCGGGCGGCAGGTCTTTGGGTTCAATCACCTGCGCGGGTGCCATCACGGTCAGCCAGTGGCAGATGTTCTCGAGCTGGCGCACATTGCCGGGGAAGGCAAAGGTTGAGAGCTGCTGCAAGGCGGCATCTGAAATGCGTTTGGGCTCTACCCCAAGCTGTTTGGCGCTTTGCTGCAAGAAGTGGCGCGTCAGTGCAAACACATCTTCGCGCCGCTCGCGTAGCGCTGGCAGGCGCAGGCGAATCACGTTCAGGCGGTGGTAGAGATCTTCCCTGAACAGGCCTTCTTTCACGCGCTGCTCCAGGTCTTGATGGGTGGCCGCAATCACACGCGGATTCGCCTTGATGGCGTTGTGGCCACCGACGCGGTAGAAATGCCCGTCACTCAGCACGCGCAGCAAACGGGTTTGCAAATCAAATGGCATGTCGCCGATTTCATCTAAAAACAGCGTGCCGCCGTCGGCCTGCTCGAAGCGGCCACGGCGCATGGTTTGCGCGCCGGTGAAGGCACCGCGCTCATGGCCAAAGAGTTCGCTCTCTAACAAATCTTTCGGGATGGCTGCGGTATTGATGGCGATAAACGGGCCGTTGGCGCGGCTTGAATGCTTGTGCAGCGCTTTGGCAACCAGCTCTTTGCCCGAGCCGGATTCGCCGGTAATCAACACCGTCACATTGCTCTGGCTCAAGCGGCCAATGGCTCTGAATACATCTTGCATGGCGGGCGCTTGGCCGAGCATTTCAGGCGCGGCGGCCATGCGTTCTTCGGCGACTTCTTCGCGCTGGCTTTCTTCAACCGCGCGGCGAATCAGTTCAACCGCTTTGGGCAAGTCAAAAGGCTTGGGCAGGTATTCAAACGCGCCGCTCTGAAAGGCCGACACGGCGCTGTCGAGATCAGAAAACGCCGTCATGATGATGACCGGCAGGCCGGGTAGCTTGGCTTTTACTTTTTCCAGCAGGTCAAGGCCCGAGCCTCCAGGCATACGGATGTCGCTCACCAGAATTTGCGGGCCGTCGTCTTCGGTAGCAAGCTCTAAGGCTGCCAGCACTTCACGCGGATTCGTGAAGCTGCGGGTCGGCAGGCCTTCGCGCAGCAAGGCTTTTTCAAGCACAAACCGGATGGACTGGTCATCGTCAACAATCCAGATCGGTTTCATGTTTGGTCCCTTTGGTATTACCGGTTATCTGTCAAATGAAACGACAGACTTCAAGGCAGGGGTATCAGCAACTTGAAGTCCGTACGGCCCGGGACGCTGTCACACTCGATCAATCCGTGGTGTTGCTGAACAAAAGTTTGCGCCAATGTCAGTCCCAGCCCGGAACCGCCTTCACGCCCCGATATCAGGGGATAGAAAATACGGTCTTTGATGGAGTCCGGCACGCCCGGTCCATTGTCGATGACATGCAATTCCAGTGCCAAGCGATAACGCTGCTTGCCGAAAGTTACCTGACGCGCAATTCGGGTCTTGAAAGTGATCTGCGCATCACCCGCTGCAATGCGCTCTGCCAGCGCGTGGGCGGCGTTGTGGGCGATGTTGATGACGGCCTGAATCATCTGCTCCCGGTCGCCCCGGAACTCAGGAATCGACACATCGTAGTCGCGCACAAAGCGCAAACCCTTGGGAAACTCGGCCAGGATCAGCGAGCGCACCCGCTCACACACCTCGTGAATGCTGACATCGCCCACCAGGTGCGGACGGCGGTGCGGTGCCAGCAGGCGGTCTACCAGCGTCTGCAAGCGGTCGGCCTCATGGATGATGACCTGGGTGTATTCAGTCAGCTCCTTGTCGATCTCCATCTGTAGCAACTGCGCCGCACCGCGAATGCCGCCCAGCGGGTTCTTGATTTCATGGGCCAGGTTACGAATCAGCTCCTTGTTGGCTTGGGCCTGGTCCATCAGGCGCTCCTCGCGGTCCTGCTTGACCTGCTGCTCAAGCGGCAGCAGCTCGACAATCGCCTCGCCTGCTGTGTCGGTCTGCGCCACCACCACATGCACCGGCATCGGTTCGCGGTTCAGCGGCCTGAGCCATGCGTCGTAACGCAGCGCCGCAAACTCGTTGCTGCCAGCGCCTTGCAGCGCGTTTTGCAGTATGTGCGGCTCGGTAAAGCAGTCAGGCAACTGGGAACCTTCGATGGTGCGGCGGGAGGTACCCAGCGCGTCTTCGAGGGCAGCGTTGGCGAACACGACCACTCCATCCGTACGCACCACAGCCACCAATGTGGCCAGTAGGTCAAACGACTGGAAGCGAGGGGCGCTGGCAGCAGGTTCGGCAGCAAAAAAATTAGGCTTTTTCAAGGGCACTTCTATAAATTCATTTTTCGGGCGAGTTGCGTCGTTGGGCGGTACTCGCAATCCTCACGTACCTGAGTACGTTCCGGTTGCTGCGTTCCGTCCGCCTTGCACTTCATCCCGAAAATTTGAATTTCTAGAAGCGCCCTCAAGCTTTCTATTTTGGCGCAGAACCTAGGAGCCTGTCGGACTTTGGGAGCATCGGCTGCAAAAGTCCGACAGGCTCCTAGCCAAGAAGATTTTTTAATTGCTGGCAGGCAGACGTGAAATCTCGCGCTTGAGACCGGCAATATCGCTCTGGTTGCGGGCAATGCCTTCCTTGAGCCCGGCAACACGATCCAGGTAGCGCTGGTGGTTGCGGCCTTCAATGCCCTGCTTTTCAACCTCACCGTTGTTGTACTCTTTTTGCTGCTCGGCCAGTTTGGTTTCGATTTTTTTGAGTTCGGATTCGAGAATGATGCGTGAATCTCTGTCTCTGGCTTTTTGCTCAGGCCCGCCGTCGTTGCGTGAGCCCGATCCAGATGTGTTGCTCGATGCCACGCGCACGGCTGATTTTGAGGCGGGCGTGCCCTGCACCACAGTGACATTGCCACCCTCCATCGTTTTGCAACCGCGTTGCTGTGCTTCTTTGGCGTTGTTGATGTATTCAGGCGTTGTGCCGCTGACACCGGCACAGCGGAAAACCTGCGCGGTGGCTGGCGTGCTGATGAAAGGCGATAGCAAGACGAAAACTAAGCAAGCTAAAGCGATCAACAGAAGTGGTGATTTCAAATGTTTGATGAAGTTCAAGGTTTGATTCATACATAACCCCTAATGCCCATGAAGGCTAGGACGGTCTGACAGTATGCGGCAAAGCCCCCGAAATGCAAAGTGTGGGGATTCAGGCAGAGGCCGCTAACAAAAAAGACAGCTTTCGCCGTCCTTTTTTCGGGTTATTGGGGTCAGACACCAATTTCGCAGCGGTGCGAAGCACCGCCCCCGGAGGGCGAGCCGTAGGCTCGGCGAATTTGGGCTCTGACCCCAAAAACCCACGCAAGCTTGCCTTTACAGGGAGTAGTACATGTCGTATTCAACTGGGTGTACGGCCTGGCGGAAACGCGTGACTTCCTGCATTTTCAGCTCAATGTACGCATCAATCATGCTGTCGGTGAACACACCGCCTTTGGTCAGGAAGCCGCGACCGGTGTCGAGGTAGTCCAGCGCCTGATCCAGGCTGTGGCACACGGTCGGAATTTTTACGTCTTCTTCGGGTGGCAGATGGTACAAGTCCTTGGTGGCAGCTTCGCCCGGATGGATCTTGTTTTCAACGCCGTCCAGACCAGCCATCATCATCGCCGCGAAGCCGAGGTAGGGGTTCATCAGGGGATCGGGGAAGCGCACTTCAATACGGCGGCCTTTTGGATTGGCAACGTACGGAATGCGGATGGAAGCCGAGCGGTTTTTAGCCGAGTAAGCCAGCTTGACCGGTGCCTCAAAACCAGGAACCAGGCGCTTGTAGCTGTTGGTACCGGGGTTGGTGATGGCGTTCAGTGCGCGTGCGTGCTTGAAGATGCCGCCGATGTAGTACAGCGCAAAATCTGACAGGCCTGCATAGCCGTCACCGGCAAACATGTTTTTGCCGTCTTTCCAGACCGACTGGTGCACGTGCATGCCGGAGCCGTTGTCGCCAACGATGGGCTTGGGCATGAAGGTTGCCGTTTTGCCGTAGGCGTTGGCCACGTTGTGGACGACGTACTTGAGCAAAATGGTCCAGTCGGCGCGCTGCACCAGCGTGCTGAAGCGGGTGCCCATTTCGTTCTGGCCAGCGCCACCGACTTCGTGGTGAAACACTTCAACCGGGATGCCCAGCGATTCGAGAATCAGCGACATCTCGGCGCGCATGTCCTGCATGCTGTCAACCGGCGGTACTGGGAAGTAGCCGCCCTTGACGGTAGGCCTGTGGCCGCGGTTGCCGCCTTCGAGTTTTTTGCCGCTGTTCCACGGGGCTTCGTATGCGTCAACTTCAAAAAACGCGCCCGACATTTCATTGGCCCAGCGCACGCCGTCAAAAATGAAGAACTCTGGCTCTGGGCCGAAGAAGGCGGTGTCGCCCAAGCCAGAAGCCTTGAGGTAGACTTCAGCGCGCTTGGCAATCGAGCGCGGGTCACGGTCGTAAGACTTGCCATCGGTCGGGTCGAGCACGTCGCAGGTCAGGAACAGCGTGGTTTCTTCGTAGAACGGGTCAAGGTTGGCGGTATTGGCATCGGGCATGAGCAACATGTCAGATGCTTCAATGCCCTTCCAGCCGGCGATGGATGAGCCGTCGAAGGCGTGGCCAGAAGTGAACTTGTCTTCGTCAAAGTGGGATACTGGCACGGTAACGTGCTGCTCTTTCCCCCGTGTGTCAACAAAGCGGAAGTCAACAAACTTGACCTCGTTTTCCTTGACCATTTTCATGACATCTGCGACGGTCTTTGCCATCAAATTCTCCTGTTGCTGGGTGGTTGTTAAAAACTGTTTTCAAAAACGAGTGGAAGCACTTTTTGTGCCAAAGCAAATACATCTTCAGCCCGTTGGCGCGCCCTCGATTGTGCCGTGAATTGTGCCGCCAAATTCGCCCCAAACTGGGCAGGCAGCTACAAGCACTTGGGAACAGATGCAGATACGGCTAAAATAGGGCATCCTATGAACGCACTACATTGGTGCATTCATAGGATATTCTATATTGGTGCATATCAAGAACGCACTAATTCAGGGCCAAGTTTAAAGTCAAAGCGGGCCAAACCTGCCAACAGCGTCGGGTAAGCCAGACCAACCGCATCGGGCATACCCTTCACGCCCAGCTCAATATGCCGCCCGTAAGTCGGATGGTCAACGCTGGGCAGGCTGAACACCTTGATGCCAGCGTGCTTGGCCTCCAACTCCAGCATCAGTGGGGTCAGGGTGGCTTCCATAGAGCCAAACACGATGATTGACTTCTCGATGTACGCTGATTTTTGGTGCAAGTGGGAATAAACGCCGTCCAAAACCCCTTCCATCATCGGCCAAGCCATGACTGGAAAACCAGGAACGAAGTGGACAGCCCCTGACCCGGCCCAGCACGTAAAACCCGGAATCTTGTTATACGGATTAAGAATCACATCCGCGCCAACCGGGAACACACCCATATTGAGCCGGTGAATGTTGTCATGCCGATCTGCATCAAACGGCACGCCCTGCTCTTTGGCGGTGTCTTTCATGCGCTCGGTAATCAGGGCTTTGGCCTCGGGGTGCAGGGCCATCTCAACGCCAAGCGCTTTGGCCGCGCATTGGCGCGTGTGGTCATCGGGCGTGGCCCCTATGCCGCCGCATGAAAACACCACATCGCCCGACTCACGCGCACCCGCAAAGGCCCTGGCCAGCGTAGCGGTGATACGAACCGGGTCGTCACCCACATAGTCGGCAAAAGCCAGTTGCAGACCGCGCGCGCCCAGCAGTTCGATGACTTTTGGCAGGTGTTTGTCAGCGCGTTTGCCTGAGAGAATTTCATCACCAATGATGATGATTCCGAAGTGGGTGATCATGGGAATAGTTGAAACGATTAAAAAGAATCGGGCTTGCTGCCCGGCGCGTCGAAGCCATTGGACGACCCCGGCAAAGCAATGGATACGGGTTCATTTTCTATTGATTTGGTAGCCGGTTGCTCCCGTATCTCGAGCGGATCAAGCACCAGCGCATTGTTTTTTTGCCGCAGTTGCTCCAGCGCAGCCAGCGCGTAGTGCGCAAACCAGAGCGACGAAAAAGTAAACACCAACGTGTAAAGCCAGATCGCCACCGGCACCAGAATCGGTGCCATGGCCACAAACATCGCGCCCGATGCCCAGATCAAGCTCGGCGCAGCCACCAGGTAGCCACTGAGCACGCCAATGCCCAGCAACTGCATACGCTGCTCTTTAAAAATCTGCCGCCGCTCTTCGCTACTGGCGTGGTCTACCAATGCGTCGTAAGACATCACACGGTAAGTCAGCCAGCCCCAGATCAGGGGTGGCAGCACCAATATCAGCGGCGGAATCAGCCACAGCGGAATCGACAGCACCAGCGCAATCACCGCCAGCAGCGTCGAGCCCAGCGACCACAGCAGGCTGGCCAGCATCAAGCCACCTTTTTTGCGCTCCAGGCTTGGAAAGCGCCGCTCGGCTACCAGCGCCACCATCGCCGGTGTCATAAAAATCGCCACGAACAGCAGCGAGACCATCACGATCACCGGAATCGTCAGAAACAGCAGCAACACAGATGCCAGCACCAGCCGCAGGTTCGACAGGCCCAGCGTTTCCAGCCAGCGCACCATGCTGCCCACCATCTGGTAGCTGTCAAGATTGCCGCGCACCGCAGCAATCGCTCCTTCCCAGAAAAAGTAGCCCAGCCCCAAAGACAACGCCACCATGATGACCAGCGGCAGTATCGACAACGCAATCACGCGCGGATGCAGGCAATACATCGCCGCGCGCCAGAAGGAGTCGAGGAGTTTGGTCATGGGTCTGAGGATAACGCGAATGCGGAGTGGGTTTGGCAGTGCCCGCGCCCAGCCGCAATGCAATTACGATGTCGGCATGGACTTTGTCACCATCAACAACACGCCGCTTGAAGTCAAACAGATTGCCGGTAAAAGTGGCCTGGCAGCACTGATTTTTTTGCACGAAGGCTTGGGCTCGGTCAGTCTGTGGACGCAGCGCGGGCTGGACTGGCCGCAGGCGGTGTGCGAAGCGACGGGGCGCGCGGGTCTGGTCTATTCGCGGCGTGGCTATGGGCGCTCTAACCCCGTGCCAACTGGGCGCAATTTTCTGGGGGCCGACTACATGCACCGCGAGGCGTGGGAGGTGTTGCCCGCCCTGCTTGCGAAGCTGCAACTCAAAAACCCGGTGCTGCTCGGGCACTCGGATGGCGCAACGATTGCGTTGCTGTACGCCAGCCGCTTCCCGGTAGCGGCCTGCATCGCCATGGCACCGCATGTGCTGGTTGAAGACGTGGCTGTCAAGGCGATTACGCAGGCAAAAATGGCCTTCGAGTCCAACGGGCTGAGAGCGCGCTTGGCCAGGCATCACGCAGACGTTGATGGTGCCTTCTGGCAATGGAATGATGTGTGGCTGTCTGAAGCGTTCAGCCGCTTCGACATCCGGCCTGAATGCCGCGCCATCACCGCGCCCCTGCTGCTGGTGCAGGGCCTTGATGACGAGTACGGCACGATGCGGCAGCTTGATGAAATGGCCCTGGCCGCACCCCATGCGCAGCAGCTCAGGCTGGCTGATTGCGGGCACTCCCCACACCGCGACCAGCCCCAAAAGACG
>JBCKNM010000004.1:0-63520 GCA_038902775.1 Polaromonas sp.
TGTTTTTTTGCTCTCCCAAGCACCCAGCTTGCATACCCACAATGTAGCAACAAAAAGGGCAGATACATCAGTGGTCGGTTGGCACCCAGGTTGTTGACCATCCAAACCGCAGCCAGCCCCTGGCTAACAGCCATTGCAGAATAAAGCAAGGTCACCTGCGCGTGTGAAAAGCCAGAGCGGTTCAGCAACTGGTACAAATGCGACCGGTGCGGCTGAAACACATTTTCACCCCGCAACAACCGCCGTATAAATGTAAAAGCCGTATCAAAAATAAAGTGAAACAACAGCAATGGCACCACAAAAAGCGAAGTGTGCGAATGGTCGTAGCGCGCCGCAATGATCGCCATCACCGCAAATACCAGGCCCAAAAAGGTGCTACCCACATCACCCATAAAAATTTTGGCTGGGGGTAAGTTAAAAATCAAAAAACCCAGTGATGCTGCGCACAAGGTCATGGACGCAAGATAAATAAACAAGCTGCCATGCTGGAACGAGATCAGCGACAAAAAACCAGCCGCAATAACAGCCGTGCTGGCGGCCAGCCCATCCAGCCCATCAATAAAGTTATAGGCATTGGTTAGGCCCACTATCCACACCAAGGTGAGCGGATAAGCCCACCAGCCCCAGCGCACTTCGCCCAGCCATGGCAAATAGCTTACGTCAATAACGATGCCCGACAGCATGGCCACGCAGATGGCAACAATCTGCCCACCTAACTTAATCTTGAAAGAGCAGTGCTTGAAATCATCGTAAAACGACAGCACCGCAATCACAAACGAAGCGCCCGCAAAGCCTGCAAAATAGCGCGTGAAAATTGGCGTTTTGTCGCCAATCCATTGGATCATCATAATGCCAATAAGAAAACCGACAACAATCGCAATGCCACCGCCTCTGGGTGTCGCCTTGATGTGTGAAGACCGCTCGTTTGGTACATCCAAAAACTTTAGATAGCGCGCTAATAATGCAGTAACAATTACCGAAATACCAAAAATAATTGCAGCAAACAGCAAGTGTCTAAGAAAAAAATAAACACCCATTTCGATATTTCAACGGCTGGCCAGCGTCAAAACTTTGCTAATCGCGTCGGTCGTTTTTTGTATCTCTGATTCAGTTAGAGTCGGATGCACCAAAAACATCAGCGTTGTCTCGCCAAGTTCGCGCGCCACGGGCAAGCGCACTTCGGGACGCCAGCCAGTATTGTCAAAGGCCTTTTCCAAATAAACCTCAGAGCAACTGCCCGTGTAACAGGGCACACCCTCTGCGTTGAGGGCATCAACAATGCGGTCGCGCGACCAGCCTTGGGCCAAGCTTTCAGGGCGTACATAAACATAAACCTTGTACTGCGCATGCATACAACCACCGGACCCGTCATTGCGAGCAGCCCCCTGGGCTGCGCGGCAATCCATCGCACACGCGCCACACCCAAACTCTGGTACGCGTAGCGCGGCAAATTCGTTACAGGCTTGCCGAATGGCCGCCGCATTGCGGGTGCGAAGGGCTGTCCACTGCGGCATACGCTGCAACTGTATACGACCGATGACAGCTTGCACTTCCAGCATACGCCAGTTGGTGCCAAAGCTCTCGTGCACCCAGTGGAAACCCGGCGCGTGCTGCCGCTCGTACACGGCTTCATAGCTCTTGCCATGGTCTTTGAATGACCACATAGCACGCCACAGAGCTTCGTCGTTGGTCGTGACCATACCGCCTTCACCGCCGGTCGTCATGATTTTGTCTTGACAAAAACTCCACGCGTTCACGTGGCCTATCGAGCCGACACTGCACCCCTTATATCGCGCCCCATGCGCCTGGGCACAGTCTTCAATCACCTTCAAACCATGCGAATCGGCCAGCGCCATGATCGGATCCATGTTACATGGCCAGCCAGCCAAATGCACGCAAATCACGGCTTTTGTGCGCGGCGTCAGAACCTTGGCAATAGTGGCTGCCGAAATATTGCCGCTATCTGCCTCTACATCTGCAAACACTGGCGTGGCGCCTGCATTCACCACACAGGAAATACTGGCAATGAAAGTGCGCGGCGTCACCACCACTTCATCGCCCGGACCAATACCCAGCGCCTTGAGCGACACATCCAGCGCAAGCGTGCCATTGCTCAAGGCCACGGCATACCGCGTACCGCACCAAGCGGCAAACTCTTTTTCAAACTCGCGGCATTCGGTGCCGGTCCAGTAATTGACCTTGTTGGACAGCACCACGCGGTGCACGGCATCGGCCTCTTCTGGGGTGAAGCTTGGCCAGGGGGAAAATTGTGTGTTCAGCATTCAAAGACCACCTGAGTGGCTGACAAGTAATTGAGGGAGGATTCAGCCCATCACAGCAGCGTAATGACGCAGCTCTTTCAGCAAAGAAGGTGTTGGTTTCTCAATGATGGAAGTTTGAATATCAAACACCACCGACTTGATGACCGCACTGATGTTGAGCTGGCTCTGCGCCTGCAACAAAACCAAGTCGGCATTCATCCGAGCTGGCATCTTCATAGACAACCTGCGACGCAAAACGCCCCGTTTTTCAGGGTAAGCTGCACGCGCTTGTTCGTAGTGCGTTGCCACCATGGGCCACATTTTTTTGTCTTGCGCGGTGCGGTGCAAAAAATAGCTCAATAAAATACGCCGAAAGTCGGTTGAGACATCTTTGTCCACTGTGTAGGCAGCCAAGTCCAACATGTCCAAGTACACGGCTGGCAAATTGGCCTCTAAAGGTGTCACCGTCTTTTGCCGGGCTTCGCGAATCGCGGGTGTGGACTGTGCGGGCACAGCCACCACACCATCGCACTGCACGCACACAGCCACCAAAATATTGGGCGCTGCCCCTTTGCCGTCGCTGAACGGAACATCCAGGCGGCGATAAAGTGTCTTTACCAAGCCACCACAACTGTGGCACAAGGCCTTGCCGCAGTCACCTTCTACAAAAAATTTCATGGTCACACCTCACTCATGAACGCTGATGAACCACGTTTGTGGGTCTAGAAAATAAAACTTGATGTACCACCCCGAAGTGGTCACCACATGCACCGTGATGGATGCGTCTAAATGATGCGCCGATGTCTGATGCTCACTACCACGTGACCTTTTGAGAACGGCGACCACATCTGCTGCAGAAATCTGCCCCATCGCCAACAAGTTCTTCACCTCGATTTGGCTGCGCGCTTCATGCTGAAAGTCGCCCCTCTGCAACGCATCAATCACAGCGGCTTTCACCGCATTGAAACCAGCAGGTGCCACCACCTTAGGCCTTAATCATACGACAAGTATCGTATCTTTTGTGATTTTTTGTCATGCCGCTCATCGAACCTTCATCATCGGTCTGGGCTGATCAAAGAACCTAACAATTCATCCAAGGTATTAATCCAAGTCTTCGGCAAATATTCAGGTCGTAGCTCGTCACATGCCTGCGAGTGAATATTTCGCTTATCACCGCGCAGCCCGATGGTCTGCCATCCCAACGCGTTGGGTGCTACGAAGTCTTTCTGAGGGTTGTCGCCCACGTACACATAAGCCTGCGCAGGGAAGTCACTCATAATCAGCTCGTAGCGCAAGGCGTCCGGTTTTTCCGAGCCGTACTCTTCAGATATGTAGACCGGTAAATGCCCCAAGCCCAGCGCCTTCAGCTTTTGCCTTTGGCTGATAGAACGCCCATCCGTCAGCACAACGACAGCACAGCATAGCTTCTCAAGACGTTGCACCATGACCCTGACTTCATCACGGAGGGCAATAGAAGGTGCATGTAATCTGTAAATCCAGAGTAAAGAGTCTTTAACGGTCAACGGCACACCTGCCAGACGGCTGATTTGCCCCAACAAATCGCGCTCACCCTGACCTTGAAGGCCAACCAGCTCCGAGGTCACCGACTTGCCATAAAGAGTCTCAACCCATTTGCAGACTTCCCGCAACCCAGAAGCGTGATAATCAGCTTCTTGGTACAGGGTGTCATCCAAGTCAAGAACGACGACTGTTTGGGACAACTCAGGCTGCGCCATGAATCAATACCTTGGCGTCATAACGCAGCATCATCAAGTCCGCCTCCCATCCATCGAAAAACTGAACATCTTTGCCCAACAGATATTCATCAATCAGCCAGCCAGGATAGTTAGCGCCCGCGCTGTATGAGAGCGGATAGCCGCCGCCGAAGCGGGGGTTGATCTCCAAAGCCGCAAAGCGATCTGCTTGTTCGTTGGCAAACAGTTGAAGCGTAATACAACCTCTGGCACCTTTAAGCTCATGCAACTTTGACAACAGATAGTCATACACGTAGTGCTGCCTTGTTACCCCTTTGCTGATCTCTCCTCCCCTAACCTCGATTCGCTGGCGAGGCACAAAGCAAACAAGGCGCCCGTTGCGGTCATAGTAGGCATCTACGGTGAATTCCGTATGTGAGCCATCGATCAACTCCATGAACATCATTTTTTCGTCGGCCAGCATCGAATCAGCGAGCATGGCCGAAGACTGAATTACAGTCGCACCAACACTACAGCTGCCGTCATATGGCTTACCAAAACAGGGGAACTGAATTGCTGAGCGATCGTAAATTTCTGGGCTATCAATGCCCAATTGACTGAACAGGCCTGCCGTCAGCCGCTTGTCACGACACAAGCTGACCAATGCCTCACTTGAAATTATCAGGTTGATGCCCTGCGCTGTGAACGCGTCACGATGCTGTGCCAACAACAACAACTCGGTGTCAATAGTCGGTATAACCAGCCCGATACCTTGGACTTTGCAGGTGGTCAAAAGGAAATCGATATAACTTGGGTCTGTAACCCGAGGTGCCTTGATGGGGACGTCTACCACCTGACAGGCGGCCGAAAGCTCCGGCTTCAGTTCAGTGGCGAACAATTTTGATGACAAGTTTTTCGCGATCAACTCGGCCTTGAACGCCTGCGCCAACTCAACCCGACGCCCTGCTGACAAAAGCAATACGTTATTCATGTTTGTTACTGGTTAACTTGTTACCGCGAAATATCGGCATGGTTGCATCGCCCGGAGCACTAATGCCCTCGCGCACCAGCACCTTGCGCACCGTCAGCCACAAAATCTTGATGTCGAGCCATAGCGAGCGGTGGTCCACGTACCACACGTCTAGCTTGAACTTTTCTTCCCAGCTTAGCGCGTTGCGGCCGTTCACCTGCGCCCAGCCGGTGATACCGGGGCGCACCTCGTGACGGCGCGCTTGCTCCGGCGAGTACAGCGGCAAATACTCCATCAGCAGCGGTCGCGGGCCGACCAGACTCATTTCGCCCTTGAGCACGTTCAACAGCTCAGGCAACTCGTCCAGGCTGCTCGCGCGCAAGAAGCGGCCAAAGGCCGTGAGACGTTCCGCATCGGGCAAAAATTGGCCATCGCGGCCGCGCGCATCCGTCATGGTGCGGAACTTGACCATGTTGAACGGGCGCCCGTGTAAACCAGGCCGCGTCTGGCGGAAAAACACCGGGCTGCCCAGTTTACGACGCACCTGCCAAATCAAAACCAATAGCGGGAGCCCAAGAACCAGCAAAGCAAGACCGGCCACAACGAAGTCAAAAATACGTTTCATTTCGATTCGGATTTAGTAGCCAATTGTCTGAAGATAACCGCAAGCTTGGCCACGCCAACCCGCAGCGCCAGTTGTTCTTGGTAATAGCGTTGCGCCTTGGATCCCATGGCCTGCAAAGCCTCAGGTGCCATGGCCGCCAACGCTTCAGCAGCTTTGGCCAGCGCTTCAGCATTTTCAGATTCCGCCACCACACCACCACCTGACTGCACCACCAGATCGGCCGCATCGCCATCCACCGCCATCAGCAGCGGCTTGCCCACGGTCATGTAGGCTTGGGTTTTGGAGGGAATGGTGATTTCGAACAACGGGTCTTTGCGCAGATGCACCAGCAAGGCGTCTGCCGCATGAAGCAAGGTACCTACCTCGGCCATGGGCACCGGCGGCAGAAACACGACATTGCGCAGTTGTAGTTCAGCCGCCCGCTGCTTTAGCCGGCTCACCTCCACACCGCCACCCAGCAACACAAAACACACCCGCGAATTGCGTGCCTGCAGCAAGGCGGCGGCGTCCAGCACCACATCCAGCGCCTGGGCCTTGCCCATGTTGCCCGCAAAAACGATGCGGAACTGTTCCGGCTCGGGAAAACTGGCGGGCAACTGCCCTTGCGGCGCAGCCAGGGCGGCCTCGTCAGCCCAGTTGTAGATCACATCGACCTTGGCATCCGGCACGCCACGCTGCACGAGCAAGCGCTTGAAGCCCGGCGACAGCACCACGATGTGATCCACCCGGCGATACACCCACTGGCACACGGTGGCCACCACATTCAGGGCGCGGACGTTGTTGACCATGCCCGTGGCGCGCAACGTGTCGGGCCACATGTCCTGAATGTCATACACCACGGGAATGCGGCGAAATAGACGAATCAGGCTGGCGGTGATGCCCACCGTCAGCGGCGGGTGATAGGCGTAGATCACATCGGCCCGCCGTGCCATGAACAAGCCATACACCAGCGACGACGCGGCAAAGCTGGCGTAATTCAACACCCGTTTGATGGCCGACTGATCATGGTTGGGATAAAGCGGTACGCGGGTCAACTGCACCCCGTCAATCACTTCACGCTGCAGCAGCTTGATGCGGTAGCCCGGGTACACTTTGCCGCCCGGATAGTTGGGAAAGCCCGTCAGCACCTCCACCTCAAACCCCTGGCGCACCAGTTCGCGCGCAAACACCATGCCCTTGAAGGTCGGCTCCGGGTCAAACCATTGCGTCAGCAGCAAAACACGAATAGCCATGCGTCAATACTTCTTCCACACCACGCGGTTCACGTAGTCGGTGTAGCTGTGGATGATGCGCAGCACCTTGTCGGACACATTGGGCATGCTGTAGTCAGCCACCTGGCGGATGCCGTGCGGGTCCGTACGATCCTCGCCGCGCGGTTGAGTGGCCAGAATGGCCAAGCCCTGACGCACGCGCTCCACCTCCAGCCCCACCATCATCACGGCGGCTTCTTCCATGCCCTCGGGGCGCTCATGCGCCTCGCGCAGATTCAGCGCCGGAAAGTTCAGGATGGACGATTCTTCATTGATGGTGCCACTGTCTGACAGCACCGCACGCGCCGACAGCTGCAACTTCACGTAGTCATGAAAGCCCAGCGGCTTCAGCAGCCGCACCAGCGGGTGAAATTTGGCGCCCGTGGCGTCAATGCGCTTTTGCGTGCGCGGATGAGTGGACACAATCACGGGCAGACCGTGGTCTTCGGCCAGGGCGTTGAGCACGTCAACCAGCTTGCCAAATGATTGCGGTGATTCGATATTTTCTTCACGGTGCGCACTCACCACAAAATAGTTGCCCTCGACCAATTCCAAACGCGTCAGGATGTCAGACGCATCAATATTCGGGCGGTAATGCGTCAGCACCTCAAACATGGGGCTACCCGTCTTGATCACCAAATCCGGCGGCAAGCCCTCACGCAACAGGTAGTCGCGCGCGATGCTGCTGTAAGTCAGATTCACATCGGCTGTATGGTCCACGATGCGGCGGTTGGTTTCCTCTGGCACGCGCTGGTCAAAGCAGCGGTTGCCCGCCTCCATGTGAAAGATCGGAATCTTGCGCCGCTTGGCCGGGATGACCGACAGGCAGCTATTGGTGTCGCCCAGCACCAGCATGGCCTCGGGCTGCACTTCGGCCAACACCTGGTCCACGCCGATGATGAGGTTGCCAATGGTGTGCGCGGCGCTGGTGGCGTTGGCTGCACTGTTCAGGAAGTGGTCGGGTTTGCGCACACCCAGGTCGTCAAAAAAGACCTGATTCAGCTCGTAATCGTAATTCTGGCCGGTGTGCACCAGCACATGCTCGCAGTGCTCGTCCAACTTGGCCAACACACGTGAGAGGCGGATGATCTCTGGCCGGGTACCGACCACGGTCATGACTTTTAACTTCTTCATGGGTTCAATCTCATTTTTATAGCTGCTTACGCTTTATATACGGGGACTACAGGCCTATTCGAAGTTCAAACCGCACAAGCAAACGTATCCGGCCGCTCGCGGTCAAACACCTCGTTGGCCCAGAGCATCACAACCATCTCGTCAGCGCCAATGTTGGTGATGTCGTGCGTCCAGCCGGGCACGGTTTCGACAATCTCGCTCTTGTCACCTGCCGTAAATAATTCATGCGTCTGGCCAGTCTGCATGTGCCTGAATTTGAAACGCGCCTGTCCCTTGATGACCAGAAACTTCTCGGTCTTGCTGTGGTGGTAGTGCCCGCCCCGCGTAATCCCGGGGTGTGCCGTAAAGAAGGAGAACTGGCCGCAATCGGGCGTCTTGAGCATTTCCGCAAACACGCCGCGCGGGTCGCTGTATTGCGGCACGGTGTAGGCAAACGACTCCACCGGTAGGTAGCTCACGTAGGTGGCATAAAGCGCCCGCACCAGCCCGGTGCCCACGCGCTCGGTCATCAGACTGCTTCGGCTGTCCTTGAAGGCTTGAATCTGGCGGACCAGCTCGCCCACGGTGGTGGTGTATTGCGGCGCCACCGTGGCAAAAACCTGCGCCCCGTCCGTCATTGCGAGCGAAGCGCGGCAATCCATGGCATCAGCACCGTCCATCAGTTGCACAAAGCGTTCAATCACATCGTCCACATACACCAGCGTGATGGGCGCGGTGGGGTCGTTCACCTGAATGGGCAGGCCACGTGCGATATTGTTGCAAAACGTGGCCACGGCCGAGTTGTAGTTGGGCTTGCACCATTTGCCGAACACATTGGGCAACCTGAAGATATGTACCGGCATCTGGTGGCTGCGCGAGGCAGCCAGCAAGGCTTCCTCGGCTCCAAGCTTGCTCTGGCCATAAGGGTTGTCGCGCCCCGCCTGAGTGGACGAGGTGTAGACAATCGGCACTTTTTTGCCTGAGGCCTCGGCCACAGCGCAAACAGCCTGGCACAGCGCCTGCGTCAAATCCAAATTGCCGGTGGCGAACTCCTGCGGGTCTTGCGGGCGGTTGACCCCCGCGAGGTGAAACACAAAATCCACCCCATGCAACAGGGCGGACAGTTGCTTCATGCCATCATCGCGGGTGAAACAAACCACCTGCACATCCTTGCGCTCGGCCAGATGCAGTTGCAGGTTTTTACCTACGAAGCCGTTGGCACCAGTAATCAACACCTTCATGGCGTCAGTCCTCGGCCACAGCGTGTTCGCCTCTCGCGATGCGCTGCATGAAATCCAGCTTGAGCAGCAGCGCCTTCATGCCCGCCACATCCAGCCGGGTGGTGTTGTGCGAGTTGTAGTCTTCGCCGTGCGTGCTTTGGGTGATGCGCTGCTCGCCCTGCTCCACAAACTTGGCATAGTTCAGGTCGCGCCCATCGGGCGGCACGCGAAAATAATCGCCCAGGTCTTCAGCACAGGCTATCTCTTCCCGGCTGAGCAAGGCTTCGTACAACTTCTCTCCATGACGGGTGCCGATGCAGCGCACCTCGTGGTCGGGCTTTCCCATAAGCGCCAAAACGGCCTCCGTGAGCACTTGTACCGTCGCCGCCGGGGCCTTTTGCACAAAGATGTCGCCATTGTTGCCATGCTCAAAGCCGTATAGCACCAAGTCCACCGCATCGTCCAGCGTCATCATGAAGCGCGTCATGGCCGGGTCGGTCACAGTGATGGGCTTTCCCGCCAGCACCTGCTCCACAAACAACGGAATCACCGATCCGCGCGAGGCCATCACATTGCCATAGCGCGTGCCGCAAATGACCGTGTTTGTGTCTTCCAGGTTACGGCTGGCAGCCACCATCACCTTCTCCATCATCGCCTTGCTGATGCCCATGGCGTTGATGGGGTACACCGCCTTGTCGGTGCTCAGGCACACCACGCGCTGCACGCCAGCGGCAATGGCCGCCTCCAGCACGTTTTCGGTACCCAGCACGTTGGTGCGCACCGCCTCCATGGGGTGAAATTCGCACGACGGCACCTGTTTAAGTGCCGCCGCATGAAACACGTAGTTCACGCCGCGCATGGCCTGCGCCAAGCTGCGCGTGTCGCGCACATCGCCAATGTAGAACTTGAGCTTAGGATGGTTGTAGCGCTTGCGCATGTCATCCTGCTTTTTCTCGTCGCGGCTGAAGATGCGGATCTCAGCGATGTCGGTATCGAGAAAACGCTTGAGAACGGCGTTGCCGAATGAGCCGGTCCCGCCGGTGATGAGCAGCTTTTGGTTATTAAACGAACTTGTCATAAGCCTATTTTCCTTGTAAAAAGTTGCCGTGTGGCGTCTATCGCCACTTGATTACCAATGTTCTCTAGCGCCCAGCATCGAATACTTTGCCGCCAAGTGGCATACTCATCACCAGATTTTTGGCAACAGCTCTCAATCGCGGCTATAAATGCAGCTTTGTCTTGGAGAGAAATATCCCACCCAATGCTATTTTCTGACAACTGACGCCAAGGTGTTTGGTCACTAATTAGAACGGGCAAACCAGCGAATAGCGCTTCGGCAATCACGTGACCAAAATTTTCACCAAGCGTGGGAAATAAAAATAAATCGTAGTCAGCTAGAGTTTTGCTCACCACATCCGGAGACAAAACCCCTCGGTAATTGAACTGCACGTGGGTTGGGAGTTTATTGACCGCCTGTAAACAGATCTGCCAGTACGCCTCGTCCTCCCTCGGTCCATAGACATCGAGGTTTACCGGCTGAGTTAGCGAAGAAAGTATTTCCAGTGCCCCTTCCAAATTTTTCTTCGGAGAAATTCGGGAAATGAACACCACCTGCAGGGGGCGGGTAACATCTCGTCTGGACAACTGAATATCCGTTTGCGATTGGGCAATGTCAACGGCAATGCGTATATTGAGTAATGGCCCCATCACACGCCGAATGTCCTCTGCCTCATAGGTGCTGGATGCATGCCAAATGACATCACGGTAAAGAGTTGTCGCCTTGACAAGATTGATGAATAACCTCTTTTTGGCAGACTTCAACGCAAGTGCCCCTTCCGAGAACTCTCCGCGCGGCCCAATTATGACAGGTACCTTCAACCCAAGAAGCTTGTTCATCACGATTGGCATAATGCTGAATTGAAAGGATAAAAATCCATTTAAATGAACTACATCGAATTCAATGCTCCGCAAAATAGACATCAGCTTAAATAGGCCACGAGGGCCGCGTTCAATATAAAAAACTTTTGCTTTACCTTGCTGATTCCACTCGTTTTTGTTAATAGAAGCATAAGGATGCTTATCACCAATATCTCGATTGAGGCAAACAACACTAAATGATAATTCGTCACCAAGTGCATCGACCATATTGGCTACAGTGCGCACCGGTCCACCACTTTTGAACCCCGGCAAATATCCGGGGACAAGCACAAGAACGCGTCTCATTAGTCGGGCCTGCAATATTCAAATCAGCCGAACGCAATGGCCGAAGCTGGCGCCGACCAAGCCAATCTATCAGCAATAGACCGCATCAATGCAGTCACCCGTGAAGCATATGCCAGTTTGACATTGTTGGGCATCGTCATGGCGATCAAAAACAGGCGTAAAAAAACCACCTTAAGACCCAAACGGACGATCGCCCGCAGCAGCCAGCGAATGTTGTATCCCGCCGCACAGCTCAGCGCGTGCAGCGCATCACCCAATGCGCCTTGCAGCCAACATCGATCCATTCGGTTGTCGGATTTGGCGTGTCCGATCATTGGCTCGATCGCCTGGCGGCGCTTGAGCCAGCGCTTTTGTTGATCGGTCATTGTCTTGTACTTTCCCCGGTGGATGATCTCAACGCCAGGGTTGTCTGCATCAACACCGCGGTAGCCCAGATCCACCACGACCTGCTTGGGTGTGCGGTTCAGGTCTTGCAGCAAATTGGTGGTTTGCTCAAGTTGTGCGGCCAGTGTGTGCCCGTCGAATGGATTACCAGGAAAGCTTCTGGCCCCCACCATCAGCCCAGACTTGTGGGTGACAGCCAGACTGACTTTGACGCCGAACTCGTAGGGCTTCCTGGCTTTGCCCTTTGCGATGCACTCCACTTCCGGCGCATGCAGCGCGTACAGCTTGCGCCTAGCATGGCGCTGCTGGGTGCGAATACGCTCGCCACGTTCGAGCCACATGTGCAGATCGCTCAGGGCCTTAGGGTTTGAGGGTAGGCTCCCAGGCAAGCCGAGCTTGCGTTGCACTTCGCGCAGCACCACGCCCAAAATTGTGCGCTGACGCTTGACGACTTTCCTCATGCGTCTGAACTGCTTGGCATGCGCGTAGCCACCGGCCTTGCGAGCCAAGGTCTTGCACTCTTTGGCAAAGGTCTGCTTGAGGTTGATACCGGCGCGTTTGGCGCTACTTGCCACCTTATGACGGGCGATCTCTAGCAGGCGGCTGTCCACTGGGTGGGCAATGGCTTTTTCTTGTACTGTGGAGTCACCGATAATGCGCTCGAACTCAACTGGCTTGATGGCCTTGATTTCAACGGCAGTCTCGATCGTGGCCTTGAGCAGTTGCTCCAGGCCTTCTTCACCGATGGCGCGGCGAAAGCGCCCGATCTGGGTTGCGTCGCATGGCAGGCGTGGCTCGTAATATTCTTGGCCGCTGAAGTATTGCCAAACCACATTCTCACTCCAGCGAACAACGAGCTCTTCGTCACTGAGGTTGTAGCTGTTCTTGAGATACAGCAGACTGGCCATGAGTCGCATGGATAAACGGGGGCGACCTGTGGCACTGACACCACCACCGAATTGCACGGCGTGTTCACCTAATAAATCCTCTGTGCGTTCTTCCTTGGGAGTTCGGTCCTGGTGAGTGAAATTCGGAGCCAGGGCCGCTTCAATCCGGCCCCAAGGCAGTTGTGCAGTCAGCACCACCAAGGGATGTCGCATGTCAATCATGGCATCAAGGCCGGAGCGGAAAAAGTCTGCTGTGTTCATGTCCAAAATCTCTCAAGAATCTATTCTTCAAATAACGTTTTATGAGGGTTTTGGTGCACCGCTTTTACACAAAAATGTGAGGTTTTATGCGGGTTTCGAGGGTTTTGCAGGCTGGACTATTTATTGTTAATCCATTGCTTGCTGTAGCTTTGAGTTATTGCAACAAGTGGATAATACCAGTGCGAATATTTTTTCGCTCATCAATCTTCAACTCTATGAGGAGATAGTCACCAAGTGTCCGGCGGATGCCTTTTGCAATTGACTTATGTGTGCCTTTGGAAATAGCAGGGGTTTCCTTTTTGATAAAACTCCAAAAGTAATAACAAGGATGATCCATAGGAATATCGATGATCGATTTATAGTGAGAACAGGAGCACCTATACCCGCGCCGTTAATCAATATCCATAAAGACATCAGGAGCTTACCGTGAACGGGGTCAGTTTTTAGACCACGAAATGCAACCCAAAGAATGACTGCAAGTATTGCAATGTAAAAGGCCAGTCCTACAATCCCGCCATATAAGAAATATTCAATTAACGCATTATCAAGCGCTTGTTCACCTCTCAACCCCACGCCGAATCCCGTAAGTGGCGCCTTGCTCCATACTTCAGCAAAATGCAAACTGACACCTGACTCATCGCCGTCAAAGCGCCCTCCTGTGAATAGTTCTATAGCGCCCTCATTTATATTATCCAAAGCAAATAAACGCAAAAAAAAGTTAAAACCCTCCCATAATTCCACAAACAAACTTACAACCACCCCCCCCCCCCTAAACCCCAAATCACTCCTCCAATAAGGGTGCTTTTACGGATACGCAATCGACTTAGCGCGGTCCAAACCCAGTACAACATCGAAAGCGGGAAACCACCTAATATAAAAGATTTGGAGACTGATAAAGAACCTCCAATTATGAGTAAGATTAGTGAGACCCAACCAAGTGAACTTATCCGCTTACTTGTCGTAGCTAAATAAACCCAAACAAGCAATCCAATCGAATAGGCTAACCCGCTTTCAGCAGGCTGATTAAAAACACCTGAGAAACGTCCCATAGCTAGCGCCAACTCCGATACGCTTACCATTGAGAGTCCGCCATCACCGGCAACCACGAAGTATTGCAGAAAAGGCCACGTGTCAAAGAATATCGTCAATATCGCAATAAATGAATTAATACAAAGCATTGCAATCATAGCAATACCAGCAACCCGGAGAAGATTTAGCCGTGCTGTTCGGTCGAGTTTTCCCACTACCGAGGAGATTACTATAATCAAAGCAACTGGCTGAGTGAAATTCTCCATCGCTGCTAATATACTGTATGTACTTGCCCCGCTAATAATATTTGGCAGAGAAACAGCTAATATCCAAAATGCAACGGCAAGACATAAAACCATTAATATGAATATGTTATCATTTTTCTTTACATTTTTACACGAGAAAATTTTGTGTATCATCACGTAAAGAAGGCTACCATAAATTGCGAAATGCTCTAAACGCAACCCCGCCGCTGGGACTACGTAGGGGCCGAGTGCGGCAATGCATAGAAAAATTATAAAATGACGTGAATCTAAGTAATGAATTTTCATTGGAATATCCAAATTCCGGTTCAAAGTTTGTTAGCCATTGATGAATGAGAGGGGCATTGCAGATGTATTAAGTACCTACCCGAAAAACCCCATCTAGAGCGGCTCGCAGTGCGAATTGGCGCCTCGGGATTAATTTTGGTGACTGAAACGCGACTTCAGACGCTTAAGTTTTATTAATAAACCCCTCTGTAGCACTATCCGTAATTCAGGACCTAGCCGCAAAAGATAATAAAATATTAAAACCATAAGCTGGATGTGCATGCTCAGCTTCATACATAAAAAAAACAACTTATCTAACATATTCTTCTCTGAAATAATATCTTGCATCATGCTAATTTGACGATTATACAGCTGATTAACTAAACTTATCCTATCGCGATATATCATACGTCTTTCCCATGAATTTACATAATCAACTGGGAACAAATCGGCATAGGTAGTCTTCATTAACTTTGCCGTGTAAGAATATAAACTCAAACCCTCATTTGTGCGCGAATTAAAATTAGCCGAATAACTGTTCGGCATTAGCCTAAAACCAACTAATTGTTTTGGAATAAAACAGACACCATATTTAAGAGCAACTAACATTCCAAGAAATATATCACAAGATGCGCCTAACTCAGGAAGTAGACCCCCACATTCAAGGACAACATCGCGCCGAAATATATTACTATTTCCGCCCATCCAACTGTCGTATTTACGCAACGATCGCATGCACTCACGAGAGGTCAAGTAGCATTCTACGGGAGATGGATTCTTTAATGGCGTTTGGACACTACTACCATCTGTATAAATGCTTTTACCCATCGATGAGCATAATCCGGCCTGCGGGTATTTGGCCAACAGCCGCATCGACATATCAAAAAAATCGTCATACAATATATCGTCGGCGGCGGCAAAATAGATATATTGGCCAGAGGCTTTTTTTAATCCTCGATTAGCAGAGTAAATAACTCCTTGATTCTGCTCATTGCGTAAAAACTTAATATTTGCATTCGGGTTTTCTCTTGCAATGCGCTCTATAACTTTAACGCTATCATCAGTTGAACCATCATCAATGATGATAATTTCGTAGGGTGGGAAGCTTTGGCCAAGAATTTCTCCTACAGCCGATTTTAAAAATCGGGCATGATTATAATTTGGCATCACTACCGATAATGTTGGTTCATTCATTTAATATCCAATTTCATGTTCATGCGAAATAACCCCTTCACTTGGTCGTGCCTGTAATATTTAAATCATGCGAACGCAATGGCCGAAGCCGGTGCCGACCAAGCCACTTCTGTCAGCAATAGACCGCATCAATGCAGTCACCCGTGAAGCATATGCCGGTTTGACCTTGTTGGGCATCGTCATGGCGCTCAAAAACAGGCGCAAAAAACCACCTTCAAGCCCAAACGGACGATCGCCCGCACAGTATTTTCCAATCCAGGTAGAGCCTGAAGCTGGTTTGAGTTGGTGACTTCTGCTGCTTGGCTTGACCGGGTTAAAAGTAGAAGTTTAAGGGGTCGGGGTTTTGTCTGCTGTTTTTCTTTTATGCAGGCCCCTGCCAGGCCGCCGGAGGCTCCCCCGGCGCGCATGGTTTTTTCACGTACGATTCTGCCCGGATGCGAGTGGCTTCAGGCCTGCTGTTTGCGCCTGTGTTTGTTGAACAGCTCAAACAACTCCGCCTTGGCCTTTTGCATCTCCTGGGCCGCTTGCAGGTCGGTTTTCTCTATGGCCTTGGCCCGTAAATCTTCAAGCGTGATGCCCGCTTTGAATTTGACCAATCCCTTCTCATTGAGCTGCACCAAACACTCCAGCGGCGTCTTTACACCATCAGCCCAGACTTGTGGGTGACAGCCAGACTGACCTTGACCCCGAATTCATAGGGCTTTCTTGCCTTGCCCTTTGCGATGCACTCAACTTCCGGCGCATGCAGCGCGTACAGCTTGCGCTTAGCATGGCGCTGCTGGGTGCGGATGGCCAAGACGCTGCACTGGCTGCACGCACTGACCACCAAAACACTGAGCTGGATGGACTCTCACCCCAAGCGAGGCACAGCAGCGTTTGAGGACCTGGGCCTGCTCAAGCAATTCCACGGAATTTTGGTACATGACGGCTGGCTTGCCTACAAAGCATTGGAGTGCCAACATGCCCTGTGCAATGCCCACCACTTGCGCGAGTTGACGTACCTGCTTGAGCAGCAAGGCTAGGCATGGGCAGGCGACATGATCGAAATATTGACCCACGCCAACCACACCAACAACCTCAACTGTGTCCAAGGCAATACGCCCAACTACGAAAGCGAGCAGTACCAAAAACAGGTACGTGATTTACGCGATCTATACGACGCTGTTCTGGCGCAAGCCGAACAAGACCACCCTGTTGCCCAGCCCAATGCAAAGAGAGGGCGAACCAAGCAAAGCAAAGCGGTCAACCTGATAGGGCGGCTGCGCCAATACAGTGACGACGTTTGGCGCTTCATGACACAAGCCAATGTGCCGTTCACCAACAATTTGGCCGAGCAAGCGGTGCGTATGCCCAAAGTCAAGCAAAAAATATCGGGCTGCTTTCGAACGGCTGAAGGCGCACACACCTACTGCGTCATTCGCTCCTATGTGGCAACGATGCAAAAGCAAGGTGGCGACGTCTTTGCGGCACTGGTCTGCACCTTCAAGGGGCATGTGCCCCAGCCAAACTTTGGTTGAGCCGCTTATGCGTGCTTCAGGCGGGGTGAGTAGTTACGTTTTATGAGGGATTTGGTGCACAGCTTTTACACAAAAATGTGAGATTTTATGCGGGTTTCAAGGGTTTTGCAGGGGCGACCAACTACCTGGTGTGCCAGTTGGCGGCAATGGCGATGAACTTGTTGCGCCTGATTGGACAAAACACTCTCAATGGGCCAGTAGCCGTCTGCAGAATTAGCCCCAAGGGGAGCCATACCGGACAGAAATCCTTGCGAGCGGATCTGCTTGGTGTGGCGACTGAATTGGATGGGCAGATTCACGAGATATTGTGTGGATATTTAAAAAATTCAGACCGGTAGATGTGGCGGGAGTTTCAGATCACGGATTCAGACTTTATATAAACATCACAAGGCACGCCGCTGATATGGTAAATGTCTAAATGACCTGGATGCAGCATCTGTTTAAACTCGCTTTGCCCCAAGCTATAGTTTAACCATTGCTCACGCGGCTTGGACAAAAGCTGTAAAAACTCCTCCAAAGCGGCAATAATTTCATCCTCTCCCATTTCAACAAACTCTAGTTTTTCTTGTGTAGGAAAATTATTACCTAGTTGAAAATACACGGGATGCGTTAAGATTGTGCGCCATGATAAATATTGCCCTTTTTTGTCTTTGATATGCTTAGGAAAAAAACGAAACCGAATATTAGGTTGCATGGCACACAGTTCAGTATAATTAAGTCCTAAAACCGGCTTGTCGCATAAAAGACCGTACATTTCCGCCCCTGTTTTGGAAGATACAAAAAACTCACACCCCCCAAAAAGTAATAAATCATTTTCCGCCGATTGGAACCCACTGTGGGCATAATCAATAAACCCTTCCCGCGATTTAAAATAAGGTTGTTCGCCTGTGCCCTGTAAGACCACGGAATAGCCTTTGTTGATTAAATAGTCAATCAGCACATTGTAGCGTTCATAATGCCGGATGCGGCGGATATTGCGAGTTTCATTAAAATAATCTTTGACGTTAAGATTAATTATCGCATACTTGCCCGATACTTTTAAATCATTCAATAGATGACGAATATGCGCCTTGTCAACGGTTATCCCTGCAGAAACTTTGGATAATTGAAGATAATCCTGGTAGACGTCATACCGGCAATCAAACACGCCGCGCGTTTGAACATAAGCATTCCAAAATGGGCTGTCGTGAGGACGGTTTTCATAAACATCATCCAAATATTTAACATAGGCGCACTTACTGCCTTCGTTAATTTCGTATAAATGAAGTTCTTCAGGATATTTACGTAAGAAATTATAATAAAGGGGCTTGAATACAAGTCGCGGCATGAAAATGGAAAACACTTTTCGCATAAAATGTGAAAACAAATCACGAGGTGAAATAATCTGCGCGGCAGGACAAATATATTTGGCTAACTTCTCGACCAGCGCGAATTGAGGGGTAAAAACAACTAAAACAGCACCATTGCGCGCATTAGTCCAGCAGTGGACATAATAAAGTAAATGTAGAATGGCACCATATTCATCGCGTGCCAGAAAAAATAATTGCTGTTGGCAAGAAGTTTGCTTTAATTTACGACGATAAAAATAATAAAGATAAGGAAAATAGAATACATTAAGAAAAAGAAAAGCCGGCAACAAAAAAACCTTTAGCCTGTTACGTCTAATAAAATTCTTAATATTCACAATTAAATCACTTTCTAAAAACTTTCTAAATTACCTAAAAAATTGAAACAACTTAGATACTAATCCGCGAACACCCTTCGTCCTGCATTCATTAATCCTGAATCCGTGATTTTATAGTCGTTATTTCCTGATTTCACTATTGAAACCAAGCATTTAGCGTTCACTTCAGATTAACCCTGAAGGTGAACTCAAGATGGCCAAATTTATTATCAAACAACTGCCCCACGACCTCAGCTTCCACGCTAGACTGGCATTGATCGGCAAGTATCTCAAGCGCATCAATATCAACTCCCTGATCGATCCAGCCTTTGCGGTTCGCTCTGGTGTTGCCAGCAGCACCATCCTCAAGAGCTACCTGGACCTGCTGTGTCTGGGCAAGAATGACTTCGACGCCATCGAGAACTTTCGTGACAACGCCTTCTTCATGCACGCCCTGGGCTTGGATATGGATCTGGAGCGCCTGCCCTCTGGCAAGTTCGATACCAACTACCTGGTGTGCCAGTTGGCGGCAATGGCGATGAACTTGTTGCGCCTGATTGGACAAAACACTCTCAATGGGCCAGTAGCCGTCTGCAGAATTAGCCCCAAGGGGAGCCATACCGGACAGAAATCCTTGCGAGCGGATCTGCTTGGTGTGGCGACTGAATTGGATGGGCAGATTCACGAGATATTGTGTGGATATTTAAAAAATTCAGACCGGTAGATGTGGCGGGAGTTTCAGATCACGGATTCAGAATATTGATATAGACGTCACCTGGCAGAATCTGCCAGGTTTCGCGTTTTTTCATACTCGAAGGAAGATGAATCATTGTCTCACCATCGGTCTTTTCTACAATCGAATTGGCAACGCAAAGGTGTCACTCCGGATTTCGCGCCATCAGATCAACCGCCTCGGATAGAAAACACCTATCCGTCCATCAGTCATCATGCGGCATATTACTCATAAGTCAGTAATTTAGACGACGTTATCGCCTGCAAAACCCGCATGAAATATGGTGTCCGTGTTCCCCAAGTTACCGACTTCTGAGTAATATATCATCGGAATCTCTTTCCTTTCTATGGGAGATTTAAACTCGCAAGAAAAACCGCATCTGCTCACCACCCACCCCGGACGCCAAAATCTCTTTCCAAATCTCTTTCCAAGTCTTTACATTCTTTTCATTTGCAGGTAGATGTGGAAAATCATGGTTGGCTTCAATCCAACTTTCCATCGTACCAATATCCCGGTGATACAAGGCATTGTGGTAAGTAAATATCTTGCCTAAAAAGTGCGGAATAACCTCGGTACTGAGATCAACCTGTGTTTTACCCAAGCTAGCCATCCATTCCACCACCGATGGTTCAAGTATATAAACGGCACCATTGGCCAAGTTACCTGGTGGGTTGACAACTTTCTCGTGAAAGGCCTGCACCACGCCGTGGCTGTCAAGCGACACGATGCCACATGACTGTGGATCAGGTGTCTCAAAAACCATCATGGTGATTTCGGTCCCTGTGGGGCGGACAACATGCTTATGGATAAATGTTGGGAGATCAAAAATGGTCAGGTTATCGGCATGCGCAACCAAAAAGGCTTCGTCTTTAAAAAAATCTCGGTTTTGCAGTATCGTGCCACCGGTGCCCAATAGGGGGTTTTCGTGAACTAGCGTGATATGCGGTAACCATGTGCTTTGGTTCAAATACTGCTGAACCATCGGTGCCATATAGTGGGTATTGATCAGCACTTGCTCGACCCCATGGTTGAGTAATGTTTCTAGCCAGTAATCCAGCAAGGGTCTGCCATGGATGGGCACAAGGCACTTCGGCAGATAGTTGGTGAGTGGCTGTAGCCTGGTACCAAGGCCGGCGGCAAGCAGCAATGCACGCATGATCAGTCGGCCAGTTCCAGCGCAAGGTCCTGAGGCGCCAACGGCATATTCCCGATGCGGCTCACCTGGCATGCTGCGGCGATTGAACCCAGGTACATGCTTTGCCAGATGTCGGCACCGACGGCCATGGCCATGGAACACGAAATCAGCAGGCTGTCCCCTGCGCCGGAGGAGTCTTTGGGAGCCCTGTTAAACGCTGGCAGACGATCAGTCAACCATTCGTCCTGCCTTGCCGTGGCGGCATGAGCGAGCAAGCCTTCGGCACCCAGCGTTAACGCAATGTTTTTTGCCCGCGCCTTTATCCTCAGCTTCTCGGCCAGCACGACGAGGCCTGAATCGAAGTCGCGCACCGCCAGCCGGGCCTCACGTTCAGTCGGCGTCAGCAGCAGCATGTCGGTGAAGCGCGATACGTCGCCGATCTGCGAGGAAGACTGGCTGTCGGCCACCATCAAAATGTTGCGCCGCTTGCATTCGTCTGAAATTTCGGTGACAAGGGCTTGCGGCAAACATCCGTAGTTGAAATCTGAAAAAATAAGCAAGTCGGTCTTGGGCAATGCGGACTTGATGGTGTCGGCCAGTTTTCGGGCAAGGTCACGGTTGATGTCGTGCTGGCGCAAGTGGCTCACGCGCAGCAGGGTCTTACCCGAGGCACGAAAGCGCTGCTTGAGCGTCGTCGGGCGGCTGTCATCTTCGAAGATATCTGCCGAAACGCCGTAATCGTGCAGCTTGTCACGCGCAAACTTTGCCGTCGCATCTATGCCCGACACCGAGATATAACGTACGTCGGCGCCCAGCGATTGCCCATGCGCAGCAACAATACCGGCGCCACCAATAAACATCTGGTTCTGGATCGGCGTGACGACCAGGGTCGGGTCTTCCTGGGACATGCCGACGGCATCGCAGGTAATGTATTCGTCGACAATCAGGTCACCAACCACCGTGACGCGAAAGCCCTTGAATTTACGTACCGTGGCGCGCAGGTCAGCCATGGTGAAGCCATGCCGCCTGGGGAAATCCATTGGCCGAACAATGGACGACAGGTTTGACTCTGCCATTTCCTGCCTCAGCAGGTCGATCGACGAAAAGCGCATTTCACCGGAACTGAAAATCAACTTACCGCCATAAGACTCGACAGCGGCCTGCTCGGCATTGGCCTTGGCCTCGTGCTCCTTGCCTTTGACCACCACATCCGGCTGCAACTGACGTATCAATTGATCGGGCGGGCCTAGCAACACAAACGCATGATCGACGAAGCTGAGGGACTTGACCCCTTCGAGCCTTAAATCTGCGGGCACAAGGACACCGTCCTCATGGTCATCGGCAATAGCGACCACCAGGAAGTTGCCACACTCCGCGGCAAAGCGTAGCAAGCGGAGGTGGCCCGGATGGATGGTGTTGAAATTGCCGGAAACCAGCACGATACGCTTGTCCACGCCTGCCTGTTTCCTGATTTCTTCAACTTCGCTCAGGTGCTGGGACAAATTTTCGCTCATGCAGGTTGACCTAGCGTTGTATCTATTTCAATCAATGGCCGTCCCACCCGATGGTGCTCCAGGTCGTCCAGCGCCTCGTTAATGGCCTCCAGCGGATATCGCTTGGTGATGAGCTTTTCGAGCGGCAAACGGCCTTCGAGATAAAGTTTTGCGAACATGGGAATATCACGGTCGGGATTGCTGCTGCCGCCCCAGCTACCCCGAATCTGCTTGCCGCAGATCAACTCGTAGGGGTCAATGGAAATGCGCTTGCCATGCTCGGGGTGCGACGCAAAGACGCATACGCCGCCACCGCGCCTGACTGATTCAAAGGCCTGCTCAATAACACTGGCCTGACCCGAAGCCTCTACGGCATAGTCGACACCGGCACCGCCAGTCAGCTTTCGGATTTCGGCCACCGCATCCGTACCGGCTGCATTGATGGTGTGCGTTGCACCGAAAGACCGGGCAAGCTCAAGCTTATCCTCAGACACATCCACCGCAATAACCTTTTCACATTCAAACAGCATGGTCGCCATCAAGGCACTCATGCCGATGCCGCCAAGCCCGAAAATCGCAACCGAGCTGCCAGGGGTCGGTTTGAGGTCATTTGTCACAATACCTGCGCCGGTGGGTACTGCACAACCAAAGAGTACGGCTACATCAAGCGGGACGCCAGGCGGAAGCGGCACCACGCGATTTTCAGAAACCAGTGCGTATTCATTAAAAGTTGTGACGCCACCGGCATTTATGGCCTGCGGCATACACGCACAGCGGTAACGAACGCCGCCACCGTCCAGCCCGCTTCCCTTGATCCAGCCAAGAACCACCAGATCGCCTGGTTTAACTTTGCTGACGCCTTCACCAATCTGGACAACCTTGCCGCTACCTTCGTGCCCAAGTAAATGAGGAAGATACGCATCTGCGCCGCGGCGACCGCGGACCTCCATCAATTGGCTATGGCATACGCCACTGTACGCAATCTTGACCAGCACCTGGCCGCGTCCAGGCTGCCCACACTCGATACCCGATACAAGGTCGAGCGGTTCGTTCAGCCCAGAAAGGACTGCAGCCCTCATTTCGAGGACTTCGGGTGTCACGCTTGCCAAGGCATTACCGGTTTTGCGCTTATGAAAATGCCACCTTCCTTGTAGGTCACGGGAACATCTTCAATCGACTCGACCCGAGCCCAACCCCGCTTTTGGGAAAAAATATTGACGCCTGTTTTATGAAAGCGATCAAACACGGCGCGGGCGTTCTCAGGTGTGCCGATCTCTACGAAAGCATCGACCCGCTTCCATGCGTCAATCGGCAATGCATTAAGGAGCACGGCTTCGTGGCCTTCAGCGTCGATCTTGAAGAGGTCAACCCGATCCGCAATTGCCTTGATGTCATGCACGGCCACGTCAAAGCGCTCAAGTTCGCCATAGGGGTTGGCTTTGGCCCCCGCGAGATGGCTGCTTGTGGTGTTGCCCAGCACACGCACAAATTGCATGGTGCCGTCTTTTTCCGACACCGCCGCTTTGTGGACCGTGCAACTATTGATGCCGTTAAGCCCGAGATTGCGAACCAACTTTGCGTGGTGCGCCGGATCAGGCTCATACGCCTCCACTTTAGAACCACACAGCGACAACAATATGGAATGCAAGCCGAGGTTGGCACCAATATCAGCCGCTCGCGCGTAGCGGCCGCGATTGCGATAGTAAAAGGAAAACATCAGCAGTTCGTCAAGTCCGAAAAGGTCTATGGAATCTATGGCACCCATCTTTTCATAGGGAAGAACAATTGATCCGATTTCAGCAATTGCAACCTTTTCCCCCGCTTCAAATGCCGGTTGAGCCTCATGAAAGGCGGCAGTGGTCAGCCCCTCCACAAAGCGGTAGAGGGACGTGCCCCTGGCATGGTCCTGCGGATGGTCTGCAAGAAATTCAAAAAGATTGCCGAAGCGTTCAACCAGCATGTGAGGTGTCCTTTTTCTTAGATTAGAGTGCGCGAAGTGCTTCAAGCTGGTCTGCAGGCATCAGCGGCATCTGGTTGTCGATCTGTGCACCGGCTTTTAGCACCGGATAAAGCTTTTGGGATGGATTGATCTCGATATTGCAAAAGACCGGGCCGGTCATCGCATAAGCCTCTTTGAGCTTACCCGCCACTTCCGAGCTTTTCGAAATGGTAATAACGGGAAGCCCCATGGCTTTTGCAACCGCCGGGAAGTCCGAAAGACCCAGACCCGAAGCAGGGTCAACTCCAGCATAGTTGGCATCAAGCCAGGTTTCCAGTGTCTGCTTCTGGATGCCGTGCGAATGGTTGTTGAACAACATGATCTTCAAGGGTAATTGGTGACGCACAACCGTTGCTAGCTCACCCAGGCAGAGCTGCAATCCACCGTCGCCAATAATGCAGGTAACTGGACGGTCAGGCGCTGCGACGGATCCTCCGATGCTGGCGGGAATTGCATAACCCATCGGGGTGAAGTTCCATGCGGATAAAACCCTTTGGCCTGACTTCACTCTGAGGTTGTTGCAGGTCCAGGTGAGGTTTCCGCCAGTATCGACGAACACAACTTCGTCATCGGCGAGCACGTCGGAGAGTTGACGTACAAAGTGATGCGCATCAACATAGCCAGCCTCGTCGGCCGGCGCCACTGGAATGTCGTCGGGCAGCTCTGCGCGCCAGCGGTCTATGGTGGCCAACCACGGCTCGATGCAGGGCGCCTTGAACTGCTTGACGGCGACCTTGGCCGTGTCGAGGAAGTCTTCCATCAGGCATTGGATGCGTTCCGCGATCTCGATACCGTAGCCATCGAATTTATCCATCTCGCCCTGGTCTGCGTCAACCATGACGATTCGCGCTTTTGAGGCGAAGGTGCTGAGGATGCCGCCAGTGAGGTTTTGCGAAAGCCGGGTGCCCAAGCAGACAACTAGATCGGCATGCTGAACCACAAAATTGCCAAGGCGCGAACCATATACGCCGAACGTGCCTATACGATGCTTCCAGTCGTGGGGAATGAGGTCAAGGCCGGCCCATGTTTGAACGAGTGGCACATCAACATGCTTCAAAAATTCACGCAGCTCATCTACCTTGCGGGGAGTACTGCAACCACCGCCCAATACGATAACCGGTCGCTTTGCGGCCGAAATCTCGTCAAGCAAAGCGCGTACTTGCGCACGCAAGTCAACAGGGGCCATTTTTGGCGAAGGTGCATAGCGGGACATCGCGCCCGCATCGACATTCGCACGTTGCAGATCATCAGGAATATCTACCAATACAGGGCCTGGCCTGCCAGCCTGCGCCTCTGCGTAAGCCTTGTCGAGGATGTAGGCCACCTGACTTGGTTCACGCAATTGTTCGGCGTACTTCGTCACGCTTGAATAAATTGACAGCGCATCAGTTTCCTGAAACCCTACTTGTCGCACTTTGCGAGCGCCTTTCAGCCTGTGCGTGGCAACCTGCCCGGTAAGCATCAATGCCGGCACGGAGTCATAGTAGGAACAGCACACTCCGGTCAGCAAATTGGTAGCGCCTGGGCCACTGGTAACGATGCATGCGCCCATCCGGCCCGACACGCGGTAATAACCGTCGGCCGCCATTGCGGCTGATTGCTCATGCGTAACAAATGTTGTACCGACACCTGCATGTTTGGCGGCCGAATCAAATAGATGGACGGCAGCGCCGCCTGACATCCCGAAGACATGCTTCGTGCCTTGGACGTACAGGTACTCGATCACATAGTCGCTTAACTTCATATCTTGCTTCATCGGTTTTTTGGCCTCCGTCATGAAAGGCGCCGGAGTTTATAGCTGTTCGGATTTGCAATGAGTTCTTCAATGAACTGCGGATGACGCCATTGGTCATGGGCCAAGGAGAAATTCCTGCCGCCCACCGCGCTACGGGGCGCCGACAGACACCAGTCAATACACTCGGCGACGGTTTCAAGCGAGGCACCTACGCCATCGGCACTAGCCATAAACTCGCGCGTCTTGTCGTAATTGGATCCAGCGGCCTCACCGGCTGCCAGCGTTTGTTGATGAATTTTGGTATTGACCCAGCCCGTGCCAATAATGGACACCTGCAGATCCGGGCACTCGCTATCGAGTAACTCCGTCATCTTGATAAGCGCAATTTTCCCCAGACAGTAGGCGGAATAGTTGTCAAACGGCCCGTTGGTGCCGCCCCCCGCGAAAAATAGAACCTTCGACAGTCCAGCTCGGTCCCGCAGTCCATGAACCGCATGCAGCACCCTCAACTGGGCTGTTGAGTTAGTGATAACACTACTCTCCCAATCATCGAAATTACTGGTGAAAAAAGGGCCAATTGGATCGAGCAGTCCCGCCGCGCTGACCAGCGTGTCCCACGAAAAGCCGGATGCTTTGAGCTGCGCCGCAAAGGACGTCACCTGACCGCCCGATTTGATGTCCAGGGGAAACAGTCTGGCACCCGCCTTTTCCAGTTCTACAACCCGTGGCGTCCGGGTACGGTACGTGCCAACAACTTCGGCGCCACTGCGCAGGTAGTGCTCTGTGAGGTGGGCTCCGATATCGCTGCTTGCGGCAAGTACGATGATCTTTGATTGATTCATTGCAGGCAAATCAGAAAGGGCCCGAAAACCAGTCGCCCGGCACGTCGTGGGGGTGTTTGCGCTGTTGTGCAAGCGAGGCGAATTCAACCTTGCGTGAAAGCATCGCGCCGATTTTTTCGGCAATATGCTCGGCACGCACGTGATAGCCCTCAGTCATGGATGGGCCGGTTGCCTCGGGGTAATCGGGCATGGCCAAGCGCTGTGGCGCGCACTTGAGCGCATCCCAGCAATCCGATGTGACCCGGGCCACGATTTCGCCAGAAATAGAGCCAGTCAGGTTGCCCGAGTCGAGCACCAGCAGTCGGCCCGTGCGCTGCACCGAGCCCGCAATAGCTTCCCAGTCGATTGGGCGGACACTGCGCAAATCAATCAAATCGCAGCTGACGCCTTGCGCAGCTAGGTGATCCACCGCGTGCACAGCCTCTATCGTCATGTACGACATGGCCACAACTGTGAGGTCTGAGCCCTCGCGGAGCCGCCTGGCCTTGCCGATCGGAATGCGACAGTCCCCGTCCGGAACTTCGCCGCGCAGATTGTGCAACCAGCGATGCTCCAGAAATATGACCGGGTCCGGGTCGAAAATCGACGACAACAAAAGTCCCTTGGCATCTTCCGCGGTTGATGGCATCACCACCTTGAGGCCCGGCACATGCGCGAACCAGGCTTGCAGGTTTTGCGAATGTGTCGGCCCCTGACCCCAGCCACGACCCAGTATCATTCTCACGGTCAATGGCACACCCCTTTGCCCGCCAAACATGAAGCGCCACTTGGCGGCGTTGTTCACGAGCTGGTCCATCGAAAGCAATGCGAAGTCAAGCCGCTGGTGCGTCAGGATGGGCCGCATGCCGTAGAGCGCGGCACCTATGCCGATGCCGGTCATTGCATTTTCGGACGTGGGCATGTCGAAAACGCGATCCGGTCCGAATTTCTCCTGTAGTCCCAGCGTCGTGCCAAACACGCCCTTGGGGTCGTCAACACCCAGCCCGTAGCACAACACACTGGGGTCGAGTTCCATCGCTACCGTAAGCGCGTCGTTTATGGCCGCGGCAAAAGTCTTCACTGCCATCTCAGGCTCCTACGCTTTCCGGCTGGATGCCCGTTACCGAAAACTCGATATGGTAGAGATCCGTGTACGCGCTTGCGGCATCCGGGAACGGTGACGCATCAGCGAATTCAAAAGCATCATTTACTTCGCGCGCAATGTCCAGATCCATCTGTTTGACCTCGGCCGCAGAGACAATACCGTCGGCTAAAAGCACTGACTCAAAGCGGGTGATCGGTTCCTTCGCCTTCCAGGCCAGGTACTCGGCCTCAGTGCGATAGCCAAGGTCGTTGTCGTAGTTCGGTCCGCAATGTTCGAGCCAGCGGTAGGTCGAGAACTCGAGCAGTTGGGGCCCGCCGCCGGCACGAATGCTGGCAAGCGCTTCGCTTGTCTTTGCATAAACCTCGGCGACGTCGTTGCCGTCGCCGGTGCTGCTCTTCATCCCGAGGCCCTCGGCCATTTTCGCAATGCTGCGACCTTCTGGTTGCCTGACGCTCAAGGGGGAGTACACGGAATAAAGGTTGTTCTCGCAGAGAAACAGTACCGGCAACTTCTTGACAATAGCAAAGTTGACCGATTCAAAAAAAACACCCGCCTCAACAGCCGCGTCGCCATGGAATATGCAACTCACCTGATCCGTCCGCTTGCACTTCATGCCGTAGGCCAAACCGACGCCCACGGGAATCGTGCCCGCGACGATGGCGGTACTACCCATGAACCCCACCGATTCGTCGACCAGGTGCATTGAGCCACCTTTGCCTCTCGAGCAGCCGTCGACTTTGCCGTAAATTTCTGCCAACATGGCCGGCAAGCTGCCGCCCTTGGCAAGGTAGTGCGCGTGTGCACGATGCCCGCTCACGGCCATATCGGAGCGCCGGAGTGCCAGACCCACGGCAGCAGAAACTGCTTCTTGCCCAATAGATAAGTGCGTCGGACAGCGCATTTTTCCTTCGCCGTAACGCCTGGCGATTTCCTGCTCGACATGACGAATGCGCCGCATCTGGAACAGCAGTTGTTTTGCGATGTCGGGGGTCATGGAATGAACCAGTAATAGTCGCCGGTATAGCCGACTTCGGCAAAAAAAGATTCCCACTCATCGACGTGCATGATGGTTTGAGCGGTGAGATTCCACGCGTACATGCGGGTCTTCTCTTCCTCGCTGCGATAAGCGTCAACCGTGATGTAGGACTTGCCACGGCTGACCCTTTCTATTTCTTGCAAGGCCTTGCCGCACTCTTCGCGCACGAGGTTATGGACGGTATTGATCGAGATCACGACGTCGAAGGCGTTGTCCTGGAAAGGCAGTTTGCGCGCATCAGCCACCTGAACATGTGGGCGCATATCTTCCATCGCGTTGGTTATCGCATATTCCGACACATCGATGCCTTTGACGGTAATGCCGGGAATCAGGTCCGCGAGATCATGCATCATGAAACCCTTGGCACAACCGACGTCGAGCACCGAGCTTTGAGGGCCAAGCCCGAAGTGCTGCTGCAATGTCGGGATGACCGGTTGCCAGAAACGCGGAAGATAATTAAAACCGCCGTAGCCTTGACTGCGGTCACCGTCAAAAAATTCTTTGCCGAATTGCCGGGCAACAGCGCGATCCGCTTCGGTCTTGCTCTGCCCCCGGTCTTCCACATTCCGCTTGCTCTTCGGATAATTTATGAGCAGATCGATTTCACTGCCTTGCGCAAGTCTTTGTTCCACAGGTATGTCCCAGATTAAGGTTTATGAATGTAGTCTGAAGGAAGTTGCTTCAGATCACTGAACCAACGCTCCACCCAGGTGATGGTTTCATCAATGCCCTGCTCAAGCGAAATGCGGTCCCGCCAGCCAAGCTGGCTGCGCAGTTTGTCGCTGTTCAGCGTATAGGCCGCGTCCTTGCCCAATCTTTCCCCGACCACTTCAACGTGGTCTTCGAAAGCGACCTTCATGCGCTCGCAAATCGTATGGACCAAATTACGTATCGTGATGATGCGGGTGGTCGATATATGGTAGGTCTCACCCGGAACGCCGCCCTCCATGATTCGCATGGTTGCGTCGGACACGTCGTCGATAGCGATAAAGGATCGTTCAGAATGCCCACCGCCATGCAATTGCAGCTTGCGGCCAAGCTTGATGAAAAGAATGGTTCTCGGAATGATGCGATAAAGCTGCTGCCCCGGTCCAAACACGTTGGCGGCCCGGGTAAAGACGACCGGGAAGCGGTATGCGGCGAAAAAAGTTTTCAGGCTCATATCGCCAGCAGCCCGCGAAACCGCATAGGGCGTACTCGGGTTGAACGGCGTATTCTCGTCGATGGAACCGCTGGTGCTGCCGTAGACCTCTGGCGTGGTGACGTGCACATACTTTTCGAGGAACTCGCAGCGGCGCAGGCGATCATGAAAGCGCACAGTTGACACGACATTGGTCATGAACCAGTGGTCCGGGTTTTTCCAGCTTTCGGCCACCATGCTCTGCGCGGCAAAGTTCACAATGTAGGCCGGCTTCTCGCGCTCGATCAAGTCCATCAACGCTTCCAGGTCGTGGTTGAGATCGTATTGGTAAAACTTGAACGTGCCGACCCTGGGCGTCCACTTGTATGGCGTGAACGCCGGATGCGGCTCAGGTGAGCGTCCGCAGCCGATGACTTCATGGCCTTGCTGTGTCAGCGTGTCGACAAAACTGGCGCCGGAAAACGAGTTGCTTCCGACGACGAATACCTTGCTCATGGATAACCTCTGTACTTACTGGGGTTGCGGACGATTGGCGTACAGCCACTGCATCAGCATATGCCCAACGACCAACTGCAGGTCTTCAGATATCTGCATGTCATCGACAGGGAAGTGGATGGGCACGTCGGCCAGCTCCTTGCAGCGGCCGCCCGTGAAGCCGAGAATCGCGTAGCTCTTGACGTTCATGGCTTTAGCCTGCTCTAGTGCAGCAACAATGTTGGGCGAATTGCCGCTGCCGGAGAGAACTATCAACACGTCGCCGGGGTTTGCCAGCACCGAGAGCTGTTCGGAGTAGATGCGGTCGTAGCCAATGTCGTTTGCCAGGCATGTAATAACAGCTGGATTGGCGGAAAGGGCATTGACGCGAAGGCCGCCGCCCGGCCGCTTGGCGATGCCGTACAAAAAGTCATTGGCCAGGTGGATGGCATTGCCAGCGCTGCCCCCATTTCCGCAAAAAAACACCTGCCGTTTTTGCAGCCAGCATTCATGAATGTCGGCTGCCAGTTGGGCGACGCCGGACCATTCAGCGGTCGCGAGCGATGCCTGCAAGCGGCTAGCGTAGTTGGTAAAAAAATCCGTACTGGGTACTGCCATATTCATGTTGTTTTACCTTTAAGAACTGTTTTTTCCATCCACCTGAGGTTGTAGAAATGGTCTTCGTCCTTGAGCACGCCAGAACGGAATTTCTCGACAATTTCAGAGATGGCATCGTCGACCGTCTTCTTCGGCTTGAAGCCGGTCGCGAGAAGCTTGTCGGAATTGACGCGATACGAGCGCGGGTCGCTTGATGCAGTAACGGAAATCTCCACCGGGACCTGCTTGGTGACAAGGTGGGCGATATCGAGAATCGAGATGTTTTCGAACCCGGCGTTGAAAATGCCGATCACCTCGGGATGGCTCAGCAGGAAAACATAGAGGTCGGTGATGTCATCGATATGTATGTTGGGGCGAGTCTGATCGCCGCCGAATACGGTGATCTTCCCCTTGGCCAACGCTTGCATCGCAAGCAGGTTGACCGCCACGTCAAGACGCATGCGCGGCGAGTAGCCACACACGGTAGCGGGACGCACGATCTGAATCGCCATTTTGTCGGCATAACTCAAAAGCACGCGCTCAGACACCATTTTGGTCTTGTTGTACTCGGAGATCGGCTTAAGCTCAAGGTCTTCTGTTACCTGGTCTTCGTCCTTGATGCCGTAGACGCTGCCTGACGACGCGTAGATGAATTGCTTGACTCCGCAGCGGACGGCCTTGTCGGCGAGTTGCATGGTTGCCAGCGCGCTGATCTCCCAGGTGAGTTTGGGATCCAGATCGCCGCAGGGGTCGTTTGCCACTGAGGACAGGTGAATGACGGCGTCAACGCCATCAAGCGATATCGCCTCAATGTCGCGAACGTCGCCTTTGACGACGGTCAGGTTCGGATGCGCTTCCAGAAAATTGCCGAACCACATCGTGTCGAGCACGTGCACTGTGTGGCCCGCCGCCAGCAGCTTGGGAACGAGTACGGTGCCTTTGTAGCCACAGCCGCCAGTCAAGAAGATATTCATTTAGATTCCTTTTTCGCTAAAAACCAAACCGCCAACCTGTTTCACCCAGACCCCGCTCATGCCACCGACGTTGCCATATTGCGAAAACTCGCACTGGATTGTAGTAATTCTTCGTAAGTGCCCTGCGCCATGACGCGACCCCGCTCCAGCTCTACGATGATGTCGCAACGCCTGACAGTGGTCAGACGGTGTGCGATCATCAAAATTGTGAGCTCGCGGTTAAGGCCCTCAATCGCATCCATTACCGATTGCTCGGTAGCGTTGTCGAGCGCGCTGGTTGCCTCATCGAACACCAGCACGCTCGCCTGTTTGTACAGGGCGCGGGCAATGCCGATGCGTTGACGCTGGCCGCCTGAGAGGCGGATGCCGCGTTCGCCTACGAAGGCATCGTAGCCTTCTGGTCGGCCTTCGATGAACTCAGCGATATGAGCCTGGCGCGCTGCCTGCTTCACCCGCTCCATGTCGATCTCCTGGCGTGGTACACCAAAAGCGATATTTTCCGCAAGCGTGGTGTCGGCCAGGTAGATGCTTTGCGGTACATGGGCGATGCTTTGCTGCCAGGCCCGGACCTTGTTGCCGGTAACGGACTGATCGTCGACGAGTAATTGGCCTTCGGTGGGCATCAACAGTCCCATCAACAGGTCAAGCGTAGTGCTCTTGCCGCTGCCGGTGCTGCCGACAAAGCCGACCCTGGCACCCCTGGGGATGGTCAGATTGAGGCCATCCAGCACCCAAGGGCCGTCGCCGGTGTAACGGAAGCGCACGGCGTCGAAGCGGATGGCGTCCTGAAAGAGCAACGGCGCGGGAGCGGGTTGCAGTAGCTCCGCCGGCAGGGGCTGATCGAGCAGTTCGAGAGTATTGGCTAGTGAGGCATGATTGCCGGCAATGCTCGCCCAGGCGCTATAAATCTGTTGCAGGGCCGGTAGCAGGCGTTGCGCGCCGAGTGCCAGCGCGCCGAGCACTGGCAGGGCTGTGGCGATGCCACCGACCTGACGGCTAAGGGCGTAGGCCAAGGCGGCGATCAGCACCATGCCTAGGGCTTCCATGACGTAACGAGGGCTTCCGCCAATGAAGGTGTTGTTGCCCTGCGCTCGCCGTAATGGGTGGTCGGCCTGGCGGTAGATGTCGCAGTAAACTGGCTGGGTTCCATCCAGCAACACATCGCGAATGCCGCCCAAGCCTTCTTGCAGGGCTTTGACCACTTGAGTTTGTTCGTAGGCGATGCGCTGGCTGTTGCGATGCAGCCGTCGGCGGGACATCCAGGTGATCAACGCGTAACTGGCACCGAAACCGACAGCCGCCACCAAGGCCACCATCGGATCAATGGCGATCAAGGCGAGCATGATGGCCACCAGCAGCACAGTTGAACTGACCAACGTCAGCAATGGCAGCAACACCCCGAACACCACGCCGTTGACCTTGTTGGTGATGCCGCTGATCACCTCGCTGCTGTTGCGGGCTACATGCACCCGATAGGGCTGGTAGAGGGTGCGGCGATACACCTCGATGCCGAGGTCTGCACCACTGGCAAATGCGAGCCGGGTGCTAACCCACAATAAAAGGATGCGGATTGCTCCCGCTAGCAGGGCTGCAGCGGCAAACGCAACTGTGAGGGGCAACACCAATTGATCGGCCGAGGTGATACCCCATGCCAGCGCCACATCCGCGACGACGGGGTGGCTGAACACGTGCTCGGGCGCAACGAGTATGCCGAGAAAGGGCAACACGGCGCCCAGGCTAACGACTTCCGCGAACGCGCTGACCAGCATCAAGCCCATTAACATCCCGAATTGACGCCGTCTGCGCCGGCTGAGGTGATGCCAGAGACGCATCAGCAAATTTGGGAGGCTCCCGGTGAGGACAGTGGCTTTCACTGGCTAAACTCCCGCTGATTTAGGTCAAATAATGGGGACGGAGTCGTAAAGGCAGTCTTCACTGGAATGGCAAGGATGGCACCCTGCACCGCTTCCATGGGCTTGTCCATAAACTGGAGCTTCTCCAGCAAGGCGGGGGCATCGGCCAAATCGGGGTTGGAAACTACGGAGAAGGTGGGGTAAGCGGGGGTGGATTGCCGCGCTTCGCTCGCAATGACGATACCTTCGCCGTCATTGCGAGGAGCGCAGCGACGTGGCAATCCATCGGGGGTGACGAAGCGGGCGTCTAGTTCGGCCTGGATGGTGGCGGCTACTTTGTCGGCGGTTCCAACGGGTACGGTAGATTTGTTGACGATGACACGGTAGTCCGTCATGTGGCTGGCAATGCTCTGGGCAACTGCCAGCACATATTGCAGGTCGGCCGAGCCATCTTCATCCGACGGGGTACCCACGGCAATGAACTGCACTTGTCCATGCTGCACGGCATGGGCAGCATCAGTGGTGAAGTGCAGACGCCCTTCCATCACGTTGCGCTCTACCAGCGCTTCAAGGCCAGGCTCCCAGATGGGGAGAATACCGGTCTTGAGCTTTTCAATTTTGACAGGATCCACATCCATGCACACCACGTGGTGCCCCACCTCGGCCAAGCAAGCGCCGCTGACCAAACCTACATAGCCAGTACCAAAAATAGAAAGATTCATAAGGGCGGGTTCAAGGTTCAAGGTTCAAGGTTCAAGGTTCAACAAAATAATGGGGACGGAGCCCGAATTAAGTCCCAAAAACATCCGCATGTGTTCCTGTGCGATAAAGCCACAAGCTGGCATCATCGACTTTGTAGATCAACAACCAATCTGGCTCAATATGCAAGTCGCGATAGCCTTTCCACTGGCCCTTAAGAGGATGGTCACACGCTACACTTGGCAAAGGCTGGCGCGTTATCAGAAGGTCGATAATGGTGCGTAGCTTCGCCATGTCCTTGCCCCGGCGCTTTGCAAGTTCGATTTCCTTCTCAAACTTGTTTGCCGTGTGAAGCGTGCGCGACTGCATCAAATACCCATCTTCCGGTAAAAGTCATCCGCACTCGCATAGGTATTCATTTCCCCGCGCTCCACGGCTTCAATAGCTGCAATGGTTTCAGTATTCGGCGTTTCCTGGCGTTGGATGTAGGAACGCATCAGGTCACGCACAATCTGCGCCGCCGGCCTGTGCATAGTGGCCGCTACCGCCATGAATTGATCGCGCAATTCAGGCTCCATCTTGATCGACATTTGCACTTCTTTGGTCATGGTCATCACTCCTTGGTAGATACCTATTGAGAGTATAACGGATATTTATAGAATATGTTAAAGGTATTCAAAAGCTGCGCTTCAAACCTTGTAGTAGTTGCGATACCAGTCCACAAACCGGGCCACGCCTTGCGGCACAGCCGTGTTGGGCTTGAAGCCCACCCACGCGTCCAGTTTGTCGGTATTGGCCGACGTGGCAGGCACATCTCCTGGCTGCATAGGCAAGTAATTTTTCTTCGCGGTTTTGCCTAATGCGGTCTCCAGTGCACCAATGTATTTCATCAATTGCGTGGGCTGGTTGTTGCCAATGTTGAACACACGGTAAGGCGCGTTGCTGCTGGCAGGGTCCGGGTTGGCGGGGTCAAACGCCGGGTTGGGTTCAGCCGGCTTGTCGATGACGCGGATGACGCCTTCCACAATGTCGTCAATGTAGGTAAAGTCGCGCACCATCTTGCCGTGGTTGAATACGTCAATTGGCTTGCCTTCCAGAATGGCCTTGGTGAACAGGAATAGCGCCATGTCCGGCCGACCCCAGGGGCCATAGACCGTGAAGAAACGCAAGCCTGTGGTGGACAAGCGAAACAGGTGGCTGTAGGTATGCGCCATCAGCTCGTTGGCCTTCTTTGTAGCGGCGTAAAGGCTCACCGGGTGGTCGATATTGTCATGCTCGCTGAAGGGCAACTTGGTGTTGCCGCCATAGACACTGGAACTGCTGGCATAGGCCAGATGCTCGATGCCGTTGTGCCGGCACCCCTCCAGGATGTTGGTGAAGCCCTGCAGGTTGGCGTCAATATAGGCATGCGGGTTGGTAAGCGAATAGCGCACCCCGGCCTGGGCCGCCAGGTGGATGACGCGCTGGGGCTTTTCTCGGGCAAACAGTTCGGCCATGCCTTGCCGGTCGGCCACGTCCAGCTTATGGAAGGTGAAGTTGGGGTGGCTGGTGAGGCGCGCCAGGCGCGCGTCTTTCAGAGTGACGTCGTAATAGTCGTTGAGGTTATCAACGCCCACCACCTGGTCGCCCCGCGCCAGCAGGCGCAGGCTGGTGTGCATGCCGATGAAGCCGGCCGCGCCGGTGACGAGGTAGGTGATGTTCATGAGTTCAAGATTCAAGATTCAAGATTCAAGATTCAAGATTCAAGATTCAAGATTCAAGGGGCAAGGGGCAAGGGGCAAACTCACAGACGCCACAGGCATGCACCTGTGGCTGTAATGGCTTCGGGCATATAAGCGGATTTGATGTCGATGAACACGCCTCCGGGCTTCAGCGGGGCCAGCAGCTTGGCGACGGGCTGGGTGGTGTATTCAGCATGCGACACGGCGGCGACGATTGCGTCGGCGTTCTGAGGCAACTGGCCCCACTCGCTGAGCGTGATGCCGTATTCGTGCAGCGCTTGCTCGGGCTCGGCTAGGGGGTCGTGCACGTGCACTTCACAGCCAAAATCCTGCAGCTCTTTCACCACGTCGACCACCTTGCTGTTGCGCAGGTCGGAGCAGTTTTCTTTAAAGGTAAGGCCCAGCACGATGACTTTGGCACCCTTGATGTTGGTGCCGTTACCAATCATTTGCTTGATAGTTTGCTGCGCTACATAGGCGGCCATGCCGTCGTTGATGCGGCGGCCAGCCAGAATGACTTGCGGGTGGTAGCCCAGCATCTCGGCCTTGTAGGTCAGGTAGTACGGGTCCACGCCGATGCAGTGGCCACCCACCAGCCCGGGGCGGAAGGGCAAAAAGTTCCACTTGGTGCCGGCGGCCTCGAGCACTTCCAGCGTGTCGATACCCCGACGCGCTCGAAGATGATGGCCAGCTCGTTCATCAGGGCGATATTGAGGTCGCGCTGGGTGTTTTCGATTACCTTGGCGGCTTCAGCCACCTTGATGCTGCTGGCCTTGTAGACCCCTGCGGTGATGATGCTGCCGTACACCTCGGCTACCTTGTCAAGGGTGGCTGGGGTGTCACCCGACACCACCTTGACAATCTTGGTAACGGTGCGCTCTTTGTCGCCGGGGTTGATGCGCTCGGGGCTGTAACCCACCCAGAAGTCCTGCTTCCACTTGAGGCCAGAGTGCTTTTCCAGAATAGGGATGCACACCTCTTCGGTCGCGCCGGGGTAAACGGTGGACTCATACACCACGATAGCGCCGCGCTTCAGGTGCTTGCCCACGGCTTCACTGCTCTTGATCAGGGGCGTGAAGTCGGGCTGGTGCGCCACACCCACTGGGGTGGGCACAGCGATGATGATGAAGTCAGCCTCTTTCAACACTGCGGGGTCGGTGTGGCACTGGAGGTGGGTGGCAGCCTGCAGGTCTTGCGTGCTGACTTCTCCGGTGGGGTCAATATGGCGGCGATAGGCGGCCACTTTGGCTTCGGAAAGATCCAGGCCGAGAGTAGGCATTTTTTTGCCGAATTCAACAGCGAGGGGAAGGCCGACGTAACCCAAGCCAACGATTGCGATGGTGAGTTGCTTATCAGAAGAGCGGGGAATTGAGGTCATGTGCCGGGAAATTGTCTTGAGTTATAGGGATGGGTGCAGTTGAGTGCCGGAAACATCGGGGAGGATGATGCCTTTGCGTTGGGTAAATGCGGCAGCCATGGTGTTATTTAAGTTGCTTGGCATTTTTGGTACTGACAACTGGTTTGCCTGTTTTCAATTCGATTTCTTTACGGGTGTTGCCGGCGATGGTGCCGCCTTGTGTCATCCTCGGGCTTGTCCCGGGGATCCATGGCTTCCGGGGTCCCTGGATTCCCGCCTGCGCGGGAATGACGCCAGAGGGTCCCTGGATTCCCGCCTGCGCGGGAATGACGAGAAGGGCGGAATGACGGGAAGGGCGCCTTTGGGGCGGTTTTGGGTGGGGTGGTCATGCTTCGCTGCTCTTTTTTGAATAGTAGCCACCCGTTTTGGTAGCGCCCCTGAATTCAATGAGGTCTTGGTCTTTGAGTTGCTTGAGCCAGCGCTCGATGTTCTTGGGCGAGGTGTCAAGCAGTTTGGCTAATGCAGGGGCACGCAAGTTAGGTTGATCGGTGATGAGCACAAGAAGGCCATTTGCTCCCTCATTTGCTCCCTCATTTGCTCCCTCAAGTTGTTGCACCCCCCGTTGGATAACAACCTTGAACTGGTTGCCTTGTCGATCGTCAATAAATTCCAGTTTGGGCCAGGCCGCGACCGCGCGCGGTATGCCGCTACCCAAACCGCGATAGGGAAGCATGTGAAAAGCGTGCGAGGCTAGCGCTGGGTTGCGCAGGTTTGACAGGCCGTAGCGTATCTGTTCGGTATCAAGGTGGTTGGGCAGATGGCCGGGGCTGATGATTTCGACGCGATCAGCAAAAATCAGCAGGCGTATGGGGGCGCTGATGAAGTAATCCCGGTGCACCAGGGCGTTGACTAAGACTTCTTCAAATACTTCTGCCGGTATTTCGAGTTGACCAGGGCTGTTAAAGCTTTGTTTGCCCTGAACGTGATGCAGGTTTCGTTTGATGAAGGCGATGCAGCGTTGATACTGCTGGGGCAAGGTGCCGTCGATGTCTTCGCTGTCGAGATATTGCTTGTCGTGCAATACGGTGCCGGGGAAAGCCACCGCTTTGACCACAAAGGCAGGCAACTGGTTGCTGGGAGCCTTGCCGAACAGCAACATGCCTGTCAGATTTGGAGTACCTGACCGCGCAAGGTTGAGGTTTTGTAAAAGTTGCTCCAATGGGATGCCAACGGACGAGACGGGCTTGCCATAGCGGCGCTCGAAGTAACGGGAAAACTCTGCTTGATCCAGATCGTCAATCCGGGAATGTCCAGCGGGAAGCTCGTCGGCGTGGATCAGCCCGGACTCCTGGAACATGCGTTGCATTTCTTCGCGGGCGGTCACTTGGCGTTTGTCAGCACCGCTTTTGACCCAGATGCGGCCTTGGCCGTCCATGTAGGGCTTGTTCAACCCTTGGGCTACTTCGACCACCATGACGATGCCTTGGCCGGTATCGACATTGGTCGTCAACGGGTTGATGGGTGGTTTGACGTGCTGGGATGCTGCGTTAGACAGCAGTTGGTTGAGTCGGCTGATGTCGCCCGGTGTCAAGCCCGCAATGTGGCCGTTATCAGCCACGCCGATCAAGAGTTGGCCACCCGCCGAATTGGCAAAGGCCACGAGCTCCGCCGCCATTGCATCAACATGCGCAATGTCACGCTTGAACTGGTGGCGCGAGTCTTCGCCAGCAGCAATAAGCGCGTCAAGGTTGATGACTGGATGCATGGGGAGTTTCATTTGCTTATTTGATGCTTACATTCAGTAGGAGGAGGATGCCTTTGCGATGGGTCATTTCTATCTTTGTTGAATTTTCTGACGCGCCAGTTCAATGGATTGGTGCAACTTGGCTTGCAAGGTTTCACGCGGAGGTAACAGCGTCAGGTAGTCGGCAACCCTTATGTTGCTTTGGGGCAGTTGTAACAATTCAACGTGCTCGGTGTTTTTGCCGGTACATAGTATCAAGCCGATCGGGGTGGCCTCACCTTCCATTTGCTCGTGCTTTTCCAGATAGCGCAGGTAGAGCTCCATCTGGCCTTTGTGGGCGGCTTCAAACTCGCCCATTTTGAGTTTGATGGCTACCAGTCGGCGCAGGCGGCGATGGTAAAACAGCAGGTCGATGTAGTAGTCTCGGTTGTCGATGGTGATGCGCTTTTGCCGGGCAAGAAAAGCAAAATCACTGCCAAGCTCGATGATGAAGCGCTGCATTTCAGCAATGATGGCCGATTCAAGGTCGCGCTCGGAGTAGCTGTCTGACAGGCCAAGAAAATCGAGTACGTAGGGGTCTCGAAAGGTCAGATCCGGCGAAAGTTGGCCTTGGTCACGCAAGAGATCAAGGTCTTGCCGGATGGTTTCCTCGGGCTTTTTGGATATGGCGGTGCGCTCGAAGAGCAGTGAGTTGATGCGCTCTTGCAACTGGCGCACGCTCCAGTGCTCAACGCGGCAAATTTCGAGGTAGAAGTCGCGTTTGAGGGGGTCGTCGATTTGAATGACGAGCCGCAAGTGGGACCAGCTCAATTGCGCACACAGTGTGTGCAGAATCTCAGCGTCAGGCAAAACCTCGGCAACGCGAACACAGTAGCGCAGCTGACGTTCGCTCCACCCCTTGCCAAAATCAGCCGTCAACTGGCGCGCCAGCTCTGCCATGACCTGCTTGCCGTAGTCGGCCCGCTGCCCGTGCAGGAGTTCGGTGCTGATACGGCGGCCGATTAGCCAGTAAAGCTGGGTGAGTTCGGCATTGACAGCCTGCGCCACGCGTTGGCGAGCAGCGTCGATCAACTGCCGGACGTCGGCAAGCAAAGGGGGTTGCAGGTGTTGGGGTGCGGTCATTTCAATTGAACGAATTTTCAGTTGACTACAGTTTGTAGCCAACTCACAGGCGCCACAGGCATGCACCTGCGGCTGTAATGGCTTCGGGCAAATAGGCGGATTTGATGTCAATGAACACGCCGCCGGGCTTCAACGGGGCCAACAGCTTGGCTACTGGCTGGTCGGTGTATTCAGCATGCGACACGGCGGCGACGATGGCGTCGGCGTTCTGTGGCAATTGGCCCCACTCGCTGAGCGTGATGCCGTATTCGTGCTGCGCCTGCTCGGGCTCGGCCAGGGGGTCGTGCACATGCACTTCACAGCCAAAATCCTGCAGCTCCTTCACCACGTCAGCCACCTTGCTGTTGCGCAGGTCGGAGCAGTTTTCCTTAAATGTAAGGCCCAGCACGATGCCTTTGGCACCCTTGATGTTGGTGCCGTTACCAATCATTTGCTTGATAGTTTGCTGCGCTACGTAGGCGGCCATGCCATCGTTGATGCGGCGGCCAGCCAGAATGACTTGCGGGTGGTAGCCCAGCATCTCGGCCTTGTGGGTCAGGTAATACGGGTCCACGCCGATGCAGTGACCACCCACCAGCCCAGGCCGAAAGGGCAAAAAATTCCACTTGGTGCCGGCCGCCTCGAGCACTTCCAGCGTGTCGATACCCACGCGCTCGAAGATGATGGCCAGCTCGTTCATGAAGCTGATGCGGGTGGCCAGCATGGCGTTGGCGGCGTATTTGGTGAATTCGGCACTCTTCACATCCATGACGCGGGTGCGCTCGTGGTTGCGGTTGAAGGGGGCGTAGAGCTGGCGCATGGTAGCCAGGGCCTGCTGGCCGGCGGGGGTGTCGTCCACGCCGAGGACGATGCGGTCTGGGCGGGTGAAGTCTTCTACGGCGGCACCCTCTTTTAGGAATTCTGGGTTGGAGACTACGGAGAAGGTGGGGTAAGCGGGGGTGGATTGCCGCGCTTCGCTCGCAATGACGATACCTTCGCCGTCATTGCGAGGAGCGCAGCGACGTGGCAATCCATCGGGGGTGACGAAGCGGGCGTCTAATTCGGCCTGGATGGCGGCGCTGACCTTGTCGGCGGTTCCCACGGGCACGGTGGATTTGTCGACCACCACCTTAAAGTCGCTCATGTAGCGGCCGATGTTGCGGGCGGCGGCCAGCACGTATTGAAGGTCGGCGCTGCCGTCTTCATCGGGCGGGGTGCCCACGGCGATGAACTGCACGCTGCCGTGGGCCACGCTGGCGGCCACGTCGGTAGAGAAGGTCAGGCGGCCGGCTTCTACGTTTCGCTCAATCACTTCTTTCAGGCCGGGCTCATAAATGGGCACTCCGCCGCCATTGAGCAGGTCAATCTTGGCCTGATCAACGTCCAGGCAAAACACGTGGTTGCCCAGGTCGGCCAGGCAGGCGCCGGTGACAAGGCCTACATAGCCGGTGCCGATGATAGTGATGTTCATTTAGTTATTGTTGTGGCTGGGGGAGACATGGATTACCGCGCTGCGCTCGCAATGACGGATGACTTACTCCACGCTCACATTCACTTGGTATCCATGATGCTTGAGCAGCGCGTGCTGTTTGGCTTGGGCCAGGTCATGGGCGACCATTTCGGCGCACATCTCTTGCGCGGTGATTTCTGACACCCAACCCAGCTCTTGTTTGACCTTGCTCAGGTTGCCGTAGTGCAGCTTGAAGCGGGCATTCTCGATGTGCGGGTCCTGGTAGATGTGGTCTACGCGGGCGGTGTTGAAGCTGGACGCGCGGCGCTTGATGCCGTGCACGGTGTAGCCTTTTCCGAGCAGGAATTCGGCGAGGTAAGAGCCGTCTTGGCCGGTGATGCCGGTGATTAATGCCACTTTGGGGGCGGTGGGGGAGGCTTTCATTTCAAGGTTCAAGGTTCAAGGTTCAAGGTTCAAGGTTCAAGGGGCAAGGGGCAAGGTCGCCATCATCTTGCATCGATCTTGCATCTTGCATCTTGCATCTTGCATCTTGCATCTTGTGGAGTTCAAGGGGTACCAGGCAAGGTTTGGATTCAGGGGTGTGGGCGGCATCGGTGCCGTCAATTTCACTGACGATCCCAGGGTGCAGGGGTCAGCATGGTTTTGCGTAAGCGGTCATTAGGATTGGGCGGCATATCCAACCTGGCCAGAAACTGGTCGTAGGCCTGCGGACTAACGGTCATGATCATTTGGTCAAGTAGCGCGTCTTCAGCAGCAAGACGCGCTGACTCCAGGATGAAGTCAGTACGATTTTTGCCACGAAACTTCGCCGCGCGATCGATCAGACTGCGTACTTCCGGTTTGATGCGAATGTTGAGAGTTTCACAGCGGAGTTTAGGCGCGACCAAGTGCCCTGGACCATGCGCGGCGCAGATGGGCTAGTTTCTCTGCGGATTCCTGGTCTTGCGCGGCACCCCGTAGGGCGCTGCGCACAAAGATAAAGAGCAGCAGCGCAAAGCCCACGGCCAAGGTAGTTATCATGGCAATCATCGCTTTCTTGGGCTTGCTCTTGCGCTCAGGCTGTTGCGCCACATCGAGCACCTGAATGACAGCGCCTTCGCGGCTTTCGTCGATACGGGCTATTTCGTACTGTTTGGCAAACAACTCAAATAGGGTTTCGTGGTATTTAAAGTCGCGAAACTTGGCGATGTAGTCACTTTCGCCACCAGTAACGGCCGGTTCTTCCTTCTCAGACCGTGCCACCTGGGTGCGCAGGGCGGCAAGCTCGGTTTGAGCTTGCTTGAAGTCAGGGGCGCTCTCGGTCAGGTAACCGCGCATGCTACCGAGCTTGACTTCCTGCGCGGCGATACCCGCCTTGAGCCTGGCTAGTCCCTCTACCGCAGCTTTGGGGTCAACCTTCAACACGCTGCTATTGATACCACTGGCCTTGAGGGTTTGCTCGGCTTTGACCATTTTGTCCTTGGCGCTCAGCAATTGCTTTTCGAAGAATAAGCGGCGCTGCTGCGCTTCGGTCACCGCCAAACGGCTGAGCAACTTTTGCAGCTCTTCCACGTGCGCGTTGGCCAACTGCGCGGCAAAGGCTGGGTCTTTGTCGTCGACCTCCACGGTGATGAGCCCATCTTTGCCGCTGCTGGAGCGGGCGTTTGCGGCCAAGGCGGTGCGCGCATCCTGCCGGAATTTCGATTCATAGCGATCCATCAATTTGAAACGGTCAATCAGCGCATCCTGCACGCTGCGGCTTTTCATGAAAGCCAGATACTGATCGACCGGGCTTTTCAAGCCGGTGGCGGCACCGGCCAGCCCGCCCAAGGCACCCAATGACTGAAGCATGGCGGCGGCCCCGCTGGCCTGCTGCTGGGGCGGCAGAAATTTGGTGGTGGCGGTGAAGGTCGGGGCAATGGTAAAGCTGTAGCCCAAGGCGAGCAGCCCTGCGGCCAGTGGGCCCAGGATGAGCAGGCGCAGGTTGTCTGCCACCACTTGCAGCAGGTCGAGCAGGCTGATTTCGTCGTCTTCTTTAGTCTGCATTTGCGCACCAAGCGTTGCTTGATCTAGTTCAGTCATGGCGTGCCTCAGTTGCGCAAGATTTTGAGGGCGGCAACGCCCAGGCCGAAGTTGGCCAGGATGCTGGTCCAGTCTTTGGCCGCACGGATGATGAAGTTGTAGCGGCTCTCGCGGTCAATCTGCGCGGGCACCACCACAGTGTCGCCAGGCATGACCTGGAGGGATTCAAAGCCACCGCCAAACAGACCGCCGCGGTCACGCCGCGCAATGATGCTGCCATCGGCGCGCAGCACAAAGGCCTGGTCGGGTTCGGCGTCTTCGGTCAGGCCCGCTGACTTGAGGACGTCAGCCACGGTTTTGCCAGATTTGTAAATGAATACGTTTTCGTTGTTGACGGAGCCAAACGCCGACACAAAGCTCGGCACAGAGGGGATATGGATGTGGTCGCCGTCCTCAAGCGGCAGGGTAGGCAGGGTCGCCAGGGTTTGGCCTTGTGGGTCAAGCTCCAGCGCCAGGCGGCCGTTGCTTTTGAGGGTCTTGAGCCGTTCAATCTGGCTTTTGAGCTGGGCCTGCTGATGCTGTTGCAGCAGTTGGGCTTGGGCCGCGTCGGCACCCCGGTTGGTAAGAAGACTACCGGCCTGGGCCTGAGACTGGACCTCCAGCCGACGGGTCAGGGTGTCAAGGTTTTCTTGCTGGCGGGTGCGCACCGATTCGCGGTTGAACTCGGTGCCAAACACATAGGCCTGCGGCGTCAGACCGCCAATGCGCCAGATCAGTTGGGTCAGGGTTTCACCGGCAGCCGCCTGGTAGATACCAGGTGCGGCCACTTCGCCCTCCACGCGCACCAGGCGGGTTTGACGGTTTTGCGGCAGGCGCAGGTCGTTTTGGCTCAGGATGGTGACCACGTCACCGGCTTGCAGCGTCAGGTTGTGTGCGGGATCGTGCTGCAGCACGGCTTTGCCGAGGTTGAACGGGATGAGCTCGGTGCTGAGTTTGTTGCGGTCAAGACGCTCGATGACGGCGTATTCCCAGTTGATCTGGTCAGCCATGCTCCGGACCCGGTCCGACACTTTGCTGCCCGCCTCTTTGATGACCTCGATTTTTTGCACCAGCAGATTCTTGCGCTTGTAGTAATCGCCGGTGATGAGTGCTTCGCGATCGGGAATCAGGTCCAGTACCTTCATACCTTCAAACCAGCGGTAACGCAGCGGTTCAGCAACGACGCCCTGTAGCGTCACGGCATTGGCGAAGGCCGGACTGATGTCCAGCAGGGTCAGCACGTCGCCATCACGCAGCGGCTGGCGCAGCCCCTGCTCGTCGAGCACGATTTCTTGCACCTGACGCGGCGGATTGCTCTCGCGCGTGATGCGCTCCAACAGGGCCTTTTGCGTCTTGGCCAAGACCGGTACGCCGCCGCCCAAAGACAGGATGTCTGCCACGCTGGTGACCGAGGTGCCGTCTTTCAATTCGTAGATGGCGGCTTGATCAAAGGCCCCGGTGACCGCAACGCGCGGGCCCACGGGTGGGATCACGATGACGTCACCCGACATCAAGGGCAGATCACGGGTTTTGTCGCCACGCGCGATGAAGTCATACAGGTCGAGCGTGGTGACAGTTTTGCCGGCACGCTTGAGTTGAATGTTGCGCATGGAGCCATTGGCATTCGGGCCGCCGCTGGCAAACAGTGCATTGACCAGGGTGCTGAGACTGGACAGGTGGAAGGTGCCCGGCTGTAGCGCTTGGCCAACCACATAGACCTGGATACCGCGCAAGCGCCCTAAGGTGGCGCTGGCACTGAAGTTGCTGAAGACTTTGCCCAAATAACCCTGCAAGGTTTTGTCAAGATCACGCACGGCCACGCCCGCCAGGGTGACCACACCCACCTTGGGTAGGTTCACTTGGCCATTGCGGTCAATCGTGAGGCTGGTGTTGAAGTCAACCGGGCCCCATACCTTGAGCTGAACCTCGTCACCTGGGCCCAACAGGTAGGCATCGGGCGCGGGCAGGGCGCTGTCTACGGCGTAGGCTTGCGACGCCTCAAACAGGTCGCGGCCATACATGGGCAGCAAGCGGCCGGTGGTTTCCTGTACAAAACGCTGAAACTGGCTGGGCACGGAGGCACGGGCTGGCGGGCGCACCCGCGCGGCTTCGGGGCCAGTCGCATCGGCGTCGGATTTGGCGCCTTCCTGCACCTTGGCCTGTAACGGCTTGGCCTGCTGTAGGGTAGCGGCCATATTTGCAGCGGGAGACTGGGCGGGTGCGATCGCCGCAGCATCAATGGCGGGGGCGGACGCTGCTGTCTGGGCCTGCAAGCCCACGCTCAGTGACACGGTCAGCGTAGCAAGCACCGCGCGCAGGCAAAGTGACTTTGAAAATGATTTCAACATGGGTGATTGGGGCAATGACATAACAAAATTTAGACTTGAGCGGCAGGCAAACCAAATTGCTTGGCCCAGCGCCGATTGCCATCCATGATGATGGCAATGTGCTGCGGAACGCAGTTTGAAAGCAGGACAACAAGAAATGATCACGAACGCGCGCTTTTTTAGCGATTTATCCTGCCTTGATGGGCATGTGCCTGCCACAGAGCACCATTACTTTTCGTCAGTTGACTGACTTTTTGATTGTTCGCAATTTTAGTTCTGAAGTTTCGGGGTTTAAAGTCACCCGACTTAATGTCGTAAGTCATTTATTTTAACGTAAATGTGGCGTGGTTCAAAATCGGGTAACACTTTTTCGGGTGGCCATCGGTTGAGTCATAGGCAAACCATCCAAAATTCACATTGTCCGTGTTACCCAAAAACGTTACTTTTTGAACCACGCCTGAAACACCGTCTACTCAATGGCCTTGACCATGTCTTCAATCACTTTTTTCGCATCGCCAAACACCATCATGGTTTTGTCCATGTAGAAGAGTTCGTTGTCCAGCCCGGCATAGCCTGCGGCCATCGATCGTTTGTTGACGATCACGGTCTTGGCCTTGTAGGCCTCCAGAATCGGCATGCCGTAAATGGCGCTGCCCTTGACGTGCGCAGCAGGGTTCACCACATCGTTGGCACCCAAAATAATCGCCACATCGACCTGGCCAAATTCAGCATTGATGTCTTCCATTTCGAACACCTGGTCATACGGCACTTCGGCCTCGGCCAGCAGCACGTTCATGTGGCCAGGCATGCGGCCGGCCACCGGGTGAATCGCGTACTTGACCTTGACCCCCTTGTGAATGAGCTTTTCGGCCAGCTCGTACACGGCATGCTGCGCGCGCGCCACCGCCAGGCCGTAGCCCGGCACGATGATGACGGTTTCAGCATGGCTCAGAATGAAGGCGGCATCGTCGGCAGAGCCTGACTTGACCGGACGCTGCTCTTTGGCGCCAGCCACGGCCGTCGTCGCTTCGCCACCAAAGCCGCCCAGAATCACATTGAAGAAAGAACGGTTCATGGCCTTGCACATGATGTACGAGAGGATGGCACCCGACGAGCCGACCAGCGAACCGGCAATGATGAGCATCGAGTTGTTCAGGCTAAAACCAATACCCGCCGCCGCCCAGCCCGAGTAGCTGTTGAGCATGGACACCACCACCGGCATGTCAGCGCCGCCAATCGGGATGATGATGAGCACACCCATCACAAACGCCAGCGCCAGCATCGCAAAAAATGCGGCCCAGCTTCCGGTAAACGTAAATATCAAGCCCAGCGCCAGCATCACCAGACCCAGCACCAGGTTGATCTTGTGCTGGCCCGCAAACGTGACAGGCGCGCCCTGGAACAAGCGGAACTTGTATTTGCCACTGAGCTTGCCAAACGCAATCACCGAGCCACTGAAGGTGATGGCACCAATGGCTGCGCCGAGGAACAGCTCAAGCCGGTTGCCGGCCGGTATCTCCATGCCCTTGGCAACAATGCCAAACGCATAAGGCTCGGCTACCGCAGCCACGGCAATAAACACCGCCGCCAAGCCAATCATGCTGTGCATGAAAGCCACCAGCTCGGGCATCTTGGTCATCTCGACGCGCTTGGCCATCAGCGTGCCCGCAGCGCCGCCCACTACCAATGCGCCCAGCACATACATCATGCCAAAGGCCTTGCCGCCAGAGCTTTCAACAATCAATGCGCCCGTGGTCAGCACCGCAATCGTCATGCCGACCATGCCAAATAGATTGCCGCGCAGCGACGTAGTGGGGTGGCTTAGACCTTTCAGCGCCTGGATAAAAAAGACCGATGCCACCAGGTACAGCAGCGTGACGACATTCATGCTCATTTGGCGGCTCTTTCATTGGCGGCAGTTGCGGCAGTTGCGGCAGTTGAGGCAGCTAAGGCAGGGGCTTTCTTTTCCTTTTTACGGAACATCTCCAGCATTCGCTGCGTGACCAGAAAGCCGCCAAACACATTCACGGCTGCAAGGGCAACCGCCAGCACACCCATGGTTTTAGCTAGCGGTGTTTCAGTCAGCGCAGCGGCCAGCATGGCACCCACAATGACGATGGCAGAAATTGCATTGGTCACCGCCATCAGCGGTGTGTGCAGCGCTGGTGTGACGGTCCAAACGACGTGGTAGCCGACGTAAATCGCCAGTACAAAAATAATCAGGTTGGTGATGGTGTGTGAGACTTCCATGACTTGCTTTCTTTGTTATTTACGCTTGACTTCGCCGCCCTGGGTCATCAGGCAAGCGGCAACAATATCGTCTTCAAGGTCAACCTTGAGCGTGCCTTCCTTGGTGATGATGAGCTTTAAAAAGTCCAGCAGGTTGCGTGCATACAGTGCGCTGGCATCAGCCGCCACGAGTGATGCCACGTTGGTCTCGCCAATCAGCGTCACCCCGTACTTCACCACGGTTTTGCCGGGTTCGGTCAATGGGCAATTGCCGCCTTGCGGTGCGGCTAGGTCAACAATCACGCTGCCGGGCTTCATGGCCTTGACCATGTCCTCGGTCACCAGCACCGGCGCAGCACGGCCGGGGATGAGCGCGGTGGTAATCACGATGTCGGCCTGCGCCACACGTTTGGCAACCTCGACTTTCTGGCGCGCCAGCCAGCTTGGCGGCATGGGCTTGGCATAGCCGCCTACGCCGACTGCGGCTTCACGCTCTTCGTCGCTCTCATAAGGCACGTCAATGAACTTGCCGCCCAGCGATTCGACCTGCTCTTTCACGCTCGGGCGCACATCGCTGGCTTCAATCACGGCACCCAGCCGTTTGGCCGTTGCAATGGCTTGCAGGCCGGCAACACCAACACCGAGGACGACAACGCGGGCGGCTTTGACAGTGCCCGCCGCCGTCATCAGCATGGGGAAAAAGCGCTGGTATTTTTCAGCCGCCATCAGCACGGCCTTGTAGCCCGCAATATTGGCCTGCGATGACAACACGTCCATACTTTGTGCGCGGCTGGTGCGCGGTGCGGCTTCCAGTGCAAACGAGGTTAACTGCGCAGTGGCCAGCCGCTGCAGGCCAGTGGCATCAAACGGGTTCAACATGCCCACCAGTACGCCACCGGCTTTGGTGTGCGGCATTTCGCTGTCCAGCGGGCAGCGCACCTTGAGCACAATGTCAGCGGCATAAGCGCCGGCTGCGTCGGTGATCTCGACACCCACAGCGCTATAGGCCTCATCAGTGACGCTGGCGGCAACACCAGCGCCGGACTGCACACGAATGGTATGGCCCTGGGCTTTAAGTTTTTTGGCCGTTTCAGGCGTGATGGCGACGCGTGTTTCACCGTCGATGATTTCGGCAGGTACCCCAATCAGCATGGGTTTCTCCTCAAGGCATTGGTTATTTAAGGGAGTCGGAATTTTCAAATGTACCTTTTCCGTCATTGCGAGCGAAGCGCGGCAATCCATGAGCCCTAGATTGCCGCGCTTCGCTCGCAATGACGAGTGAGTGGTATTTTGGAAATTTCTGACTCCCTAAGAAGTCTAGGTCATGGGTGCGAACGCCGACTTCCAGCTGGCGTGAAGCTTACATGAGATTTTTGGGAATCTTCATCACTGAAATTCCTAGTTTGATGGCTGTAGCTAACAGGCGGGTTTGGGGGTCAGAGCCCCAATACCCGCAAAATGATCATGTCACCAAAGGGGCTATACGCGCCAGCACTTCTTGAACGATGAAGTCAGGCGCGGCTTCAATCTTCTTGCCGCTGCGCTCGCGCATGGCAACGGTGCGCGGCTGGTTGCAAATGATGACGCCCTGCGTTTGCAGGCCTGAGCCAGTGAGTGACACTGCAAAACCTTGGCTGCGTGCCAAGGTAACGCCTTGGCTGATGGGCAATACGATGGCCAAGGTTTCATCTGCCGGAGACAACACAAACACTGGGCGCGTGCCTGCCTGTTCGCGGCCCTTGACCGGGTTCAAATCAACCAACCAAATATCGCCACGCTGTGGCGTGCGAGGCGATGCCATTAAACGCGCTCTGAGGGCAGGTCATCAAAATCAAGCCACGCAGCGTCACGCGGCAGTGCCAATGCTTTGTGCTCCTGCATCAACTGCTTTAGCGTAAATTTTGGACGGCTGGCCGCGATGACGATTTGACCATCGCGCAGATCCAGCGTCACCTCGTTCCCTACCTCTAAATGGGCGAGAGAAAGCAGAGTTTTCGGAATCGGCAAAGCTACCGATCCACCCCAGTTGCGCAATGTTGCAGTCATCATGGCGGGCTCCTAAAAGTGATATTAGTGTATCATTTTGCCGTAGGCATCACAAACTCGGCGCCCTTGCCAATGCTCTCCGGCCAGCGCTGCATGATGGATTTCTGTTTGGTGTAGAAACGCACACCATCTTCGCCGTAGGCGTGCATGTCGCCGAACAGGCTTTTCTTCCAGCCGCCAAAGCCGTGCCAGGCCATAGGTACCGGGATGGGCACGTTGATGCCGACCATGCCGACTTGAATGCGGCGGCTAAATTCGCGCGCCACATGGCCGTCGCGGGTGAAGCAGCTCACGCCGTTGCCAAACTCTTGGTTGTTGATTAAGGTTACGGCCTCAGCAAAGTCTTTTACCCGCACGCAGCCGAGCACTGGGCCAAAAATTTCTTCTTTATAAATGCGCATGTCGGGCGTGACGTGGTCAAACAAAGTGCCGCCCATCCAGAAGCCGCCTTCGCAACCCGCACCCGCGTTTTTGCCCGTGAAGGTGCGGCCATCCACCAGCAGCTTTGCGCCTTCTTCAACGCCAACGTCGATGTAGTTGGTGATGCGCTTGTGCGCAACGCGGGTGACGATGGGGCCCATTTCCGCATCCAGATGGATGCCGTTTTTAATCACCAGTGTTTTGGCGCGCGCCTCCAGCATGGGCACCAGCTTGTTGGCCACATCGCCGACCAGTACCGCAACTGAAATCGCCATGCAGCGCTCGCCGGCCGAGCCGTAGCCTGCACCTATCAAGGCATCAACGGCTTGGCTTAGGTCGGCATCAGGCATGACGACCATGTGGTTCTTCGCACCGCCCAAGGCCTGCACGCGCTTGCCGTGGTGCGCGCCGGTTTCATAGATGTAGTTGGCAATTGGCGTGGAGCCGACAAACGACACAGCCTTGACATCCGGGTGGACGAGCAGCGCATCAACGGCTTCTTTGTCGCCCTGCAGCACATTGAAAACGCCGTCCGGCAAGCCCGCCTGCTTGAGCAGCTCGGCCATGAAGAGGCTGGGGCTGGGGTCAATCGGACTCGGCTTCAGAATAAAGCAGTTGCCTGCCGCAATCGCTACCGGAAACATCCACATCGGCACCATCACCGGAAAGTTGAACGGCGTGATGCCCGCCACCACGCCCAGCGGCTGGCGCAATGTCCAGTTGTCAATGCCGGTGGAGACCTGATCGCTAAAGTCGCCCTTGAGCAGTTGCGGAATACTGCAGGCAAATTCAACAATGTCAATGCCACGTGCGACTTCACCCTGCGCGTCGGTAAACACCTTGCCGTGCTCGGCCGTGATCATGTGGGCCAGCTTGTCCTTGTTGAGGTTGAGCAGCTCTAAAAACTTGAACATCACGCGTGCCCGGCGAATAGGCGGCAGGTCGCTCCAGGCGGGGAAGGCCGCTTGCGCAGAGGCTACCGCCGCATCAACATCAGCGCTATTGGCCAATGCGACGTGGGCTGACACTGCGCCCGTGGCCGGGTTAAAAACCTCTTGCTTGCGGCTGGATGCGCCTGCGAAGACTTTTCCGCTGACGTAGTGGCTGATGATTGGGGTTGACGACATGTTGTCTCCTGTGGGGGTGTTAGGGTGAATAAGCTTTGCTGTAGTTTAGGACGAAGCCATGGACTTGATAAGCTGGCATCAAGTGACTACATTCAACAACAGCGAAGTGCTGCGGGAGGCCTTGCTGGCTGGGCAACCCGATAATCAAATCATGAGCCAATTTTTTAAACCCAGCGTCACAGTGGCCGCAGTGATTGCGTGTGACTTTGATGGCGTGCAAAAATTTTTGCTGGTTGAGGAGGAAACGTTTGACGGCCTCAAACTGAACAACCCCGCTGGCCACCTTGACCCCGGCGAGGGTTTGGCGAGCGCCTGTGCGCGTGAGACGCTTGAAGAGACCGCCTTTCACTTCACACCCACCGCCGTCGTTGGTGTGTACTTGTCGCGCTTTGAGCGGGCCGCTACAGCAAATGAAGAACAGCTTGACGTGACCTACCTGCGCTTTGCTTTTTGCGGCGAGCTGGGCGCACACATTGAAGGCCAGGCACTTGACGCGGGCATAGTCCGCACGCTGTGGTTGACGGCAGAAGAGATCAGGCAATCAACCGATCGCCACCGCAGTCCGCTGCTGCTGCGCTGCATGGAAGACTACCTGGCCGGGCAGCGCTATCCGCTGGAGCTGGTCACTACAGACGCATCGGTTTTGCTACAATTTTAATAGCTGGTTACATCCGTATTTATTGGGTTAATTGGGTTGTAGCCATTTTTTCAGGTAAAAAATGAATTTACAAGACTGGATTGGCCGTAGTGAAACGGGTAACGACATCGTCACTGCCACGCCTTACGCAGCGCTGTCAGCAACGCTTGACCAACTTGACACCACACGCCCCGCGCCCGGCTCGCCGCTGCCCTACCTGTGGCACTGGCTGTACTTTTTGCCGATTTACGCGCAATCAGAACTCGGAGAAGACGGTCACGCTAAACGCGGTGGATTCATGCCGCCCGTGCCGCTGCCGCGCCGCATGTGGGCGGGTAGCGATTTTGAATTTCATGAGCCGCTGCTGATTGGTGATGCCTTGCAGCGCACATCCACCATCGTTGACGTGAAAGAAAAATCTGGCCGCACGGGCCGCCTCATCTTCGTCAAAATTAAGCATGAAATCCGCCGCAACAGCCATGCAGCAGTTGCGCTGACTGAGCATCACAGCATCGTCTACCGCCCGGCGGCGAGGCCTGATGACGTAGCGCCACCGCCGCAGACTGCACCCGCTGAATCTGCGTGGGAACGATCTATAACGCCTAGTGAGGTGCTGCTGTTTCGTTACTCGGCGCTGACCTTCAACGGCCACCGCATTCACTATGACCGCAAATACGTGACCGAGGTTGAAGGCTACCCAGGACTGATCGTGCATGGACCGCTAATTGCCACGCTGCTGATGGATTTGCTGCGTCGTCAGTTACCTGATAGAGCAGTTTTGAAATTCGAGTTCAAGGCCGTCCGGCCAACCTTTGACATCCATTCGTTTTCGGTACATGGCCAGCCATCACCCGATGGCAAAACCATTCGTCTGTGGGGCCGTGACCATGAAGGCTGGCTGACGATGGATGCCACTGCGACCGTCGGCTGGAGCACGCGATTGCTGCGCCGGGGATAATTGCCTCATGGGTGTAGTAGCAAATTCAAACCAGGCAAAACAGCCAAAGCAAAGAATCGTCGTTGGTTTAAGCGGCGGCGTGGACTCGGCCGTCACGGCTTACCTGCTCAAGCAGCAAGGCCATGAGGTCATCGGCATCTTCATGAAGAATTGGGAAGATGACGACCGACCCGCAGGTTCGGGCGACGACGACTCGGGCTATTGCACGTCCAACATCGACTTTGTAGATGCCGCCGCCGTAGCTGACGTGATTGGCATTGAGATTGAACACGTCAATTTTGCCGCCAATTACAAAGACCGCGTGTTTGCCGAATTTTTGCGCGAGTACCAGGCCGGCCGTACGCCTAACCCCGACATCCTTTGCAACGCCGAGATCAAGTTCAAGGCTTTCCTCGACCATGCGATGCGGCTGGGTGCCGAAAAAATTGCGACGGGTCACTACGCCAGGCTGCGCAAAAACGAGGCTACCGGCCTGCACGAGTTGCTCAAGGGGCTGGACCCGGCCAAAGACCAGAGTTACTTTTTGCACCGGTTGAACCAGGCGCAGTTGTCAAAAACGCTGTTCCCGGTCGGCGAGCTGCACAAGACCGACGTGCGGCGCATTGCCGACGAAATTGGCTTGCCGAATGCGAAGAAAAAAGACTCGACCGGCATCTGCTTTATTGGCGAACGCCCCTTCCGTGAGTTTTTAAACCGCTACATCGCCAAAGCGCCGGGTCTGATTAAAAGCGACAAGGGCCGTGTGCTCGGCGAGCATGTGGGCCTGAGCTTTTATACCTTGGGGCAGCGGCAAGGCCTGGGCATTGGTGGTGTCAAGGCCAAAGGGGCAGACCTCAAAGCTGCGCAGGCGCGCGGCCAACGCGGCGTGGGTGAGCATGAGCCGTGGTTTGTAGCCCGTAAAGACATGGACAGCAACACCTTGTGGGTGGTGCAGGGGCATAACCACCCGTGGCTGCAATCAACGCTGCTGGGAGCGCAGGACTGTAGCTGGGTAGCGGGTGCGGCACCTGCCGCTCGAATGCTTGCTGCGAAGACCCGCTACCGGCAGGCGGACGCAGCCTGCGAGGTGCGCAACCTTGGCCCCACCGAATGCGAGCTGACCTTTGCAGAGCCACAGTGGGCCGTTACACCCGGCCAATCGGCCGTGCTGTATGACGGCGAGGTTTGCCTGGGCGGCGGTGTGATCGCCAGCAGCAATGTGCCCATTACTTTCACAAAGCAGACCAACCTAGCAAAGCCATGAACATACTCTTCGTTGCCGACCCGCTTGAATCGTTCAAGATTTACAAAGACAGCACCTTCGTGATGATGCGCGAGGCGCAAAAGCGCGGCCACCGCATCAGCACCTGCGAGACCAAAGACATCATGTGGGAGCGGGGTGGATTCGTGACCGCCTTTGTGCGTGACATCAGGCTCACCGGTCACCCAACTAGCTGGTTTACCGCAGAGCAGCAACAGCCGAACCAGCGGCCGCAGGCGATCAAGGATTTTGGCTGTGTGGTGATGCGCAAAGACCCGCCGTTTGACAGCGAGTTTTTCTACAGCACCCACCTGCTGGAGCAAGCCGAACGCGAGGGCGCAAAAGTTTTCAACAAGCCGCGCGCGTTGCGCGATCACCCTGAAAAACTCGCCATCATGGAGTTCCCGCAGTTCATCGGCCCGACGCTGGTCACGCGCAATGCGGGTGACATCAAACGCTTTCAGGCCGAGCACCGCGACATCATTTTGAAACCGCTGGACGGCATGGGTGGCATGGGGATTTTCAGGGTCAGGGATGATGGCCTGAACCTCGGCAGCATCATTGAAACGCTGAATAAAAACGGCGCGCAAAGTGTGATGGTACAAAAGTTTTTGCCCGAGATTGCGCTGGGCGACAAGCGCGTGCTGGTGATAGGCAGCAAGCCGGTGCCGCACTGCCTGGCGCGCATTCCGCAGGGCGGTGAGGTCCGCGGCAACCTGGCAGCTGGCGGTAAAGGCGTAGCCCAGGCGCTGTCAAAGCGAGACCGCGAGATTGCCGAGGCGATTGGCCCGGTGCTAGCGGCGCGCGGCTTGTTGCTGGTAGGTATTGACGTGATTGGTGACTGCGTGACCGAGATCAATGTGACCAGCCCGACCTGCTTTCAGGAAATTTTTGACCAGACCGGGTTTGATGTGGCGGCAATGTTTATTGATGCACTGGAATCTGCACTGGCTGCCGGAGGCTAATCCTTTGCAAGCACATGGCCAGAGCACCGAAAGTACCGAAAGCCCCCAAGGCACTCAAAGCGCCTAGAGGGCACCACTATCACGTCTATGTGATCGAGCTTGCGCCCGAGGTCTGGGACATCGCCCGCTTTCGCCGCGCCAACCCCGACTACGTTCTCGGCAAGCCATTCGTGTACGTCGGCATGACAGGGCTAGACCCCGACCGACGCTTTGACAAACACAAAGCAGGCATCCAGTCCAACCGCTACGTGCGCGACTTCGGCCTGCGCCTGTTGCCGCAGCTTTATCAGATGTACAACCCCATGCCTTATGAGGGCGCTCGGGATATGGAGGTGGAGTTGGGCATAGACCTGCGCGAGGCGGGTTATGGGGTTTGGCAGGCTTGAGAGTTTTTTATTGCCATACCCGATAAGAACTGAGTTGCAAAAATATACAAATACTTGTATCATAAATTTATGAGAGAAGTCGAATTTTTGGGGTCTTCACTCGATGAATTGCGTAGCTATCCAGCGAGGTCGCGCCGGGCAATGGGGTATCAAATTGACCGGGTTCAGCAAGGTTTACAGCCAGACAAATGACAAAACAAATCACCAAACCCCAACGCTTTGCCAGCGTTTGGGATGCGATTGAAGATACGCCCGGTGAAGCTGCGCACATGAAGGTCCGCAGCGAACTGATGATGGCCATCACCGAAGTGATCCGCAAGAACGGCTTGACCCAGGCCGAAGCGGCCAAACTGTTTGGCGTGACCCAGCCGCGCGTGTCTGATCTGGTACGGGGAAAGATTGATCTCTTTTCCATCGACACGCTGGTGCAGATGCTGGCATCTGCGGGGATGCGAGTAGAGATGAAGTTGAAAAAGGCGGCTTGAAATGAGTTGTCCTGTTTGTGGGAATCAGAAGGCCACAGTTAAAAGCCATCCGACGAAGGATGCGTCAATGGTCGATTGCCCGCAATGTGGGCAGTTCACGATCAGCCGCACGGCTGCTGTCAATCTGCGCAATGGAGATGACGCTGCCCGTTGGAAGATATCGGCTTGGATCAATGAATTCGCGCCGTCGGTTGTTACGTCATCAGATATTGATTTGGCGCTTGCAAGCGTAGTGCCTTCTTTGCATCACAGGGCGGATCGAATGTTGCGATGGATTACTACCGAATTTTCGCCAGGTAGGCAGTTTTCATTGCAAGATTTAGGGCTCTGGGAAGCATTCAAAAATTCGCCAAGTGATTACGTCGTGATAGTGGGAGGATCTTTAACCGCCAGCCGCCTGATGCCCATAGGCTGGAGCAGAACGATTGAAGAGATGGAATTCATGGTGACCGAAGTCCTGTGCAATGAAATGGGCTTGCTGGTCAGTCAAAACAACCACGAATATCAAGTCAGTCCTAAAGGCCTCCTGTACCTTGAAGGACGTCGCGAGTCTGTGTCGTCAATCGGTTTCTGCGCGATGTGGTTTAACACAGAGGTGTTTTCTCTGTGGACGGAAGTTATTGAGCCAGCAACTCGCGCTGCGGGCTATGAGCCATTGCGAATCGACTCAAAGCAACATAACGGCAAGATTGACGATGAAATCATGGCCTCCATCCGCGCGTCACGGTTTGTAGTGTCGGATTTCACTGGGAATCGAGGCGGCGTTTACTATGAAGCTGGCTTTGCACACGGGCTTGGATTGCCAGTGATTTTCATGTGCCGTGAAGGTGATGATCTTCACTTTGATATCCGGCAATACAACTGCATTTTTTGGAACCCGGAAAACCTTGAGGATGCACAGTCACGGTTGAAGAATCGAATATTGGCGACCTTGGGGCAAGGGCCAAAGCTCCTTCAATAGACCAGTAAAAACGACACCCAAAGGTGTCGTATATCAACAATCTAAAGCTTGGTCAATCAAGCTGCTCCCGCCTTCACCTTCAACCGCCAAGCATGAAGCAGCGGCTCGGTATAGCCGCTAGGCTGCTCCAGTCCCTTGAAGACCAGATCACACGCGGCCTTGTACGCGGCTGAGGTTTTGAAGTGGCCTGCCATCGGCTTGTAGAGCGCATCGGCTGCGTTCTGCTTGTCAACCACGGCGGCCATGCGCTCAAAGGTCTCAGTGATTTGTGCTTTGGTCACCACGCCGTGCAGCAGCCAGTTGGCCATGTGCTGGCTGCTGATGCGCAGGGTGGCGCGGTCTTCCATCAGGCCGACGTTGTGGATGTCGGGCACCTTGGAGCAGCCCACGCCCTGGTCTATCCAGCGCACGACGTAGCCCAGAATGCCTTGTGCGTTGTTGTCGAGTTCCTGCTGCCTGGCTTCTACGCTCCAGTTGGGCGTGCTGGCAACCGGCACTTGCAGCAGGTCGTTCAGTATGGCGTTGCGCACTTTTGATTTGTCGCTGTGTGCGTCGATTTTTTCAAGGTCTTTTTGTATTTTGCTGACCTTGACCTGGTGGTAGTGCAGCGCGTGCAGCGTGGCACCGGTGGGGCTGGGCACCCAGGCGGTGTTGGCACCGGCCAGGGGGTGGCCAATTTTTTGCGCCATCATGGCCGCCATCAGGTCGGGCATGGCCCACATGCCCTTGCCGATTTGCGCCTTGCCGCGCAGGCCGCATTGCAGCCCGACCAGCACGTTACTGCGCTCGTAAGCAGCAATCCAGGCGCTGGTTTTCATGTCGCCCTTGCGGATCATGGGGCCGGCCTGCATGGCGCTGTGCATCTCGTCGCCAGTGCGGTCTAAAAAGCCGGTGTTGATGAAGGCTACGCGGCTGGACGCTGCTGCAATACAGGCCTTGAGGTTGACGCTGGTGCGGCGCTCTTCGTCCATGATGCCGAGCTTGACGGTGCTGTCAGGCAGGCCGAGCAGCTTTTCAACACGGGCAAACAGTTCGGCTGCAAAGGCGACTTCAACCGGGCCATGCATTTTGGGTTTGACGATGTAGACGCTGCCTTTGCGCGAGTTGCGGATCGCGTCCTTTTTGCTGCGCTTTAAGTCATGCATGGCGATGCTGGTGGTGACGACCGCATCCAGAATGCCTTCGGGGATTTCGCGCAATTTGCCGTCTGCCGCTTGGTACAGGATGGCTGGGTTGGTCATCAGGTGGCCGACGTTGCGAAGGAGCATGAGCGAGCGGCCGTGCAGCTTGACGCTGCCCTTACCGTTAGCCGCCGTGTACTCACGGTCAGCATTCAGGCCACGGGTGAAGGTTGTGCTGCCTTTGCTGACTATCTCGGTCAGTGTGCCCTTGAGTAGGCCCAGCCAGTTGCTGTAGGCCAGTACTTTGTCGTCGGCATCGACCACGGCAACCGAGTCTTCCAGGTCAAGGATGGTTGACAGCGCGGCTTCCAGCACCAGGTCGCTCACGCCTGCGGCATCGCTTTTGCCAATCGGCGTGGCGCGGTTGATTTGAATGTCGAGGTGCAAGCCGTTGTGCTCAAGCAGTACCGATGCTGGCGCAGTGGCTGCACCTTGGTAGCCGATGAATTGTTTGGCATCTTGCAGGCCCGTGGTCTTGCCGCCTTTCAGGGCTACCACCAGCTTGCCGCCTTTGACCGAATAGCCAACCGAGTCAATGTGCGATGCGGCTGCCAGCGGCGCGCTGCGGTCGAGTACATAGCGCGCATATTCAATCACTTTTGCGCCGCGCTTGGGGTTGTAGCTGCTGCCTTTTTCAAAACCGTTGGCTTCAGAAATCACATCAGTGCCATACAGCGCGTCATACAAAGAACCCCAACGCGCGTTGGCGGCGTTCAGTGCGTAGCGCGCGTTCAGTATCGGCACCACCAGTTGCGGGCCGGCCTGTTTGGCGAGTTCTGCATCGACGTTTTGGGTGCTGGCACTGACTTTCTTGGGGGGCTTGACGAGGTAGCCGATTTTTTCAAGGAAAGCGCGATACGCCTTCATGTCTTTGATAGCGCCGGGGTTGGCCTTGTGCCAGGCATCCATCGCGATTTGCAGGCGGTCACGCTCGGCCAGCAAGGCGATGTTTTTCGGGGCCAGGTCTTGCACGATGGCAGCAAAACCTTTCCAGAACTTCTCGCTGCTAACGCCTGTGCCGGGCAGCACGTTGCTTTCGATAAAGCGGTGCAAAACGCTGGCGACTTCAAGCGAGTGGCAGGTGGTGCGCGGTGTGGCGGGTGCGGCTGATATGGCGGCTGCGGCTGATGTGGTGGGGCTGGTCATGGCCGTCCTGTTCGGTAAATAGCGGTGGATGGCGGTAGATGGCGGTAGATGGCACGGGCGCTGGCTGCTTAGGAGTTTTTGGGGTCAGAGCCCAAATTCGCCGAGCCTACGGCTCGCCCGGAGGGCGCGGTGCGATGCACCGCAGCGAAATTGGTGTCTGACCCCAATAACTCCTATTTTATTCGATGCGTAAGGTGGATGACCTTGGGTTGACTGCGTTAACCGTAAAATCAGGTCATGCTCTCGATAAAAAATGACTTGCTCGTGGCTTTGGCTGCTGGCCTGGAACAGCTTTCCCCCGGCGCTGGTGAAAAGGCCGCGCTTGAATCACCCAAGGTGGCTGCGCATGGCGATTTCGCCTGTACCGCAGCCATGCAACTGGCCAAGGGGCTCAAGCAGAACCCGCGCCAGGTCGCCGAGGGTTTGAAGGCGATATTGCTCGCCAGCCCGGTGTTTGAACGCTGGGTTGAGGCGATTGAAATTGCCGGCCCCGGCTTTATCAACATCAAACTCAAAGCTGTTGCTAAACAGGAAACAGTACGTGAAGTACTGCACGCTGGTGCGCAATACGGGGTCAAACCCATCAGCGATGAAAAAACCATCGTCGAGTTTGTATCGGCCAACCCAACCGGGCCGTTGCATGTGGGCCATGGTCGGCAGGCCGCGCTGGGCGATGCGATTTGCAAGCTGTTTGTGACACAAGGTGTGCAGGTGTACCGCGAGTTTTATTACAACGATGCGGGCGTGCAAATCCATACACTGGCCACCAGCACGCAGGCGCGCGCCAAAGGCATCAAACCGGGCGATGTGACGTGGCCAGAGCTTGCCTACAACGGCGACTACATTGCCGATATCGCCGCCGACTTCATCGCGAAGAAAACCGTCAAGTCCGATGACCGCGAATTCACGGCATCTGGTGATGTGGAAGATATGGATTCGATCCGCCAGTTTGCAGTCGCTTATTTGCGCCGCGAGCAAGACCTTGATTTGAAGGCTTTCTCAGTCCGTTTCGATAACTATTACCTGGAGTCCAGCCTGTACAGCTCGGGCCGCGTTGAGGCGACTGTTGCGAAGTTGAAAGCCGCAGGCAAGACCTACGAGCAGGACGGCGCGCTGTGGCTCAAGTCCACCGACTATGGCGACGACAAAGACCGCGTGATGAAAAAGAGCGACGGCAGCTACACCTACTTTGTGCCTGATGTGGCTTACCACCTTGCCAAATGGGAGCGCGGTTACAGCCGCGCCATCAACATCCAGGGCATGGATCACCACGGCACCATCTCGCGCGTGCGCGCCGGCTTGCAAGCTGCTGGCGAAGGCGTGCCCCAGGGCTACCCCGACTATGTTCTGCACACCATGGTGCGCGTGGTGCGCAACGGTGAAGAAGTAAAAATTTCAAAACGCGCTGGCAGCTATGTGACGCTACGCGACCTGATCGAATGGACCAGCACCGATGCCGTGCGCTTCTTTTTACTCAGCCGCAAGCCCGATACCGAATACATCTTCGACATCGACCTCGCGCTGGCCAAGAACAACGAGAACCCGGTCTATTACGTGCAGTACGCCCATGCGCGCATCTGCTCGGTGTTATCGAACTGGGGCGGCGAGGTGGCAGACCTGAAGGGCGCTGACCTGTCGCCCCTGGACAGCCCGCAGGCGCAAGCGCTGATGCTGCTGATCGCCAAATACCCCGACATGCTGACCAACGCCGCCAGCGGGTTTGCACCGCACGACGTGGCCTTTTACCTGCGCGAGCTGGCCGCCTGCTACCACAGCTATTACGATGCCGAGCGCATTCTGGTGGAAGATACGGTGGTTAAAACCGCGCGCCTGGCGTTGGTCGCGGCGACCGCGCAAGTGTTGCACAATGGCTTGGCTGTGCTGGGTGTTAGCGCGCCCCGCAAAATGTGAATTCACAAAAGATGACCTCAGAATGACTATGAACAAACAACGCGGCGGCACGCTGCTGGGCATCATCATTGGCGGGCTGCTGGGCCTGGGTGCGGCGCTGACAGTGGCGGTTTACGTGACCAAGGTGCCCATACCATTTTTGAACAAAAGCCAGTCGCACAGCGCTGGAAACGATGCCGCTGAAGCCAAAAAGAACAAGGACTGGAACCCGAACACCCCGCTGGCGGGTAAAAATCCGGCCCGCCCTTCTGCTGTGGCCTCTGGCTCGGTAGGCACTGCGCCCCCGGCAGAAAATGCAGCGCCAGCAGCAGATGCCCCGAGTACTGCCAAGGCAGCGGTTTCAAACGACCCGCTGGGTGACCTGGCAAAGGCCAAGTCAGCCCCCAAGCCAGACAAGCCAGATACTGCCGTGGTCAGCGCTGGTGCCGATCCTTTCAGCTACTTCATTCAGGCGGGTGCTTTTCGCACGCCTGAAGATGCCGAGCAGCAGCGCGCTAAGCTGTCACTGATGGGGTATCAAGCCAAGGTGAGCGAGCGTGAGCAATCTGGCAGAACCGTTTACCGCGTACGCCTTGGTCCATTTGACAAAAAAGACGATGCCGATAAAACTAAGGAAAAGCTCGACAGCAACGCAATTGAAACCGCGCTGGTGCGGGTGCAGCGCTGATGTCCTTAAATCGGCTTTGAACTTTTGGAGTTATTGGGGTCAGACACCAATTTCGCTGCGGTGCATCGCACCGCGCCCTCCGGGCGAGCCGTAGGCTCGGCGAATTTGGGCTCTGACCCCAAAAACTCATAGAATGTTTGAAATATTCAGGAGAGAAATCAATGCAACGACGTGAGTTTTCAATCTCGGCGGTAGCCAGGGTAGCAAGCGCTGCAGCCGCCAGTCTCGGGTTTTCTGGCGCGGCGCTGGCACAGGGCAAAGCGCCCCAGGAAGGTAGCGACTACCTCACGCTGGACAAAGCAGCGCCCACTGAGGCACCTGCCGGCAAGATCGAGGTGGTCGAGTTCTTCTGGTACAGCTGCTCGCACTGCAACGCCTTCGAGCCGCAACTGGAACGCTGGATTAAAAAGCAGCCGAAAGACGTGGTCATCCGGCGCGTGCCGGTGTCGTTCAGGCCAGAATTTGAGCCGCAGCAACGCCTGTATTACGTGCTTGAAAGCATGGGCAAGATCGATGAGATGCAGATGAAGGTCTTCAACGCCATCCACCTCGAGCGGCAAGCACTCACCAATGGCGACCAGATCACGGCGTGGGCTGAAAAGCAGGGCATCAACAAGGCCAAGTTTGTCGAAGCCTACAACTCCTTCCCCATCGTCACCAAGGTGCGCAAGGCCACGCAGTTGCAGGACCAGTACAAGGTGCAGGGCGTTCCGTCCCTTGGCATTGCCGGCCGCTTCTACACCGACGGCACCCAGGCCGGCAGCATGGAGCGCGCACTGTTGGT